>CAJUAT010000013.1 GCA_910584525.1 uncultured Muribaculaceae bacterium | reverse complement strand
TTACTGGCGTGAGCCGCTTCAGCAAGATGACCATATTCAGCGGTCTCAACAACCTTGACGATATATCTCTCGACAATGAGTATGCCGCAATATGCGGCATGACGGAAGAGGAGCTTCTTGACAATTTCAAGGATGGCATCTCACGGCTTGCCACCAGCTATGATACGAGCGAAGAGGGGGCCGTAGCATTGCTGAAGGCCAATTACGACGGGTACCATTTCACAAGACGATGCCCCGACATCTACAATCCGTTCAGTCTGTTGCATGCCCTCAAAAAGGGGGATATAGGCGCCTACTGGTTCCAGAGCGGCACTCCGGAGTTCCTGATACGCCGCATTCAGAGCGGCGGCGGTTTCCTGCCCGAGATGTTCCAGGAATCCATCGAGGGTAGCCAGCTGGCCGAAAGCGACGTCTTCGAGACGACCCCCATAGCATTGCTCTATCAGACGGGTTATCTGACAATCAAGGGGTATGAGGATTACGACCTCTATCATCTGGGCATCCCCAATCTGGAGGTGCGCAAGGGTCTTTTCGACAATCTCGCAAGGCATTACCTCAGCGAGCAGTCCACGGCCATTTCGAAGCATGTGCGCGAGGTTCGCAGGCTGCTGGAGGAGAGGAAGATCGACGAGGCCATGGAGCGGCTGCGGTCGTTCATGGCCGGAATTCCATACGAGTTCGCCGAGAAGGCCGTGGAGCTGCATTACGAGAACAATCTCTTCATCATCTTCATGCTGATAGGAGTCGACGCGCGTCCGGAATGGCACACGTCGGACGGGCGTATCGACATGCTGCTGAGCATGCGCAACTTTATATACATCATCGAGCTGAAGCGCGACGGCACGCCGGAGGAGGCTCTGGAGCAGATCCGGAAGAAAGACTACGGCCGCCAGTTTGCCGGCGACCCACGCCCAATTATCAACCTGGGCATCACCTTCAGCACCGATACGCGCAACATCACCGCCTGGAAGGATAATGTTGAATGTTGAATTTTGAATGTTGAATTATCTGCCGGATCTGTAATCTCTTGACGGAACTGTCTTGTTTTTGACGGAAGAACTGATTATTTTTTGACGGGAGAACGGGCTATAATAAGAAGAGGGCTTCCGTCGGATAGATACAGCCGGCAGCTGATTCAACATTCAAAATTCAACATTCAACATTATTATCAAGTTCCCGGTCCTCCTGTTCTCCTGTTCTACCGTCGAAATAAAAATTTTGCCGCAACTGATTGGAAGTATCGGAAAATATATTAAATTTGCGGTTGGAACTTTCTAACATTCAGCGACTTAGGAATATTCAGGGAATATGCGAAAGATACACAATAACAATTAACCAAACCCAACGCCTATGAAAAGAAAAGGAATGGCATGGATAGGAGGCACATTACTTCTGTGTACAGCGGGAGTGATGGCAGCGTTGCCTACCCTGCCGGGACTCCGGCCGGCTACTGCCGCCCCGGAGGAAAACCTCGAGAGCGAGGCAGCCGTACAGCCGGCGATTATCGCCGAGTTGCCAGCGGCAACTGCCGAGTCGGCTACCGCCGGCATCACCGCCACTCGTCTCAATGCCCTCGACGGCCCGGTTTTCTCCGACGTCGAGCTTAATGCAAAAGCCGCGGAAGCATCCCCGCTGACCCGTGGCAAGGGACGGCGCATAACCGCCGTCTCCGACCTCGCCGGCGACTTCATCATGCTCTACAAATCGCTTACCACCACCGGTGGCGACGGCGGTCTGCAGGTGACGGTGACCACCGACGGCACAAACACCATCACCATCAAGGACTTCTGGCAGCAAACACTCAATGTCACAGCCACCGTTGACGTGGCTGCCGGCACTATCTCAATCCCGGCACAGAAGCTCTACACCCACTCCACCTACGGCGACATGTGGCTCGCTCTCTGCAACAACCAGGGCAAGCCCGACTACAACAAGCCGCTCACCGGCAAGATCAACGCCAACGGTTCCTTCACCATCGACTCATGGTGGGGCGTGTTCGTGAAAACGGGCACAAATGCCGGCAGCTTCATGGTCGCAGCCTACGACACCTCTTTCGGTCGCCCCAACGCCAGGATGGAGACAACCATCATGGACGGCGACCCCGAGTCGTACGGCATCTTCGTGACACAGGAAATCGACAACCTCGTGTCGGTGCTCAACTTCGGCAACTACGGTATGACCGTCGACATCACGCTCAACAACAACCTGACCGCTCTCATCAAGCAGCAGGTGATCAGGGAATTCCCGCAGAACGGCGACTTCATGTCGTACGGTTGCACGGGCTACAAGGTTGACGGCACATCCGTAAGCTTCGAAAACCTCAGCAGCGTCATCAACCTCAACCCTGTCACCACGGCCCAGACCACTACCCTGACATGGGGTCCCTGGACCGCCATAAGCCGCGGCACTCAGGGCAGCTACCTCCTCGAGAGATGGATGTCGGGCAAGATCACCGTCACCAACCCCATCACCTTCCCCTCGATTTCGGTAACCGAGTTCAAGGGCGCAGGTACAGAGGCCGACCCATACCAGATCTCCACGCTCGACGACCTCAAGCTCCTCTCCCAGAAGGTGAGCGAAAGCACCGAGAAAAACCCCAACTATCCCATCTACACCTCGGCATTCCGCGGCAAATACTTCAAGCTGATGAACGACATCGACATGTCGGCCACCAACTTCACCCCTATCGGTGCGGAGCTCAAGAAGCGTTTCGCCGGCCACTTCGACGGTAACGGCAAGAAAATCAGCAACCTCTTCATAGAGCGCGACGAGAACTATTGCGCACTCTTCGGAAATGTCGACACGGTAGCCAGCTTCAAGAACGTGACCATGGTCAATCCGAAAGTCACTGCCAATGCCCATTACGCCGGATCGCTGGCAGGCTGGACCTACGGTACCACTGAGAACTGCCATGTCATCGGCGGTGAGATCATGGGAGCCGGGCAGGTATGCGGCGGTCTTATCGGCGCCGCTGCCGACATGACCGGCTGTACGGCCGAGAATGTGACGGTAATGGCATTAGGCGGCTGGGGCGGCGGTCTCGCCGGCCAGATTGTAGGCAATGTCTCCGACTGCCACGCCATCAACGCCTCCGTTTACGGTTATCCCGGTTCGGGTGTCAATATGGGCGGTCTTACCGGCGTTTTCATCGGTAACGGCGACAACCTGTCGTTCACCGGCACCTCCGACGGTTACCGTCTGGGCGCTCCCGACAATGTGGGCGTTTGCAACGGCGCCATCGCCGGCGTGATTGAAAATGCCAAGATCACCAACGTATACGCCGCCGGTACCGTGCTCGGTCGCGGCACCAAGTGCGTGGTCGGCGGTATCTTCGGTAAAGTCATCGCCTCCACCGTGGAGAACGTGGCATTCCATGGCCGAGTGGGCTCCTACTACTCCCGCATGACCGGCGGTCTCGTGGGCCAGTGCATGGCGAAGTCAAACGACGGCAAGCCTGTCAAGAGCTCACTCCGCAATATGTATACGGCATCCATGGTCGACCTCGAGGACTACCAGTACAACCGCGAGACCGGCTGGGCCGAAACCCTCGGCCAGGTTGAGGAGAACTCTCTGGAAGTTGCCGAGAATATCTACTACAACCGTCAGCTCTTCACCGAGAACTCCGCCAACGGCACAGGTCTCACCACCGACCAGTTCACCTCCGGCACTCCCCTCACCGGCTTCTCCGCCGACGCATGGGTATTCAAGGCCGGTCAGTATCCGGTGCTCAAGAAAGCTGCCGGATCAGCTTCCGCCGACCTCGCCGCTTCCGCTATCCTTCTTTCCGAAGGTGCCAACATCAGCAAGGTCAACCGCAACATGAAGCTCACCGCCGTAGGTAACACCACCTTCTCGCTCGTGCTCAACGGCAAGCTCTCCCAGAAGGGTCATGTGTCGGAAATAGCGGGCGACTCCCTCA
Organism: uncultured Muribaculaceae bacterium; assembly: GCA_910584525.1. Classification (GTDB taxonomy): domain Bacteria; phylum Bacteroidota; class Bacteroidia; order Bacteroidales; family Muribaculaceae; genus Lepagella. The sequence continues at coordinate 48,314 of CAJUAT010000013.1, read as the reverse complement.
AGATTTCCACTTTCGGCAAGGATACACTCGTATTCATCAACAAGCAATCGAGCTTCTACTTCCCGATGTCGATAGCCCCCGTGCCTTTCGAAGGTATCGGTTCGGAGAATCAGCCTTACCTTATAAAAACCAAGGCCGACCTTATCGCACTCGCCAAGTTCTGCAACGTCGACGGTCAGCTCTTCCCGGAGACCTACTTCAAGCAGACCAACGACATCGACCTGGAGTACAGTCCTGACTTTACGGGTATCGCCAACGTCTCCAGCGACGCGCACTGCCGCTTCGCCGGCATCTACGACGGCGGCGGCTACACTATCCATCGCTTCAAGGTTCCCGGGCTCGTATGGAAGACAGCACCCACCGAGACCACGCTTGGCACACCTCTGACAGGCAACGGCGGCTGCGAGGGCTACAAGGGCTTCTTCGGCCGTCTGGATGTTGACGGCGTCCTTAAGAACCTCAACTTCGCCGCCGACTGCGACGCCCTCGAGGCATGGGCTTCCGTAGGTGTGGCCGTAGGCGACAACTATGGTCTGATCCAGAACGTCCGCAACTATGCCGACATCACGGCAGTGAGCTGCTGGGTAGGCGGTGTGGCCGGTATGAACGAAGTGGAAGGACGCATCATTGACTGCTACAACGCCGGAAACGTTATCTCCGGTTACAACTGCGCCGGCGGTGTCGCCGGACGCAACAACGGTCTGATCGAGAACTGCGCCAACGCCGGCGACGTCACCATCAAGAAGATTGCCAACTTCGGCAGCAACTACAATGTGGCCGGCGGTATCACCACCAACATGAGCAACGGTATTCTCCGTAACGTCCTCAACGTCGGTACTGTGGAAGCCGTACAGACAGCAGGTGGTCTGGTGGCTTCGCTCGTGGTGCATGGCACAGGCAACGGCCCCGGCAAGAACGACATCCTCGGCGGCGTCAACTTAGGCACCGTGAGATGTCCCGACATGGCCTCCTGCGGCTATATAGCCGGTTTCGCCCCCAACAACAAGCGCGTGGACAACAACGTGACCAAGATCTGCGCATACTATGACGAACAGATTGCCAACTGCGAGGCTTACGGCAACTCGTCGTGGGAAGGCATGAATGGCCTCTCCACCGTCGAGATGACCTCCGGGAACGCTCTCGAGGGTCTCGACGCCGAGTACTGGCAGTTCGACAAGGGTATGTACCCTGTCCTCAAGAAGTTTGCAGCCGAACCCAAGCTTATAGCCGCCCGTCAGATACTTCTCACGCTGCCCGCCGGTGTAACCGTACGCAACGTGACAGCCGACGGCTCGCTGAGCGACAACGCCACCTGGAAGGTCGAGCCCGCCACATACTTCTCGGTCAGCGGCAACACCCTCAAGACCGGCGCAGCTCCACAGGCAATGGAGAACGCAGTGCTCACCGGCTCCTTCAACGGCTTCAACAAGCCTTTCGACCTTACCCGCATTCCCAACGTGCCCCTCAAGGGCGAAGGTACAGAGGCTGCTCCTTATCTCATATCGTCGACCGACGACTGGAACAACCTCGCCGCTTATATCAACGGCACCCACGACAACTTCGATGGCAAGTTCCTCAAGATTACTGCCGACCTGGAGTTTGCAGCCGGCACATTCATGCCGCTGTTCAGCAGCACCGCCGACTTCCTCATGGGTACGCTCGACGGCGACAACCACTCTGTAAGCGGTGTGTCGATGACCACTACCGACCGCTACCAGGGTCCGATCCGCGAGGTAGGCGCGTCGGGTGTGATCAAGAACCTTACCATGAAGGGTAAGTTCTCCAGCGCCAAGGCTTACACAGGTGCCTTCACCGGCAACGTACGCGGGAAGCTCATCAACTGCGTCAACGAGGTAGAGCTTACGCTGACCTCCGGTTCGGGAGCCTCCGCCTTCGGCCAGGCCTACGAAAACGCCGTATTCGAGAAGTGTGTCAACAAGGCCCACATCACCGGTGCCTCCACATTCGTGGCAGGTCTGGTAACCGACGCCCTTGCCAATGTCACCTTCACCGACTGCGGCAACGAAGGAGTGATCGAAAGCAAGTACTCGGGTAGCGTCGCCACCTCCCGTCAGGGCATTGCCGGTCTCGTGGCCACCGCCATATCTCCGAAGATGACCCGCTGCTACAACAAGGGTACCATCAAGCTTGCCAAACCTGAGGCTATGATGGGCGTGGCCGGTATCCTCGGCTATGCCAAGTCCAACACCACCAACAAGGATTCCCTCGTGATGGACGGCTGCTACAACACCGTCGACCTCACCGCCGGATATATGGTGAGCGGCATGGTGGCCGACATCGACGGCTCCGCGACCATCAGCAACTTCATGACCTTCCGCAACTGCTACAATACGGGTAACCTCACTGTCAACGCCACCACCTCCAAGACCAACGGCTGCGTGGCAGGTATCTCCGTAATGTACACACGTGGCACGAAGTTCGAGAACTGCTACAACACGGGCACAATCAGGAACGACAATCCCAAGCAGGCTTACGCCGCCGGTATCGTGGCTTATTACAAGACTTCGCCTGTGGCCGATGAACCGCTGACGATAACCGGCTGCCACAACACCGGCGAAGTCACTGCCGTCTACAACTATGCCTCCGGTATCGTGTCCATGTACACGGGCTTCGGAACTGTTTCCGACTGTTACAATACAGGTAATGTATCGGCAACAATCGGCGCCGCAGGCATCGCGGCCAATGCAGGCAATGTCAACGCGCAGATACTCCGTTGCTGGAACAGCGGCAACATCACTGTCAGCGACTCTCGTGCCGGCGGTATCGCAGGCCAGAACACTTTCAAGTCAGTGATGACCGACTGCTTCAACACTGGTAACATCGTCAACACGGCCACGGCAGTGACTGCCAACGCCACCAACAAGAAAGCCAGCAAGGGCTACGGTGTCGGCGGTGTGATCGGCGAGGGCGGCGGTGTCATGACGCGCTGCTACAACATGGGTAATGTCAAGGGTATCGCCAATGTCGGCGGTATCGTGGGACGTCCCTACAATACCTCCACCAATCTGTCGTCGTGCTACAACGCCGGTATCGTTGATGCTCCCGCCGACTCCTGCGGCAACATCATAGGCTCCAAGCTCACCGACAATGGTCTGGTATGGAAACCCGCCAACAACTCTGTGAAAGACTGCTACTGGGTTAACGTTGCACCGGCACCGCAGGTCGACAAGGCCGCGGCTGTGGGCGTTGACAATGTGGAAGGCATCAAGGAGATGACCGAGGCCGGCCTCGCCGCCCTCGACATGGGCGAAGGATGGACCAACCTCCCCTACACCTTCCCGATGCTCACCAACCTTACCAACGACCTCGCCAAGGTATGGGCCGCACGCGTGATCCTCGCTGACAAAGACCTCGCAACAGGTATCATCACCGAGGGATTCAACATCGGCGCTCCCGAGGGCCTCGTATGGACAAGCTCCATTCCCGCCAACCTGAAGATTGATGGCAACAAGACAGAATGGACCAACGGCTATGAAGGGCCCTTCACGATGACAGCCACCTGCGGCGACTTCTCGCGCACCGTCACACTCCAGGGCAACGTGCCCAGCGGTATCGACGGCGTAAACGGCGACTCGCAGATTGTCTCCGAACAGTTCTTCACCACCGACGGTGTCCGCGTGGCCGCTCCGGAAAATGCCGGCCAGGTGTACATCGTGGTCCGCAAGTATGCCGACGGCACCTCCGACACCCGTCGCATCATCGCGAAGTGACTATAACCACTATACTCTTCGAGGAGGCGCCCCGCCAGGGACGCCTCCTCTTTTTTTTTATAGCGTGCCCCTGCGGCAAACCGTTTCGCCGGTGTGGTGTTATATGTATACATGAGCATTTTTATTCAGATAATATTGGTAGGAGTGATACTGGCGGCGATGATAATGTTGCTGTTGGGGCTCGACCATCTCTTTATCGGGCGCTTCGACGCCGACGACATCTCCGCCGACGAACTCAAGGAGGATGTGGAGAACCGCAAGGATGTGATCAGCGATAACAATGTGTTCCACGCCTTCGTTTCCAGATCCCACGACCAAAAGACCCTCAAATAAGATTCAAACAGCTCTATCCTTTTTTGCGGACATTTCATTTTTGCTTCTCTCAGCCTTCGGCAAAGTTTTGGGAATCACGGTGTAGCTGAAAGTTCTGTGCACTCTCGGTGCAGTTCCGGTTTCGTTCTGTGATTCCCAAAATGCACCGGAATTTCGGTTTGAACGATTCAAACCATATTCGCCCGTAAATGTTATACATTTATAAAAAGAGTGAAAATCCGATAGGATAATGAAAAACACAAATATCTAATGAGTCAAGTTATGAAAAGGACAATATTGTTACTCACAGCCGCGCTCTTGAGCGCAGGCATGACGTACGCACAGCTCAACAAGGCTGAGGCCAAGGCATTGGGGAATTTTCTGAGCCAGACATCGGCCGACGGTCAGACGAACGCCGCCGCCCTCGGCGTGGGCGTCAACAACATCGCCGCCGCTCCCGGAATCAAGGTGGAGAACGGCCGTATTGTGGAAATCGACTGGCGAGGCAAAAAGCTCGCCGGATCCCTCAATCTCTCCAACTTCCCCGCTCTGCAGAAGGTGAATGTCTCCGACAACAAGCTCACCTCGCTCACACTCGCCAACAACCCGGCTCTGGTCGGAGTCAACGCCGCTCATAACCGCCTCCACGCTTTCTCCGTGAGCGGTTGCCCTCAGGTACAGAACATAAAGCTCAACCGCAACAACCTTTCCGACCTCGACCTCACAACCGTTCCGCTGCTCACTACCCTCAATATCGCACAGAACAGTTTCGATGCCCTCGATGTGTCGTATGCCCGGAACCTCAAGACTCTCAACGCCACCGGCAACAAGCTCGAGACCCTCAACGTTTCCGGATGCCAGAACCTGAAGTCGATTTACGCCGCCTACAATGAACTCAGCGACATCACACTCGCCGGTCTGGTGAACCTCCAGAACCTCAATGTCAACGGCAACCGCATCCTGAACCTCTATCTCCAGGACCTGCCTGCGCTCTCGGCCCTCCTCTGCTCCGACAACCATATGGCCAAGTTCGCCGTCAACAACTGCAAGAACCTCAGCGAGATATGGGCTCCTTACAACGACCTCACCAGCTTCACGGTAGAGGATGTGCCTACGCTGGCTTTCGTCAATGTGGAATGGAACGACCTGACCACTCTCGACCTCAGCGGCCTCAACTTCCTGCAGCGTGTCAACGCCAGCAACAACCAGCTGATAACCCTCGACGTTTCAAACGACCCGATGCTCCGCACCGTCAACGTTTCCTACAACGACATGCTCTCCGACCTGCGTACCGAGAACTGCCCGATGCTCCAGAACGTAATCGGCGACACCGAATGGGACCCCTTCTGGGACAACTGATCGCGCAATCCCCTACAACAGAGTGATTTAAGTTTAATATATACCACGCGTCCCGCTCCTTCACGAAGCGGGATGTTTTTTATTTTGCATAAATAATGAAAAATATTTAACTTTGTACGTTATAAAGTTATGAAGAATATACTGATAGCGGATGCCGGGTCAACGAAGATAGACTGGGCATTGACCGACAGTGAAGGGAAAGTGCGGCGTTACAGTACGGAGGGTCTGAACGCGCTGCTGAGCGACGGGGCATCCATGGCGGAGAGCTTCCGTGGCCATGCCGTCGCCATGGGCGACCCTTCCGACATCGACACCATATATTATTATGGAGCCGGCTGCGCCACGCCGGCGATATGCCGCAAGACTGAGGAAGCGCTCCGCGCCGCTTTCCCCGGCGCCGACGCCATGGTCACCACCGATCTGCTCGCCGCCGCAAGATCGCTGTTCGGCAACAACCCCGGTATCGCTTGCATACTCGGCACAGGCTCAAATTCCGGCCTGTACAACGGCTCCGTAATAACCCATAATGTGCCCTCCCTCGGTTTTATCCTCGGCGACGAAGGCTCCGGTGCCACCCTCGGCAAACGCCTCGTAAGCGACGCTTTCAAAGGTCAGATCCCCGCTCTCGTCAAGGAGAAATTCCTCAGCGCCTACAATCTGACCCTCCCCGAAATCCTCGACAAAATTTACCGCTCTCCGAATCCCAACAGATTCCTCGCCTCTCTGGTGCCCTTCCTCAGCGAAAACATATGGAATCCGTATGTATATTCGCTGGTACGCCAGGAGCTTACCCTCTTCCTCACCCGCAACGTGCTGATGTACCCCGGAGTCCGCTCCACAGAGACAGGTTTCACCGGCTCGATAGCCTATGTGTTCGCCGACATCCTCAGGGAAGCGGCCGGCAAACAGGGCATTGACGTGGCACGCATCACCAAAAGCCCTATGGATGGTCTTATAGAATATCATACATCGTTATCATGAATATCCTCAATCCGTTACGCGGTCTGCTGCTCGGCGGCCTCCTCATGATGGGAGCCGTAGCACCCTGCGGCGTCGATGCCGACGAATACTGGGACCAGAAGACGAGTCTCTTCGATGTGCTCCCCGTGCACGAGAACGACATAGTCTTCCTCGGCAACAGCATCACCGACGGCGGCGAGTTCAACGAACTCTTCGAGATGCCCAACATCAAGAACCGCGGCATACGCAGCGATGTTATCACGGGCGTGGAGAAGCGCCTGTCGCAGGTCACAGCCGGACACCCGGCAAAGATTTTCCTGCTGATAGGCATCAACGATGTGTCGCACGGCCACAGCGTTGCCGAACTGAGCCGCCGCTACGACCGCCTTGTGAAAAAGATACGCAGCCAGTCGCCCGGCACACGGCTGTACATACAGTCGGTGATGCCCGTCAACAACGACTTCCGGCGGTATCGGAATCTTGCGGGCAAGGAGAGCGTGATCACCGGTCTCAACGGCAGGCTGCGCACCATCGCCGCCGACAACGGCGCCGAATACATTGACCTCTGGCCCGCTCTCAGCTCCGACGGCAAAAAGCTTAACCGTCAGTACACCAACGACGGCCTCCATCTCAACGGCGCCGGATACCGCGCTTGGACAAAGGCCCTGAAACCTTTCGTAGAGCCTAAAACAATGAACAGATGAAATCATCAGCAAGATACATCACATCGGCAATGCTGGCACTGACGGCATCGCTGTCGGCTATGGCCATGCCTCAGAGCCGCCCCGCCGATGAAACGATCTATATCGACCCTCTCTTCGAATATCCGGTGGCTCCCGACTCGATATCCACGCTCGTGGGAAAGTCGGAATACCTGGTGACGCACTTCTGGGAGCCGATGGATTTCAAGAGCAAGCGCGCCGTCGACCAGAACGCGCTCAACGACGCCTTCATGGTTTTCGCCTCGCCTATGCGCTGGGCCGACAAGTCGGTAAGCATGAAAGCCGTCGACAACCTTTTCAAGAAGCTGCAGAAGAATCCGGTGCTGACCATGCAGTTCACGCGAGCCGCCGAAGAGAACCTCTACGGACCCCGGGCCATCTTCTGGTCTGACGAGCTTTACCTGCGGTTCGTCGACAATCTGCTGGCCGCCAAGAAGGTGCCCGCCACCCGCAAGGAACGTTACCGCCGGCAGCGTCAGCTGATAGCCAATTCCCTTGAAGGGAAGCAGGCCATGCCCTTCCGCTACACCTCCCCCACCGGCAATCCCGCCGACTACCGTCCCGACGGCGTCATAACAATCATAGAGTTCGGCGACCCGGAATGCGACGACTGCCGCATGGCCAAACTGCGCATGGAGACCGACGTCACATTCACCGACCTTGTGGACCGTGGCATCGTGAACGTGCTCTTCATCATCCCCGACCCCGACGAGGGGTGGCAGACACAGCTCGCCGGGTTCTCGCCAAAATGGCATGTGGGCGCATCCGATACTGTTTCCGATATATACGACATGCGCTCCACTCCCTCGATCTACGTCATAGGCCGCGAAGGGAAGATTCTTGCCAAGAACATCCCCTACCGGCAGGCCATGAACCTGGCCGCCGCCGCCGCAAAGGCCGACAACAACAGCAAATAACATCCCCGTTATGTCGAATATCCTCAAGACAATATATATACGCACCACCGGCTACAGCTACACCAACCTCGGACGCCTCTTCCTGCGTCTCTTCGTGGGTATAATGCTCATGCAGTTCGGCATCCGCCAGCTTTACGCCTACCCGGCGATCAGCTCCACGTTCCCGCCTGTGCTCGGAATGGACTCCGCCACCTCTCTATCCGTGATGATTGCAATTGAAATAGGGTGCTCGCTCTTCATCATGCTGGGATTCTGCACCCGCATCATGACAATACCCCCTTTCATAGCCATGATACTCGCGGAATATCATCTGCTGCATTATGTGGTGGGCATCCCGAGCTATATGCTCACATGGGAAATGCCGGGATACCTCCCCATAATGTTCCTGGGAATATATTTCTTTATCCTCACCGTAGGTCCGGGCAAGATAAGCGTCGACTATTTCCTGTCGCTCTATCTGCTTCACAAGGAAGACAAGAGTGAGCAAGAGCTTGAGGAGGTATAAGAGATGAAGATAGCTGTATTGGTATCGGGAGGTGTCGACAGCGCGGTAGTTACCGACCTGCTGTACAAGGCGGGTCATGACCTGACACTCTTCTACATACGCATCGGCAACGACAACGGTGAGGGCGACTGCAGCGCCGACGAGGACATCGAGATGTGCACGCTGATAGCGCGCAAGTATGGGCTGCCGCTCAACGTGGTTTCGCTGCACGAGGAATATTGGGACTCTGTAATGGCCTATACGTTGAAGACCGTGTCGGAGGGGCGCACGCCTCATCCCGACATGATGTGCAACAAACTGATAAAGTTCGGATACTTCGAGGAACGCTGGGGTAAGGACTTCGACAAGACAGCCACCGGCCACTATGCCGACATAGTTGAGGAGAAGGGGCGGCTCTATCTTGCCACGGCCGCCGACCCGGTGAAGGACCAGACCGACTTTCTGGCGCAGATAAGCTACGCGCAGCTGAGCCATCTGATGTTCCCGTTAGGGCGTCTGCCCAAGAGCGAGGTACGCCGTCTGGCTGCCGAAGCGGCCCTCCCCAATGCCGCCCGCAAGGACTCCCAGGGAATCTGCTTCCTCGGCAAGATAGACTATTCCGATTTCATAGAGCGGCATCTGGGCACCCGTCCCGGACCCGTGATAGAGATAGAGACGGGGCGCAAGATCGGCACTCACCGCGGTTATTGGTTCTACACCATCGGGCAGCGCAAGGGTCTCGGCCTCGGCGGCGGCCCATGGTTCGTGGTGCGCAAGAATATCCGCGACAATGTGATATATGTTTCCCACGGCTACGACACGCCACGCCAGTTCGGCCGAAACATAGAGCTGACGGAAATGCACTGGATATCCGGCGACCCGGGCATCGACAGGGTGGCCTTCAAGACAAGACATACCCCCGAGTTTCTCGCAGGGACTCTTCAGCGCCACGACGACGGCTCGCTGACTCTTCTCTCCGACAGCGATGTGCAGGGTATCGCCCCCGGACAGTTCGCTGTGATCTATACCCCCGACCGACGCCTCTGCCTCGGCTCAGGGCTCATTACCCAACCGGCCCGGCACAGGCATAATAATGAGCAACAATGAATGATTCCGACGACAAAAGACTGCTGACACTCATAGGCATCACCTACAATCAGATAGAATCCGGCGTGTACGCCGTGATATTGCGGGAGGCCGGTGGCACCCGGCGCATCCCCATCATCATAGGCTTTCCGGAAGCCCAGGCCATAGAGTGCAAGCTCCAGGAGATTGTGACTCCACGTCCGCTGACTCACGACCTGATGGTCAACATCATGTCGTCGTTCGGCATATACCTTATAGAGGTCGACATCAGGCGTCTGCCCAGCGGCGTGTTCGCCGCCGAACTGGTGTTTGACCACAACGGCTCGCGGCATGTGGTCGACTCCCGGAGCAGCGACGCCATAGCCCTCGCCATCCGTGTGGGTGCCCCGATATACACCACCGCCAAGGTGCTCGACGAGGTGGGTTTCGAGCCGGGTGAACACCCCGGTGCAAAAGCCCGCAAAGATATCGCAGAGACGCCGTCGCCTCATCGCGACACTGTCTCCCTCAACAGCGACATGAGTCTGCGCTCCATCGACAGCCTGAAGACCGAGATGCAGCAGGCCGCCGACAATGAGGATTACGAGACCGCCGCTCGTCTCAAGCAGGAGATAGACCGACGCCTCGATAATGATGACCCGGGAGATTCCAAAATCTCTGACAACCCCGACATATTGCCTTTCTAACCTTACACTGATATGAAAAATAGAAAACAGCGCATAGAGCTGATGGTCAAACTCATCCGCGAAAAATGCATAGGAAGCCAGGAAGAGCTTGCCAACATGCTTGCCGAACATGGATATAATGTGACGCAGGCCACCCTCTCGCGCGACCTCAAGATGCTCAAGACTACCAAGGTGCCTACCGACCGCGGCTCTTATGTGTATACCATGCCTGATTCCAACACGCTGAAGGACAAGCTCATAGCCCGCGGACAGTTTGACGCCAACGCCAATTTCCAGAGCGGTTTCATATCCCTGCAGCTCTCGCAGAATGTGGCCGTGATAAAGACGCGCAACGGTTATGCCGCCGGAATCGCATATGACATCGACATGCACAACTTCCCGGAAATCATCGGCACCATTCCCGGCTCCGACACCATCTTCGCAATCATCGCCGAAGGTGTGTCGCATGAACGTGTTAGGAGAGTGCTCGCCCAGATCCTTCCAATTGACGTTGACTGAAAGAATATTCTTATGATACGGACAGTAATACTTGGCGCCGAGACAGCCGAAGCGGGCGAGCTGATACGTATCCTTGCCATGCACCCCGACGTAGAGATTGTGGGGGCACAGTCGTACGGCAACGAGGGCGTGGCACTGACCTCGCTGCATCACGGCCTTATCGGCGAGACGTCGCAGCTGTGCACGGTGCATCCCAATCCGGAACGATGCGACATGATTCTCGACTTCAGCGCCGATGGATTGCCCGAGCTTACGACCTCGCTGCTGGGTCGCTTCCCCGACGCCAAGGTGATACGTCTGGCGCGCACCGACAAGGCTTACGCCGATGCCGGCAACTTCGTATACGCCCTGCCTGAAATCAACCGCAAGGCTCTGGTACGCGGCGCTTCCGCTGCCCGTATCCCCCAGCCTCTCGCCTCTACAGCCCTCGTGGCTCTATATCCTCTCGCCTCCCACCTCCTTCTCCCCAATGCCGACATAACCCTGCACTTCGACGTGCCGGCGGCAATCGCCGACATCACGGATGTGGCTGCCGTAGAGAAGGAAATCGGGGAGATTCTGCGCGGCGTACAGATGAGCTGGAACGCCTCAGTCACCGTCACGCTGTCGCCGTCGAACACGCGTCGCTCGATAACGATGTCGACCGACATACCCATGCAGATAGAGCTCGAGATAGTGGCCGGCACCTTCGAGATGTACGACGACCATCATTTCGCCTTCGGCATCACCACGGCCGTTGGGCCGTCGGAAGTGGCGGGTACGGAGAAATGCGTGGTGTCGCTGTCGCGGCCGGAGGGCGACAACCTGCACATCGAGGCCGTGGCCGACGCCAGAATGCGCGGGGGCGCCGGCGAAGCTGTACACGTGCTAAACCTCCTCGCAGGCCTTCATGAACGTACAGGCCTCGCCCTCAAGGCCATCGACTTCCTCCCTCTCCCCTCTAACTCCAATCCCGACTGACATGTCTGTAAATAAAGTAATACTCCTCGGATATGTGGGGCGCGACCCCGAAATCCGCTTTCCGCAGCCCGACTTTCCCGTGGCCTCTTTCTCTCTGGCCACCGACGAGACTGTCGGAAATCCCCCACAGAAGGTGGCCGAATGGCACAACATAGTGATGTTCGGCGACAAAGCATCCCTTGCCGAAAAATACATCCGCAAGGGTACGCGCCTTTATCTCGAAGGCCGCTTGAGAACCCGTGAGTATGACGACCGCATGAAAGTGCGCCGCCGTATCACCGAAATCATCGTCGAACGTTTCGAACTCCTCGGACGTAACGACAAAAATCAGAATACCAATACCGTCCCATAATACTGCAACCAAATGAGAAAGTGGCGTATAGAAGACTCAGCCGAATTATACAACATCCCCGGATGGGGACTTAAATATTTCTCCATCAATCCCCTGGGGCATGTGCAGGTCACTCCCAAGGAGAATGGCCCGGCTATCGACATCAAGGAAGTGATGGACACTCTCCAGCTGCGCGACGTGCAGGCTCCCGTACTCCTCCGTTTCCCTGATATCCTCGACGACCGTATCCGCAAGATCTCGGAGTGTTTCCACCGTGCCGCCGAACAGTACGAATACCAGGCCAAGAACTATATCGTATACCCCATCAAGGTCAACCAGATGAGTCCTGTGGTGTCGGAGATCGTGAGCCACGGCAACAAGTACGACATAGGACTTGAAGCCGGCTCCAAGCCTGAACTGCACGCCGTGCTCGCCGTCAACTCTGTGGAAAAGTCAATCATTGTCTGCAACGGTTATAAGGATGAGGATTACATAGAGCTGGCTCTTCTGGCCCACAAGATGGGACGCCGCATATTCATAGTGGTGGAGAAAATCAACGAGCTGAAGCTAATCGCCGACGTGGCCCGGCGCCTCGACGTGCGCCCCGCCATAGGCATACGCATAAAGCTCTCCAGCTCCGGCTCCGGAAAATGGGAGGAGTCGGGAGGCGATGTCTCCAAGTTCGGCCTCAACTCGTCGGAACTCCTCGACGCCCTCGAGTTCCTGGAGAAGAACAAGCTCAAGGATTGCCTCAAGCTGATACATTTCCATATCGGCAGCCAGATCACCAAGATACGCCGCATCAAGAATGCGCTGCGCGAGGCCATGCAGTTCTATGTGCAGCTGCAGAAGTCAGACTTCGACATCGACTTCGTTGACATAGGCGGCGGCCTGGGCGTCGACTACGACGGCACCCGGTCGAGCAGCGGCGAGAACTCCATGAACTACAGCATCCAGGAATACGTCAACGACTCGGTGTCGTCGCTCGTGGATGCCTGCGAGAAGAATGGTCTCAAACACCCCAACATCATCACCGAGTCGGGCCGTTCGCTGACCGCCCACCACTCCGTGCTGGTGATCCAGGCTCTGGAGACCACTCAGCTCCCTGCATGGAAGGACGACGATACCCTCGACCCCGACGCCCACGAACTTGCCCATGAGCTTTACAACATATGGGACAAGATAGACCCGGCACGTATGTTCGAGGACTGGCACGATGCCCTGCAGATCCGAGAGGAGGCTCTGGAACTTTTCAGCCTGGGACTGCTCTCGCTGCGCGACCGCGCAAGAATCGAGAAACTCTTCTGGTCGGTGGCTCGCGATGTCAAGGACCTCGCACGATCCATGAAACATCCTCCCGAAGAGCTCCGAAAGGCTGCACGCATGCTCCCCGAAAAGTATTTCTGCAACTTCTCTCTCTTCCAGTCGCTTCCCGACACGTGGGCAATCGACCAGATGTTCCCTATAATGCCCATCATGCGCCTCGACGAGAAGCCCACTCATGAATGCACCATCCAGGATGTGACATGCGACTCCGACGGCAAGATAAACCGCTTCGTGGCTCCACAGGGTAGCAGCTATTGTCTCCCCGTGCACAACATCAAGCCTAACGAGCCTTATTATCTCGGCGTATTCCTCGTGGGAGCTTACCAGGAAATCCTCGGCGACCTCCACAATCTTTTCGGCGATACCAACGCCGTGCATATCTCGCTCACCAAAGATGGCTATGAGATCGACCAGGTAATCGACGGTCAGTCGGTGGCCGATGTGCTCGACTACGTGGAGTACAATCCCAAGAAGCTCGTGCGCAATCTGGAGACATGGGTCACGGCTTCCATGAAACGCGGGGCCATAACTCCCGAGGAAGGACGCCAGTTCCTCAACAATTACCGTGCCGGCCTTTACGGCAGCACCTATCTGGAGCGTGACTGATGCGTTACTTTCTGAAGCTGTCGTACTCAGGTGCGCCCTATCATGGCTGGCAGTCGCAACCCAACGCCACGAGCGTGCAGCAGACTGTCGAGGAAGCCTTGGCCACGGTGCTGCGTTGTCCCACGCCCATAACGGGCGCGGGACGCACCGACACCGGCGTCAACGCCCGCGTGATGTTCGCCCACTTCGATACCGCCGATCCCATTGCCGACAAACCGAGGCTCATCACGGCACTAAACCGCCTATGCGGCCATGCCATCGCCATTCATGACATAATAAATGTGCGCGATGATGCACATGCTCGCTTCGATGCCACAGCAAGGACCTACAAGTATTTTGTGACATTCCGGAAGTCGCCATTTCTCGCGCCTACGGCCTGGTACTCCCCTTCCTTGCTCGACATGGAAGCCATGAACGCCGGAGCACGCATTCTTTGCGACACTTCCGATTTCACTTCATTCGCAAAGCTCCATTCCGATGCCAAAACCAACATATGCCGCGTGTCGGAGGCACGCTGGGATCCGTGGTCCAACGATTACGGCCTACCCGGTGCCGTGTTCACCATTACAGCCGACCGTTTCCTCAGGAATATGGTAAGGGCCGTGGTGGGAACGCTTGTCGACATGGGGCGCGGCAAACTGTCGCCCGACGGCCTCCGCGATATAATCGCCCGTAAGGACCGCTGCGCGGCTGGAACCTCGATGCCTCCACACCCCCTCTTCCTCTGGAATATCGCGTATCCAATGATAAACGATTAAAGATTAAAGATAAACGACCTTAAACAGCCATAATAAAAGACACTGTTATGAAAACGAGCCCTTCGCTGCTGGCGGCCGACTTCGCCGACCTTCGCCCCGCTATCGAGATGATCAACAGTTCCTGCGCCGACTATCTCCACCTCGACGTGATGGATGGTGTGTTCGTGCCGAACATTTCCTTCGGCTTTCCCGTTATGAAGTCGGTGGCCAAGGTGTGCCGCAAGCCGCTCGACGTGCATCTGATGATTGTTGAGCCGCAACGGTGGATAGAGAATGTCAAGGCCTTGGGAGCCGAGATAATGACCGTGCATCAGGAGGCATGCGTGCATCTCGACAGTTGCGTGAGCCGCATACACGCCGCCGGCATGAAGGCGGGCGTCAGCATTTGCCCCGCAACTCCCGTGGAAACACTCTCCGACATTATCACGGAAGTGGATGTGGTGCTGGTGATGTCGGTAAATCCCGGATTCGGCGGCCAGAAGTTCATCCCCCGCAGCCTCGACAAGATCCGCCGGCTGCGCCGCCTTATAGATGACTCTGGCTCCAAAGCCATCATCGAGGTCGACGGCGGCGTCAACAACGTAACGGCTCCTCTGCTCGCCCAGGCCGGCGCCGACATGCTCGTGGCCGGATCTTACGTATTCTCAGCAAACGACCCCGCAAGCACCATCGCTTCTCTCGAAAGCCTTTGACAAATTAATTACCCGCTTATGGATCCCAGACAAAAAATAGAACGGCTGCGCCAGGAGCTGAACCGTCATAACCATAATTACTACATCCTCAACGCGCCGGAAATCTCAGACCGGGAGTTTGACGCCATGATGAAGGAACTCGAAGCTCTCGAGGCTCAGTATCCTGAATATCATGATGATTTGTCGCCGACGCAGCGCGTGGGATCCGATCTCTCCAAAGGCTTCGAGCACATCACCCATGCACGCCCCATGATGTCGCTGGCCAACACCTACAACATCGAGGAGGTGGATGAATGGTTCGGGCGTATCTCTCGGCAGCTCGAAGGCCAGGAGTTCAACATCGTCGGCGAGATGAAATTCGACGGCACGTCGATATCCATCACCTACCGCCACGGGCGCATGGTCCGGGCCGTGACTCGCGGCGACGGTACCCAGGGCGACGATGTTACCGCCAACGTCAAGACCATTCGCAGCATACCTCTCCAGCTCCTGCCCGGCAACTGGCCCGAGGAGTTCGAGATCCGTGGCGAAATCCTCATGCCCTGGGAGGTGTTCGAGAAGCTGAATGCCGAACGCGCCTATAACGAGGAACCTCTCTTCGCCAACCCGCGTAACGCCGCCTCCGGAACCCTCAAGACCCTCGACTCGCGGGAAGTGGCCCGACGTCACCTCGACGCACGTTTCTACTATCTGCTCAGCGACAACCTCCCTTTCGACAACCATTACGAGAACATGCTTGCCGCCGAGCACTGGGGCTTCAAGGTCTCCAAAGCCATGGCCCTAATGTCGACTCTCAAGGAGGTTGACGACTATATAGCCTATTGGGATGAGCACCGCAAGGAACTCCCCGTGGCTACCGACGGCCTCGTGTTCAAGGTCAACAGTCTGCGGCAGCAGCTCAACATGGGGTATACCGCCAAATCGCCGCGCTGGGCCGTGGCGTTCAAATTCAACCCCGAGCGCGAATGCACCCCTCTGAAGTTCGTGTCGTTCGAGACAGGACGTATGGGCATAGTCACGCCCGTGGCCAACCTCGAGCCTGTGCTCCTGTCTGGAACAATCGTGAAACGCGCTTCGCTGCACAACGACGACATAATGCAGGAACTCGACATTCATCAGGGCGACTGGCTCTATGTGGAGAAAGCGGGCGAGATCATACCCCAGATCATGGGCGTCGATATGAGCCGGCGCGACCCGGAAGCTCCCAAGGTTGTGTTCGTCAAGGAATGCCCGGAATGCGGCACTCCACTGCGGCGCATCTTCGGCGACGCCGCTTGGGTTTGCCCCAACAAGTATGGTTGCCGTCCGCAAATCACGGGCCGTATAGAGCACTTCTGCGCCCGCAGAATGATGGATATCGACGGTATCGGCGAGGAAACCGCCGAACTCCTCTTCGCCAACGGACTCGTGGAGAATATCGGCCAGATTTACGACCTTACCGAGGAGAAGCTCTCCAGCCTCGACCGTATTGGCCCCAAAACGGCAAAACGTATCATCAAGGGTATCGAGGAATCGAAAAGCCGCCCCTTCGAGAGAGTGCTCTATGCTCTGTCGATTCCCAATGTGGGCGAAACCACTGCCAAGCGGCTTGCCGCCGGCGTCGTCGACATGGATAACCTCATGAGCATGGATGTGGAACAGATTGCCGCCATTCCCGACATAGGTCCCGTAATAGCAAAGGGGATATACGACTTTCTCCGGGAGCCTGTGAACATACTCAACATCTCTCGGCTCCGTGATGCCGGCGTGCAGCTTCGCGTAAGCGAAGACCGCCTCTCCCCGGCCGGCACTGCCCTCGAAGGTAAGGTAATTGTGATTTCCGGCACTTTCGCCCATCATAGCCGCGACGAATACAAGGAGATCATAGCCCGCGAGGGAGGCAAGAATGCCGGCTCCATATCCAGGAAGACCAGCTTCGTGCTTGCCGGCGAGAACATGGGCCCCGCCAAACGCGAAAAATGCGCCGCCCTCAACATCCCCATCCTCACCGAAGACGAATTCCTCGCCCTCCTTGCCAAAGAAGAATAATCCCCCGGACCAATCGGTCTAATGTTAAATAACTATGTTATAAAACATATTTTCACAACAATTTTTATCTCCCCGGCGTTATATAGTCGTAAGATTTCGAGGATGGCCGCAAACATCTTTAACAAGGCCATTCGATTTATTAACCGGAAATGTCCGGGATGAGGGCGCCCCGCCGCCACATGAATTACACATTGCTGCTCATCAACCCATAATGAGTATCCCCCCGAAAGGGAATCCCCATTGATTTAAGAGTCAAGAGTGAATCAGGCTGCTGACATGCTTGTGTAATGACCCGGAATTTCGTAAATGATGAAAGGAATCAGATTATGAAAACGCTGAAACACCTGGTGATGCTTTACTTCGTGCACTGTGCCGAAGTCTACAAAGACACCGACAACACCTACGGCTTCCGCCTATGAGAGAGAATTACTGAAAGAGTGCCCCCATTCAAGGCTCAAAACCATTCAAGGTCAAAACCATGAATGTGAATAGTGCCTCGGAGAGGCGGAACATGGTTAACCCCACCTTTACGAGCTGAGGCGGCGCCAGCCGGCACAGCGAGTTAGGTGGGGTTTGTGGAGCTGTTGGGCAGGAAGGCGAAAATCACTGCGGCCACCAGACAGACAAAGGCGCACAGATGATTCCAGTGAAGCCGCTCACCCTGAAACAGAAGCATGGCTATCACCGTGAACACCGTCAGCGACACAGCCTCCTGGATAATCTTGAGCTGGAAGAGCGAGAAGGGCCCTCCGTTGCCTATGAACCCGGTACGGTTGGCCGGTATCATGCAGCAGTATTCCAGGAATGCAAGCCCCCACGACAGCAGTATCACCGCTATCAGCGGCCAGCTCTTGATAAGCCCGGCCGACTGCAGCTTCAGATTACCATACCACGCCAACGTCATGAAGATGTTGGAGATCACCAGCAATAATATCGTTATAAACGCCGCTTTCATATACTTTCAAATTTAGCCGCCGACGTAGCCCGCGAAACCGGATGCAAAATTAACGAAAAATTTGTAACTTTGCACTTCAATCAGTATTCGTTATGAACATCAAGGAAATAGCAGAAGGGATAAGATATGTGGGGGTCAACGACCGCGTCACAGAGAAGTTCGAGGGAATGTGGCCATTGCCTTATGGTGTGAGCTATAACTCCTATCTTGTGGAGGGAAGCGAAAAGAGTGCCCTTATGGATACGGTGGAGATAGAGGGTGTGAACCGTTATCTCGACGAAGTGACGGCCGCCCTGCAGGGTCGCGCGCTCGACTATCTGGTGATACATCATATGGAACCCGACCATTCCGGGTCCATTCCTGAAGTTCTGAAGAGATGGCCCGGCATCAAGGTGGTGTGCAGCCGGCAGGCCGCCGACATGGTGAAAGGGTTCTATCATGTGGAGGATGCCGACATGTTCATCATCGTCAACGACGGCGACTCCATAGACCTTGGCGGCAAGACGCTGCAGTTCGTGATGACGCCCATGGTGCACTGGCCTGAGACTATGATGACTCTCGTGCCGGAACTGAAGCTCCTCTTCTCGGGCGACGCTTTCGGCTGCTTCGGAGCTCTCAACGGCGCCGTCATCGACGCCGACATGGATACCTCGCGCTATATCGGCGAGATGTACCGCTACTATTCCAACATCGTCGGCAAGTATGGCAAGTTCGTGCAGAAAGCCTTGGGGAAGCTGGAGGGCGTGGCTCTCGACTACATATGCTCCACGCACGGGCCCGTATGGCATGAGCGCATCGGCGACGTGACGGCTATCTACGACAAGCTCAGCCGCTACGGCAGCGAGCCGGGTGCCGTGATTGTTTACGGCTCGATGTATGGCAACACGGCGGCCGTGGCCGAGGAGATAGCACGCGGCCTGGCTGACGCCGGCGTTAGAAACATCATCGTGCACAACGCCTCTGTAAGCCCCATGAGCGTCATGATCAGCGACGCTTTCCGCCATAAGTGTCTGATAGTAGGGAGCGCCACTTACAGCATGACCCTTTTTCCGCCCGTGGCCGAATTCATCGAGGCCATGCAGGTGCGCGAAATCAAGGACAAGGTGTTTGCCGGATTCGGCGGTTATACCTGGGCTCCCAACGCCGTAAAGGGAGCCATGGAGAAATTCTGCGCCGAGACCGGTATAGAGATGCAGGAGTTCGTGATGATGAAACAGAGCATCGACTCATCCGTCAGAGCACAGGCTTTCGAGCTGGGCAAAAAACTTGCCTCCCTCGAAGGCGTTAAATAATTAGACACATACCTCGATAGATGCCGCAAGCCAACAGCGCCGACATAGAGAAACATCCTTTCGCCCCCTTCTTTCCCGAAGGGGCGCGGCTGCTGATGTGCGGTACATTTCCGGCACAGCCCTCACGCTGGAGCATGAAATTCTACTACCCGAACTTCTCCAACGACATGTGGAGGGTGTTCGGGCTGGTGTTTTTCAACGATGCCGAGAAGTTTGTGGACCGGGAGCACAAGACCTACCGGCTGGCGGAGCTACAGGCCTTTCTCGCCTCAAAGGGAGTGGCGCTGAGCGATACGGGTTCGGAGATTGTGCGCACCAAGGGGAACGCTTCCGACAAGGACCTGCGCATAGAGCGGCCCATAGACCTTGCCGGTGTGCTGGCACAGCTCCCTGATGTCACGGCGCTCATTACCACCGGCATGCTCGCCGCTCAGACGATAGCCGGGATATGCGACGCCCCCGTGCCGGCCATGGGCGAATATGTCGACTGCCGTATCGTCGACGCCGACGGCCGCGACAGATCTTTCCGTCATTGGCGTATGCCCTCCTCTTCCAGGGCATACCCCATGAAACTGCAACTCAAAGCGCAATATTATGCACGCGCTCTTACCCTGTTAAATACTGAAAACAATGATTCTTGAGATGATAGACCTGGCGGCCATATTCGACGCCAGCAGTTTCTTCCAATGGTTCGTGGACCACGCAAGCTATCTGTTTGTGTTCCTGTTCATGACCATAGAGAGTTCGTTCATACCCTTCCCGTCGGAGGTTGTGGTACCGCCGGCCGCTTACATAGCCTGTACCAGAGGAGACATGAACGTGTTTCTGGTGGTGTTTTTCGCCACGCTCGGCGCCTTGTGCGGCGCATTCATCAACTACTACCTCTCGTTGTGGGTAGGGCGTCCGGTGGTATATCGGTTTGCCGACAGCCGCTTTGGCCACGCCTGCCTTATCGACAGAGCCAAGGTAGACAAGGCCGAGGCTTATTTCGACAAGCACGGTGCCATCTCCACCTTCATCGGCCGCCTCATACCGGCGATACGCCAGCTGATATCCATACCCGCCGGCCTTTCGCGCATGAATGTGGGACAGTTCGCCCTCTTCACCTCGTTAGGAGCTTTGGTATGGAACGCTGTCCTCGCCTTCCTCGGCTGGTGGCTCGCTCAAGCCGTCCCCATGGACAAACTGTTCGAGAAGGTCGAGGAATACAACCGCTACCTCACCTGGGCAGGATACGGTCTCTTCGCCATCTGCCTCATCTTCATCCTCTACAAAGCCTTCAGCAAGAAAAACAAAGGCACCGCACCCGATTCCCATTCCGCCAAATAACCACCCCCATCCCAAATTTTGAGGGAATCACAGAACTGAACCGAAAACTGCACCGAGAGTGCACAGAACTTTCGGTTACACTAATTTACAGACTGTCACAGAAGCGGCTGGTACAGGTCAGCCGCTTCCATGATTAGCGCCGAACTCTGCCGAATCGCGCCTAACACTGCCTCGGAGAGGCAAGACATGGTTAACCCCACCTTTACGAGCGCAGCGAGTTAGGTGGGGATCAGCGTGCATCTCGTCGACAGAATCGGAGATTCTGCACTATGTCAGAATTGAGCTGCAAGATTCTTCTTGTCGGTTTTCCTATGAAGTTGTTTCAGGTCAACACCGTGCCTATGGATTCTGATATAGGCGGCTGGTTTTATGCGTTATCCTGATGCATATATATTTCATGCCGGGCAGCTGACCCCATTGGCATAAAGCCATTCGGGAGCAATGTCAGCACCATTGGACCAGAAGATTGTCTCGTCAAACCCGAACTGCCTGAACTTGTCAATGTCCTTCAGTTCTCGGAATGCCGGCGCATCAAGAACCGGAGTCATGTCCACATTCTTGATGCTGCCATCGCTGAAAGTGCATTTGAGGGTGTAATTCCCTCCATATTCCACATCTGTTACTTGTATATACATTTTAGCACTGAATTATCGGTTAATCTTTGAAATTGGCAATCCCCGGGTTATATATAGCGCTCATTTCTTTGATATTATCTTATCGTGCAACGCAAAATTACGAAGAAATAGACGAATCTGCAAATATTGTTCGTGAGCAAAAACAAAACCGCCAGCATTCGAACTGACGGTTTTGTTTTTGGTACTGTTGCTTAAAGGATGAATATCCTTATGCCCCGGTTTGCGGATTCTTTACCGGACAAGATTCTTTACCGGACGGGATTCTTTACCGTATGAAGAGGAGCTCGCGGTATTTGGGGAGGGGCCAGATTTCGTTGTCGACCATTAGTTCGAGCTTGTCGATGTGGCGGCGTATCTTCTCCATCTTCGGGAGGACGAAGTCGTGGTATTCGATGGCCTTCTCACGCTCGGAGTCGAGATGGTTGGCGTGCTTGCGGCATTCCACCATCTCCTTGACGGTGGTCTTGATGGCTGCCACATGGTCGCTGATGGTCTCGATGTTCTCCATGTCGATGGCGGAGATGCTGTCGGCCTTGGCGCCGCTGAAAAGCTGCTTGATCTTGTAAACGTTGTCGAGAAGCAGCGATTGATAGCGCACAGCCGCAGGGATGATATGGTTGATGGCCAGGTCGCCAATCACACGGCTCTCGATCTGAATCTTCTTGGTGTACATCTCCCACTTCACCTCGTTGCGGGCTTCAATCTCCTTGAGGCTGAGCACGCCCGACTTCTCGAACATCTCCACAGTCTCGGGACGCATATAAGCGTCGTACATCTTCGGAGCGGAAGTCTCGGTGTCGAGGCCGCGCTTTCTAGCCTCTTCAAGCCATTCCTCGCTGTAGCCGTTGCCGTCGAAGTGGATAGGTTTCGACTCTATGATAAGCTCGCGAACCTCCTTGAGGATTGCCGATGTCTTGTCGTCGCCGGCAGCCATACGCTTGCTGACCTTGTCGGCAAACTCGTCGAGCTGCACAGCCACGGCAGCGTTCAGGGCTATGAGCGCGGCGGCATTGTTGGCCGACGAGCCTACGGCACGGTACTCGAAACGGTTGCCCGTGAAGGCAAACGGGCTGGTACGGTTGCGGTCGGTATTGTCGAGGAGCAACTCGGGAATCTGGGCCACGTCGAGACTGATCTTCTCCTTACTGTCTACCTTCAGCGAGTCGGGGTCGCGGTTCTCGATCTTGTCGAGGATATTGCTGAGCTGCTTGCCGAGGAACATGGAGATGATAGCCGGGGGCGCCTCGTTGGCGCCGAGACGATGAGCGTTGGTGGCTGTGATGATGGAGGCCTTCATAAGACCGTTGTGCTTATAGACAGCCGCCATGACATTGGCGATGAACGTCACGAAGCGCAGATTGTCGTCGGGGGTCTTGCCGGGAGCGAAGAGAAGGACGCCATTGTCGGTACCCAGACTCCAGTTGTTGTGCTTGCCGCTGCCGTTGATGCCGGCAAAAGGCTTCTCATGGAAGAGCACACGGAAATTATGACGGCGTGCCACCTCTTCCATCACCGACATGAGCAGCAGGTTATGGTCGTTGGCCAGATTGCACTCCTCGAAGATAGGAGCAATCTCGAACTGGTTGGGAGCCACCTCATTATGCCGGGTCTTGACCGGAATGCCAAGCTTATGGCATTCAATCTCAAGTTCGAGCATGAAAGCCTCCACGCGGCTGGGTATGGAGCCGAAGTAATGGTCCTCAAGCTGCTGGTTCTTCGCCGACTCGTGGCCCATAAGTGTACGGCCGGTCATCACCAGGTCGGGACGCGCAGCATAGAGAGCTTCGTCGACAAGGAAATACTCCTGTTCCCATCCCAGGTAGCTGTAGACGTGCTTTACCGACGGATCGAAGAGGTTCACCACCTTGGTGGCAGCCTTGTCGACACTGTTGATGGCACGCAGCAAGGGAGTCTTGTAGTCAAGGCTCTCGCCGGTGTAAGAGATAAAGACCGTGGGAATGCAGAGAGTGTTGTCGTCGATAAACGCGGGCGACGAGATGTCCCATGCGGAGTAACCGCGTGCCTCGAACGTGTTACGGATACCGCCATTGGGGAAGCTGGAGGCATCAGGCTCCTGCTGCACGAGCAGCTTGCCCGAGAAGTTTTCAACCACACCCCCCTTGCCGTCATGCTCGATAAAGGCATCATGTTTTTCGGCAGTGCTGCCTGTCAGAGGATGGAACCAGTGAGTGTAATGGCGCGCGCCATTGTCGAGGGCCCACTGCTTCATGCCCTGCGCAACACTGTCGGCAAGCTGCCGGCTCAGCGGCTTGCGCTGGTCGATGGCCTCCACCAACGCATCATACGTCTCGCGGGGCAGATACTCGAACATCTTGGCACGGTTGAACACCTTGCAACCGTAGTAACGCTCAACGCGCTCCTTGGGAAGCTCCACTTTTACCGCTTTGTGGCTCGATGCTTCCAGCACGCTCTTTACTCTTAAATTCGACATATTATTATGTTTAGGGTAACTTTCTTGTCTGAATGGCCTTCTTGTCTCTATGACTTTCTTGTCGGGACGTCCTTCTTATTTGGAAATCACATCTTCGAGACGGCGCATGGCTTCGCGGGTCTTCTCAAGGGTATTGAAGCCTGTGAACCGGATATACCCCTGGCCGAGACTGCCGAAGCCCACACCGGGTGTGCAGCTTATGTGCGCCTTTTCGAGAAGCATGTCGAAGAGCTCCCAGCTGTCGGCCGCGCCAGGGTATTTCACCCACACATAGGGCGAGTCGACGCCGCCGTATACCTCGAACCCGGCCTTGCGGAGAGTGTCGCGGATGATAGCGGCATTGTTGAGGTAATAGCCCACATTTTCCTTGACCTGCTCCTTTCCCTCCGGGGAGTAAGTGGCCTCGGCGCCGCGCTGTATCACATAGCTGGCGCCGTTGAACTTGGTGGTCTGGCGGCGCAGCCACAGTTTTCTGAGCGGCACCTCGCGCTGTTCGGCATCGTAGCCTACAAGCGTGTCGGGCACCACGGTATATCCGCAACGCAGTCCGGTAAAGCCTGCCGTCTTCGAAAAGCTCCTCACCTCTATGGCCACCTCACGCGCTCCTTCTATCTCATAGATGCTGCGTGCCGTATCCTTGTCGGTGACATAGGCGCAGTAGGCCGAGTCAAACACGATAAGGGCCTTGTTGTCTCTGGCATAGTCCACCCAGGCCTTGAGCTCGCCGCGGGTGAAGGCGGCTCCCGTGGGATTGGCCGGCGAACAGAGGAAAATCACATCGGCATGCGCCACGGGCGGCGTCGGCTTGAAGCCGTTAGCCGGCGTGCAGTCGAGGTACACGAAGCGGCTCCATTTGCCGTCGACGAGTTCGCCGCCGCGTCCGTCGATCACGTTCGAGTCTACATACACAGGATATCCGGGGTCGGTGACGGCCACGATGCTGTCGCGCGAGTAAATGTCGCCGAGGTTGCCGAGGTCGCTCTTGGCGCCATCGCTCACGAAGATTTCGTCGGCGCCGACGGGAAGTCCCTCATAGTCGTTGGCGGCTATAGCCTCGCGGAGAAACGCGTATCCCTGCTCGGGACCGTAACCGTGGAAAGTGCTGCCGGCTCCCATGTCGTCGACGGCACGGTGCATGGCCGCCACACATGCCGCAGGCAACGGCAACGTGACATCTCCTATATCCATGCGGATCACCTCCACATCCGGATTCTTTTCCTTATACTCGCGCAATTTACGCGCCACCGTGGAGAACAGATAGCTCTCCGGCAATTTCTCGAAATTATCGTTGATTCTCATTATGGTTTTCTTTTAATCTGATGTAATTGCTTATGGGCGATAGAACACTCCGTCGCAGACGAAAGCTGCGGGTCCGGTCATCATCACATGGTTTGTGGCCTTGTCCCAGCGGATGTGCAGGTCGCCGCCGAGGAGGTGAAGCGTCACTTCGCGGTCGGCAAGGTTGTTGAGCACGGCGGCCACGGCTGTGGCACATGCTCCCGTGCCGCAGGCCAGCGTCTCGCCACTACCCCGCTCCCATACACGCATGCGGATATGGCTGCGGTCCAGTACCTCGGCAAACTCTATGTTGGCCCTCTTAGGGAATATGGGCGACACCTCCAGCACCGGACCATCCACGAGCACCTGATGGTCGGTGATCTCGTCGACAAAAACAACAGCATGAGGGTTACCCATGCTGACAGCTGTTATCCGGTAAGTTGTACCGTTTACGGTCTCCGGCTCGGAGAGTCTTATCTCGGGGGATGCGCTCAGTGCCGGTATACGCTCGGGTATAAACACCGGCTCTCCCATGTCGACGGTTACGGAATGGACTTTGCCGCCATCTACATGGAGTTTGAGAATCTTTATCCCGGCAAGGGTCTCTACGCTGACCTCTGTTTTGTCGGTGAGGCCTTTGTCGAAGACGAACTTGCCCACGCAACGGATGCCGTTGCCGCACATCTCGGCCTCGCTGCCGTCGGCGTTGAACATCCGCATCCTGAAATCAGCCTTCTCCGAGGGCAACACTGCTATAAGACCGTCGGAACCTATGCCCTTATGCCGGTCGCTGACCTCTTTGGAGAGTTCCGGCAGATCCTCCGGAAAGGGCTCAAAACCATTGATGTATATATAATCGTTACCGGCGCCGTGCATCTTGGAGAACCGCACCTCGCGTTCCCCGTTGCCCGTCGCCTCTCTGTTGGAAAACATACTTGCTTGAATTTTTAAAGCGCAAAATTACGACTATTTGAAAAAACATCAAAATTTCAAGCCGTAAATTCGGCCAAAAAAATATTTTTGCTAACTTTGCCGCCGCAAAAGTCCTTAAAGACCCTAAAGTCCTTAAAGACCTTAAAGTCCTTAAAGTCCTTAAAGACCTTCAATTCCTGCTTTAACTTCCATGAACAGAACCATCTCAGTCATGAAGGCTCTGGCGATAATAGCCATGGTCGCCGGCCATGCCGAGCTGCCCGGCCTTCTGTCGAACTTCATATATATATGGCATATGCCTCTCTTCTTCATGGCCGCCGGCTACTTCTTCGGCACAAGGCATCTTGCCGACCCGTGGAACTTCTGCACGCGCCGCGTGAAGGGTCTCTACATACCCTTTCTCAAATGGAGCATCATCTTCCTGCTGCTCCACAACCTATGGTTCGACATCGGCATCCTCAATGAAGAGTATGGCAACTGGGAAGGTGGCGTGACGCATCCCTACACGCTGCGCGACTTCTGGCGGCGGGTATGGCTGTGCGTCACCTCCATGAGCGGCTACGATGAGTTTCTGACCGGCGCCTTCTGTTTTTTCCGCGGGCTGCTGGTGGCAAGCATACTCTTCGTGGTGTTCGCCAAGGCGCTCGAAGGGGTCAGCATGCGTGGGCTACGGCTGCAGTTATGGCATATCGGCGCAATCATATGCACGGGCGCCCTCCTCTTCAACGCCTTCCGGCTCGGCATGGGCTTCCGCATACCGGTGATACCCAACGGCGGCCTGCGCGAAATATGGGGACTCTTCTTCTTCGGTATGGGAGTGGTCTACCGCCGCTTCGAAGATGCCATAGGCAACAGATGGTGGCTTACGCTCATATGCTTCACTCTTCTCTGTCTGGGCGCCTGGTTCCACACCTGCGGCATGAACAACAAAGGGCAGCTCATCGACGTTCTCACCCTCCCCCTGACCGGACTCTCCGGATGGGTGGTGATGCGGCATCTCGCCACATTCATCGCCGCCGGCCAGTCGGCGTTCGCCCGGATGATGCTCTTTGTCGGCAACAACACCCTCTACATCTTCATCTTCCATATCATCAGCTTCAAGCTGGTGAATCCATTGAAGATATGGTGGTACTCCCTCGACCCGGCCCAGATGGGATGCCATATGGTGATTCACTTCAACAACCACGAAGACCTTTTCTGGATACTCTACACCATCGTCGGCGTGTCGGTGCCGCTGATAGTGCTGCAGCTCTACCGGCAAGCCAAAGGCCGGGGCATCCCAACCCTCGCCAAAGCATTCCGCCGCTGACAGGACCATCCAGCACATAAATCAGCGAAGGGCCGCGCCACAACGGCACGGCCCTTGCTGTATAAGAATCTAAGATTATTCTTCCGTATTCGTTTCGGCATACTCCTTGAGGAGTTTCTCCTGCACATCTCCGGGCACGAGCTCATAGCTGGCGAAGTTCATCTGGAACGAGCTACGTCCTCCCGTGATGGAGCTCAGCGATGTGGAATAGCTTGCCATCTCCTTGAGAGGCACCTTGGCGTTGAGTTTCTCCACGCCGTTCTCGGAGGCCATGCCCATGATGATACCGCGGCGTCCCTGCAGGTCGCTCATCACGTCGCCCATGGTATCGCCGGGGGTGAGCACCTCCACGTCGTAGACAGGCTCCAGAATCTTCGGATTGGCCTGACGGAATGCCTGGCTGAAGGCGTTGCGGCCTGCCAGACGGAACGAAATCTCGTTGGAGTCAACGGGATGCATCTTGCCGTCGTAGATCATCACACGTACATCGCGGGCATACGAGCCGGTGAGCGGGCCCTGCTCCATACGGTCCATCAGACCCTTCACGATAGCCGGGATAAAGCGTGCGTCGATGGCACCGCCGACGATACAGTTGTAGACAACCAGCTTGCCGCCCCACTCCAAAGGTATCTCCTGCTTGTCGCGGACGTTGAGCTTGTACTCCTGGTTGCCGAACTTGTAGGTGTCGGGTTCAGGCATACCTTCGGTGTAGGGCTCGATGATGAGATGCACCTCGCCGAACTGTCCCGAGCCACCCGACTGCTTCTTGTGACGGTAGTCGGCACGCGCCGCCTTGGTGATCGTCTCGCGATACGGTATCTTCTGCTCCATGAACTCCACGGGGAGCTTCTCGTTGTTCTCTATTCTCCACTTGAGGGTGCGGAGGTGGAACTCACCCTGACCCTTTACGAGCGTCTGCTTCAGCTCCTTGCTCTGCTCTATCACCCATGTGGGATCCTCCTCGTGCATGCGGGTGAGGATTGCCATCATCTTCTCGGCATCGCTTTCGGTTACGGGCTTAATGGCGCGCACATACTTGGGAGCCGGATATTTGATGAAGTCGAACTGCCAGTCACACCCCTTCTCGTCGAGGGTGTTGCCGGTACGCACATCCTTGAGTTTTACGGCAGCGCCGATATCGCCGGCGTCGAGCACATCCACGGCATTCCTTATCTGGCCGCATACGGTGAATATCTGAGCCATTCGCTCCTTGCCGCCACGCGTCACGTTCTCCAGGTCGGCACCTGCCTTGAGCGTACCGCTCATCACCTTGAAGTAAGAAACCTCACCGATATGCGGCTCCACGCTGGTCTTGAAGATGAATATCGACACGGGACCATCCACATTGGGCTCCACAGCCTCACCGGCAGTGTTGACGGGCGCGGGCATCTCGCTGACGAAAGGCACCACATTCCCCAGGAACTCCATGATGCGGCGTACGCCCATATCCTTCAGGGCGCTGAGCACAACCACCGGGAAGATGTTGCGCTCCACAAGACCCTTGCGGATACCTTCGCGGAGGTCATCCTCGGTAAGCGGCTGGTCGTCGAAGAATTTCTCCATCAGCGACTCATCGTTCTCGGCGGCTGCCTCCTTGAGCTTGTTGTGCAGCTCCAGAGCCTTGTCCATCTCCTCGGCGGGTATGTCGCTGATAGTGGGCACGCCGCCGTCGGGACCCCATTCGTACTTCTTCATAAGAAGCACGTCGATCATGGAGTGGAAACCGGGGCCGCTCTCCAGAGGATACTGGATCTGCACCACATGCTGACCAAAGGTCTCGCGGAGCTGTTCGAGCACATTGTCATAGTCGGCCTTCTCGGCGTCCATCTGGTTGAGGGCGAACACCACAGGCTTGTTCAACGCCGCCGTGGTGCGGAAGATGTTCTGCGTACCCACCTCCACGCCATAGCCTGTATTGACTACTATCAGACCCAGGTCGCAGACTCCCAGCGCCGTATAGGCGTTGCCCACGAAGTCCTCGGCTCCCGGACAGTCGATGAAATTAAGTTTCTTGCCGTTGAATTCTGCGTTGAACACCGTAGAGAATACGGAATAGCCGTACTCCTTCTCTACCGGAAAATAGTCCGACATGGTGTTGCCTGCCTCAATGGTTCCGCGGCGCTTTGTCACTCCACACTCGTAGACCATTGATTCCGCGAGTGTGGTCTTTCCCGAGCCCTTCGCTCCCAGAAGGGCTATGTTCTTAATTTCATTCGTCTTGTAAATCTTCATAGATATCGAGATTTTTATTGGTTACTTTCCTTATGAAGTTCCTGACCCTGAATAACCTATTATTCTCTCTTGCGGAACAGGGTTTTTTCTTCATTGGCCAAAATTAGCAAAAATCCTGATATTTGTTGCACTTGTGGATTATGTTTTTCAACATGTTTTGTTTTTTTTGCATCCGATAATAAGCCTCTTCCCCCGCCGTTCAATAGAGTATGGCTACGGATTTCGGCATATACATACACGTTCCCTACTGCCGCAGCAAATGTCTTTACTGCGACTTCTATTCTGTGGCGGGTCGCCATGACGGCACGGCATACGCCGAGGCGTTGCTGCGCGAGTTCGTCGCACGCCGCCATATCCTTGACGATACTTCCGGACCTTACACCTTATATATAGGAGGGGGCACTCCGTCGCTGCTCGACACCGATATCATCCGGCGTCTATGCTCCGAAATATCGGAATCTATAGGCCATGCTCCCGTAGAGACCACTATAGAGGTCAACCCGGAGGATGTGACGCGTGCGAAGAGCCATGAATGGCGACAGGCCGGGATAAACCGTGTGAGCATGGGCGTCCAGAGTCTTGTGGATGCAGAGCTGCGACGTGTGGGACGGCGCCATGACGCCGCCAG
This sequence comes from uncultured Muribaculaceae bacterium, assembly GCA_910584525.1. Lineage (GTDB taxonomy): Bacteria > Bacteroidota > Bacteroidia > Bacteroidales > Muribaculaceae > Lepagella. Next base: position 17,815 of record CAJUAT010000013.1, on the reverse strand, counting down.
GGCCCGCGACGCTTTCGCCATACTCCGCGACGACTTCGACAACGTCAGCCTCGACATGATGTTCGGTCTTCCGCTGCAGGGCGTAGATACTCTCGCCAGAACCATCGACGGTTTCCTCACGATGAACCCCGAACACATATCGGCCTATTCGCTGATGTACGAGGAAGGGACTCCACTGACGCACCTCCGCGACAAGGGAAGTATCCCGGAGACTCCCGACGAGATCTGTCTGGAGATGTACCGCCAGGTCAGCGGGCGGCTGGCCGATGCCGGCTACGTGCATTATGAGCTCAGCAATTACGCCCGCCCCGGCTATGAATCGCGACACAACACCCTCTACTGGGAAGGCAAGCCATATCTGGGGCTTGGTCCCGGGGCACACAGCTACGACGGCGGCCGGCGCCGCTATGCCATGAAGCCCGACGTCAGGGGGTATGTGGCATCCACCAGCCCCGAAGCATTACTATGCACGGAAGAACTTGGCGACACGGAGCTGCGCGAGGAGATGGTGATGACGCGTCTACGGCTGCGCGACGGCCTCGACCTGCAGCTCTTCGAGACCCGTTTCGGCTACGATGCTCTCCGCGCCCTGCTCCGCCGTGCCCAACCGCATGTCGCCGCCGGCAACCTTCTCCATAAGAAAAACCGTATCGCCCTCTCGTCACACGGTGTGATGATCAGCGATACGGTGATATCCGATTTATTCTGAGACCGCGGACGCTTTATCCTGCCCGTCCGGCTTAAGGCGTCAGATCGTGAACGCCACTGCCGCGCTTATGCGGCTGTCGTGGGCCGAACCCTGATAATAGGTCTTGCGCTGCCCGTAGATGTATTCCATACCCACCTGGAAGAAGCTCGAGATATTGTAGAACACGTTGGCGCCGACATAGTTGCAGTAACGGTAATTGTTGAAGGCGCCGGTGTTCCCCTCGGCCATACCTTCGGCATATGCGTAGGTATCCACATCCCACATACGGCTCATGGAGTATACGGCATTCATCTGCCAGCGTTTGTTGATATTCCATGTCACTCCGAACACGAGTCCCATCTGAGGAGTAGCCTTGAGGTATCCCGGGTCGGCCGATGCGGGCGTGAAGCTGAGCGGCACACCGGCCATATCCTGGATATAGTTGCCGATACCTTTGCCGTAGATAGCCTGGGCACAGAACGACAGCTGACGGATAGGCGTGAAATTGCCGCTGAGCATCACACCCCACCCCATCACGGTGCGTCTCTTCTGCGCGATGAGGTCGCGGTAAGTGAGCGTACGCAGTATTCCCGACACCCTTATGCGGTTGCCGTCGTCCTTGGCCCATTCCACCCACAGGGGTATGTCGGGCACCATCTGATTGTAAGCCGTCGGGTCGCAGACCGGCTGGTCAAGGATATCCTTGCCCTGGAACACCTTGTAGTCGCGTCCCAGATAGCGGCCGTTGCTCGAATTAAATGTGGGAATCTCCACGCCGATGGCGGCTCTGAAGCCGTTGAACACCGGCGAGGTGTAGTTGATAAGGTAATTGGAGGCCGATACTTCACCGCTGGGACCCTCGGGGTCGATCATCGGTGGCTGACATGCAAGCTCGTCCTCGAAGAGACTCGTGGCAAGACCTGCCTTGATGCCGCGCCAGGCCACATATGCCGACTTCAGTTTTATGGGATTGCTCCAGCCGTCGGTACCCACCTTGATGAAACCGGTGATCTGGTTGGCGGTACCGCCGAAGCCCACCACCTGCAGCGACACGTTGCCGTTGAGACCGTTGATATAGAAGTCCGACTTCTTGAAGCGGGGCGCCGGCACCGGAATCTGCTGCGTCACGAAACCGCTGCCTGCCCCGGCACGCTCATATAGCTCATTGCCCAGGTCCCATCCCAATATGGGCTGGATTTCGCCGCCTATCGTCAGTATGAACTTGTTGTCCTCGGTATGTATGGCGAAATGCGGAACCTGTGCATCGCGGAAATTCTGCGGCCTGTCCTGACTGATGATATCCTTTACCGTGGAATCCTTATATACATGTACAAAGCTTACTTTGCGGTTTGTATTCCCGGATTCATCCTTTGCGAGTTCCTCCTTGGGCGTCTGGCCCATCGCCATGGTCATCGTGCCCAACAATGCGAGGGAGAGTAAAATGTGTTTCATATTATTCACTTTTTTATTGACATGGACAGCATTGGTCGCCAATAACGACTCACCTTTAACAGCCGCTCAGACAATTTAATGATTATTTACAATAGAACAATAATTACGCCTGAGGGGTTCAGGGTCACGGACTTCACGGGCGCGTCTGCTAAGTTCCGCTCTTGATGTCGTCGGCCACGAAATGGGAGTGGTCGCCAGTGTCGAGAGGTATGGCGTTCATCTGCAGCGGCGTCAGTGTCTCCGCGCCCGGCAACGCCACTTCCGGTATTTTTTTCATAGTCATCGCGCAGGTACTCTTGAGTTGATGAAAGTAGTGATTCTATTGATACCGAGCACAGCCGCCACATAAGCCGCCATGAGCACGAACAGCGGCAACCGCAACGGGAATATCCCTGTCCACCAGCCGCCGAAGAGGTAGCAGAAGAACGACAGCCACAACAGCAGCTGGGTTATCACGCACAACGTGCACCACGTGTGAAGCCTGAACTTCTGGTAGCTTATTGACCACACGGTGAAAGGGAGACAGCATCCGTTGCACAAAGCGAGCCAGCGTATCATCTCCGGGAAAGCCAATAGCGTGACCAGCGAGACGGTGAAATACCCCACCCCCACCTCGGCCCAGCCGAAGAGACCGAAGAATTTGGATGCCTTCTGTTCAAGCACTGTGTCGCAGCCATGCGTCTGCATCACACCGCATATCCTGTCGGCCGTCTTGACGTGTATGTGCAGCGACTTGAATAGCAGCTGAAAAGTGATGTATATCCCCGCCAAGTCGATGAGAAGCAGAAAGATTGTAGAGAGATTCGAGAAAAGACCCGCCGTGACAGCGCCATATACGAAAAGGGCCACGCAACAGAGCACAAGAATCCATACCTTGGCATTCTCGGCGATTTCCATGATATGGTTGCGGGTGTAATGAGGTTCCCTCGACTTGTCGTCGGGATATGCCATCAGGGCCACACCGCTCCACCGCCGAGTAAACTCCGCCACATCACGCTGTTTCCTGCCGTGATAATAGATATAATCCACCATGCCATGGTCGTCGACATCCGTGACAATCACGAATCCGGTGCCCTCCTGAGCCAGGAACGGCACCGGTATCTTCGCGAGGTCGCTCTTGTCGGCAACCTTCACCGCCTTGTTGGGAATATTATACGAGTCGAGGAGCCGCGAGAAGCCGAAAAGACTCTTGAAATTCATGTTCCGGTACGCGGCATCGGTGGCAGTGCCGGTATGCGGCACGCCGAGCGCCTTCAGAAAATCGCTGAATATGGTCACTCCCCGCTTCATCGCTGATTATATTAAATCTTACAATGCCTGCCGAAGATTGGAGGCAAGCACATTGCCATCCATCTCGCCCGAGGCGCGCCACATCTCCCGGCCATCCTTGTAGATGATGAAGGTCGGTATCGACTGCACCTCCATCTCGCCGGCAAGATCCTGATATTCGTCGATGTCAAACTGGTAAATCTTTACCTGACTTCCGAACAGACTCTTGATATCCTCCACCACGGGCATCATGCGCTTGCAATGCGGACACCAGCTTGCGTAAAACTCCACCATCACCGTTCCATCGGCCGTCAACTGCGAATAATCTGTATTTTCCATAGCTTTATTCTGTTTATGCGCGTCAATACGCGTCGTGAACGCCGGCAATCTGCTCCGGCGGATACATAAAGAAAACGCAGGACAAACCCAAAGGTTCATCCTGCGCATATTGTGATAAGTTGTTATCTATTGTACTGTTTCTTAAATCCAGCGGATATAAGCGAAGTCCTGGCGGTGCGGGAGCTCCTTGCTCTTGGGATACATACGCAGGGCATAGCGGAATACGCCGGCCTCGCGCATCTTGTCCTGAATCTCATAGGTATAAACGTCGCCATCCTTCTTGACGATTTTGAGGTCCTCGCGGCCCACATAGGTATCCTGGCCATCCTTCTCGCGGTAGAACACGAGTTCCACGCCGAGGGAGTCGCCGAGACCCTTTGTGTCGATCACGGCCTTGGCCTCGAAGGTATCGCCGGTACGGGCTGCGCCGTTGCCCTCCGCCTCGTTGCGTATGTCGCTCGATATCACCTGTATGCTGTCCCATTTGGATGCCACTTCCTCTTTCCAGGCCACGATGGAGCGTGCCTTCTCGAAGTTCTTGGCAGCCAGCTTGGCGAAACGTTTCTCCTCGGGCATGTAGAAGCGCGAGATATAGTCGTCGAGCTGACGCTTCATGGTGAAGTGCGGGGCGATATGGCCGATGCTGCGCTTGATGTACTGTATCCACTCGGGGCTGTAGCCCTTGGAGTTCTTGGCGAAGTAGAGAGGTATGATCTCGTTCTCCAGCATCGAGTAGATGGTGGCGGCATCGAGCTTGTCCTGCTGCGTCTGGTCGGTGTAGGTGCGCTTGTCGGTGATTGCCCAGCCTGCCTTCTCGTCGAAACGGTAGCCTTCATACCACCAGCCGTCGAGCACGGAGAAGTTGAGCACGCCGTTCATCTCGGCCTTTTCGCCCGATGTTCCGGATGCCTCCAGAGGACGTGTCGGGGTGTTGAGCCAGATGTCCACGCCGGTGACGAGACGCTTGGCCACGATCATGTTGTAGTCCTCGAGGAAGATGATTTTACCGCGGAACTGGGGCATGCGGCTGATTTCGATGATGCGCTTTATGAGGCCCTGGCCGGCGCCGTCGGCGGGGTGTGCCTTGCCCGAGAACACGAACTGTACGGGATACTGCTCGTTATTGACGATGCGCTCCAGACGCTCCAGGTCGGTGAACAGCAGATGTGCACGCTTATACGTGGCGAAACGACGCGCGAAACCGATGATGAGCGCGTTGGGGTTGATCTTGTCGACGATGCGCATCACCTCCGACGGGTCGCCCTGGTTCTTGAGCCACTTCTCCTTGAAGTCCTTGCGCACGAAGTTGATGAACTTGTTCTTCATCGTCATGCGGAGCTCCCAAATGGCCTCGTCGGGCACATTGAAGATATTCTTCCACATGGAGGGGTTGCTCTGGTCCATGAAGAGGTCGGCGTTGAGGTTCTGGCCGTAGAAGTTCTTCCATTCGGAAGCGGCCCATGTGGGCATGTGCACGCCGTTGGTGACGTAGCCTACATGGCTCTCTTCGGGAGCATAACCTTTCCATATGCCGGCAAACATCTTCTTGGATACTTCGCCGTGGAGCCAGCTTACGCCGTTGGCCTCCTGACAGGTGTTGAGAGCGAACACGCTCATCGAGAAACGCTCGTTGGTGTCGGGGTTCTCGCGGCCCATGTTCATGAGGTCGGCCCAGCTGATACCCAACTTGGCGGGATACTCGCCGAGGTACTTGCCGAGAAGCGGCTCCTCGAAATAGTCATGACCGGCGGGCACCGGAGTGTGCACGGTATAGAGCGAGGAAGCACGCACCAGCTCCATGGCCACGTTGAAGGGAAGACCGTCGTTCTGCACGTAGTCAACGAGACGCTGCAGGTTGAGCAGAGCGGCGTGTCCCTCGTTGCAGTGGTAGAGGTCGCTCTTGATGCCCAGCTTGTTGAGCATTATCACGCCGCCGATGCCGAGCAGGTACTCCTGCTTGATACGGTTCTCCCAGTCGCCGCCATAGAGTTTGTGGGTGATTGGACGGTCCCACTCGGAGTTTCTGTCGAGGTCGGTGTCGAGGAGGTAAAGCTTCATGCGGCCCACATTCACACGCCATACGTGGCAGTATACGATTCGGCCGGGGAATGGCACCTCGAGCACCATCGGCTGGCCATCCTCGCCGAGCACGGCATCGATGGGAAGCTGGTCGAAGTTCTGGCTCTCATAGTTGGCGATCTGCTGGCCGTCGATGCTGAGGCTCTGCGAGAAATAGCCATATTTATAAAGGAAACCCACGGCTGTCATGCGCACGCGCGAGTCGCTGGCCTGCTTGATATAGTCGCCGGCAAGTACGCCCAAACCACCCGAATAAATCTTCAGACAGTTGCAGAGACCATACTCCATGGAGAAGTAGCTCACAGAGGGCACCTTCGTGTCCATGGGCTCTTTCATGTAGTCCTTGAACTCGCGATAGGTGTCGGCGATACGGGCCATCATCGCCTTGTCGGAAAGGATCTCCTGATAACGCTCGTAGCTGAGCTGCTGAAGGAGCATCACGGGGTTCTCGCCCACTGCGCGCCAGAGGGCACGGTCAAGGTCGTGGAACAGGCGTTTACCCTTGCTGTTCCATACCCACCACAGGTTTTTCGCCATCTCCTCCAACGGCTTCAGTTCAGCCGGTATCTCGGCGCTTACCGTCAGTGTGCGCCAGTTAGGATGGTTGGCATTGCTTACTTTAAGTTTCATAATCGGATTTTGATTTTTTTTCGGTTGTTGATGCGTAAGTTGCCCATGCAACTTCAATGACACAGGCTCTGTCGCTACCGGCGCATGTTGCGCCGGAGCGCTATCTCGAAGGCCTTGTCGTAATTAAGTATAAAGAATTTCCAGTCGGCCTTTGCCGATGTTAGGAAAGCCATGTTGCGGGCCTGTAGCCGCAGATTGTTGTCCTCGGAAATATAGTCGGTGGCGTCGTCGGCGATTTCGCGGCAGGCCTGGTCGTAATTGGAGTCGTTGCGGCTCTTTACATCCACGCCGCAGAGGTTGAGGCCATTCTTGAAATTGTCGAGCACCCACTGGCCGAATCCGGCCTTGTCGTCGGTGATTGTCGGCACTCCGAAAGCCACGCTCTCCAGCGGTGTGTAGCCCCACGGCTCGTAATAGCTGGGGAATACGGTGAGGTCGAAGGCGGGCAGCAGGTCGTAATACGATATGTCGATTACACCGTCGGCGCCGTCAAGATAGCTGGGAACGTATATCACCTTTAGGCGGCGGAAATGGCCACCGGCCTCCAGCTCCTTAATCCTCCGACATATCTCGTCGTCGCCCTCATTGTTGAGCGAGTGGGTCAGGAAGTCGGGCTCGGGGCGTAAGTCGCCGCCATACTTGAGGTCAGTCACGAGAGCACCCTGTGGCTCCCGAACCCAGCCGGGCACCATGATGAATGCCAGCGCCTCCTCGTTGGAAGGGAGTCCGGCCTCTATACGCGCCATGGCGTCGATGAACATGTTGAGACCCTTGTTGCGGTACTCATGCCGGCCGGAAGTGGCAATGATGAAAGTGTCGGCGTCGTATTTTCTGCCGGTGACAGCGGCGGCCACCTCCAGCAGTCTGTCGCGGCCCTCCTTGCGCAGTCGGTTGTATTTCACAGTCTTGGGCACGAACTCGGGTTCGAAGCCGTTGGGAGTCACCACCTGGGGGCGTATCTGCAGCAGCTGCTCGCACTCGCGGGCCGTAACCTCGCTCACCGTGGTGAAACAGTCGGCATTATGAGCCGCTGCCTTCTCCAGACTGTGCTTCGACTGCATGTTGAGCTGCTCGGCCATCTGGTCGCCGTTGTACTGGTGGAAATAGTCGTAGAGGGGCTTGCCGTTGCCGCAGATGCTGCGGCCTATGCTCGTGGCATGCGTGGTGAATACCGTGGATATCTTGGGCGCATGGTTGCGCAGATAGAGCAGTCCCATGCCGGTGGTCCATTCATCGAAATGGGCTATCACCTTCGACTGACTCGCCTTGAGGTGGTCGGTCAGAGCCTCTATCACTATCGCGGAAGCCACCGCAAACGCACAGCTCTCCGCATAATCGCCGTAGGAATGCAGCGAATCTACACCATAATCACGCCACATCTCGCCGTATATACCGTCTAGGTGCTTCACGGTATCGCCGGGATTCACCAGCACCACCTGCGGCGAACCGGGAATGTCCCAGCGCCCCACACGTATGCTTATCCCCCAGGGAAGATGCAGCTTCCCCGAAGCCTGACGCAACAGCGTCTTCCGCTCCTTGAAATACAGTGACTCGTTTTCAGATGTCCATAAATCAGGACCTATAAAGATAAGCTTGTCGCCGAACTGTGCTCCCAACGTACGGGCCTTCGTCGACAAAACGGCATATATGCCTCCTACCTTATTACATACTTCCCAACTGGTCTCGAACAGCAGGTCAACCCGGCTGGCTACTGTTATGACGCCTTCCGTCATAGCCTCGGCCGCATTGTTCTTGCGTATTGTCATGATTTTGATGGTATGGGTAAAATGCTTCTTAGAAACTGTTTAAATTTATGAGCCAATGATTTTGAGAAGATTTTTGAGAGATTTCCGCAAGTTGAGGAGGGAGCGATGCGGGCATCGTGACCGACGATACTTGGCGGAAAGCACCAAAAAGATTCTTAAAAGCATGGCTTCATAAAGTATAATAAAATTTCTCACATAAATTTAAACAGTTTCTTAGGGCTTCCGTCGCCGTTTTTCTTACTCCTGAGGCTTTGCCACGGGGCTGAAAGCCTACGACGGGTATTGATTCTGCCTTTTGTAATTTTGTTTACATCGGCAAAATTAATAAAATTATAGTCACTGACAAAAAAATTCGGAAAAATCTACGAAAATATGCTGTAAAACATATACATATGTGCTTTATATTGCATGTTAGGGCATTATATTACATATATAACACAGAAGAGACCTCCCTTTTGGGGAAGTCTCTCTTGTTTCTTACAGTCGGGTAGGGATCAGAACGGCAGGTCGTCGGAGCTGTCGCCTGCGGGGGCCTGGAACGGGTCGGCGGCAGGTGCCATCTGCTGCGGGGCTGCTGCCTGCGCAACTGCCTGTGCTACTGCCGGCTGGGCGGCGCCTTCCACCGGGCGTACTGCGAAGACGTTCACGTCTGTATACCAGCGGCCGTTGAACTCGCGGCTCTCTATGTCGCACGACAACACATAGGCCTTGCCTATCTCACATTTCATGGTCTCGCAACGGTCGCCGAATATCGTGAATTTAACCTTGCGGGGATACGTCCCCGGCGTTTCCATCACATACTCGTCTTTCTTCCATGCATTTCCTGCCTTTGACGTCCCTTCCTGACGTCCGATGTATTGGATTATCGTTCCTTCAATATCCATGCTTTCTATAATTTTTCTACAAAAGTACTCAATAATCCGCGATTATCAAAATTGCAGGATAAAAATCAGTGCAGGAATGGATTATACTTTTTCTCCTGGCCGATGGTGGTGGCCGGTCCATGGCCGGGATATACGGCGGTGTTGTCGGGAAGTGTAAGGAGTTTATCCTTCACGGCCTTAATGAGCTGGCTGTAGTTGCCGCCGGGGAGATCGGTACGCCCCACAGAGCCGGCGAAGAGAGCGTCGCCGGTGATCACGAACTTTCCGTCAGGGTCGTAGAGGGCGATGCTGCCCGGCGAATGTCCCGGCACGTGGAGCACCATCAGCCTCCCGTCGCCGACCTTCACCTCGTCGCCATCATCCAGATAGCTGTTGAGCGACACTGCCTCAACCCTCTCCGCCATGCCGAACATCGTGGCCTGCTGCTGTATACGCTCCCCAAGCGGCTCGTCGGCCTTATGACCCACGACCGGCACCTTGAAGAGCTCCGACACATACTTGTCGCCTATGGCATGATCCACATGCAGATGGGTATTGATCACATGTGTCACCTTCAGCCCGTTACGCGATATATAGCCCGTAAGTGCCTCTTCCTCTTCACGGTCGATCATCCCCGGGTCTATCACCGCGCAACTCTTCGTAGGCTCGTCAACAACCACATACGTGTTGATGCCGAACAGCGAGAATCCAAATTTTATAACCTTCATACCTTCATAATGGTGTATATACAAGTTTCTTTGTTTCAAAGAAAGGTTCGGCAAACCACTGCGACACGGGCACCTCCTCGCTGAGCTGTTTCAGCGACCCGAGGTCGGCGTCGAGGTCGCCACCCTTCAAGGTTATAAGGCCGTTGGGCAACGCATTGTTCTGCGTCCGCGAGATATTTTTACGGCAAATCTTCGCCAGCTCGGTCTGGGGCATCACAGCCCGGCTGACCACGAAATCGAACTTCTCCTTTACCTCGGCCACATCCCCATGCCGGAACTCCACATTTGTCAGTCCGCATTCACGGGCTATGTTCTCAGCCACCTTCAACTTCTTGGCCGTACGGTCCACAAGCAGAAAGCGGCTCTCCGGATTCATCACCGCCAGCTGCAGGCCAGGTATCCCTCCCCCGGTGCCGAAGTCCATGACCCTGCTCCCCGGAGTGAAGGTGATATACTTCGCGATGGCCAACGCATGAAGAAGATGGTTTACCTCCAGATTCTCTATATCCTTGCGCGAGATGACATTGATTTTCGCATTCCACTCAGGATAAAGAAGGAGCATCCTGTCGAATTGCTCCTTCTGTATCTGAGATAGATCGGGGAAATACCGTTCTATAATATCTGCCATAAAAGATTATTTAGCGTTAGCCGCAGCGGCGAGAATGACCTCGGCGAGGGTGGGATGACCGAACACGAGGTCGAGGATGGCGTCGCGTGTCATACCGGCGGCCATCATGTCGGCACACTGCTGGGCAAGAATGGCGGCCTCGGCGCCTATGATATGAGCACCCACGAGCCGCATCGAACCCTTGTCGAATATCAGCTTGCAGAGGCCTTCCGACTCTCCCATGGCGAGCGCCTTGCCGTTGGCGCGGTAGAAGCCCTTGCCGCTGACTACCTCCATACCCTTGGCTTTGCACTGCTCCTCGGTGAGTCCGGCCATGCCGCACTCCGGATTCGAGAACACTGCTGAGGGCACGATACCGAAGTCGAGGTTGTCGCTCTTACCAAGGATATGGTTCAGCGCGCGCTTTCCCTGAGCCGTAGCTACATGGGCCAGCATCATTCTGGCATTCACGTCGCCTATGGCATAGATGTTGGGAACATTAGTGCGATAGTTGTCGTCGACGCATATCCCTTTCGGCGAGAAGTCAACGCCGGCATTCTCCAGACAGAGGCCATCCACATTGGGACCGCGGCCGACAGCCATCAGCACATTCGTGGCCGTAAGCTCCTGTTCCTTTCCTTTCTGCTCGTAAACTACCTTGACACTGTAGTCGGGGTTCTGTTCGAGACGCGTCACAGCCGCGCCTGTCACAATCTCCACACCGCGCTTCGACAAGGCCTGCTTGAGACGCTTGGCTATGTCGCTGTCGAAAGGAGGAAGTATCTGCTTCATGTATTCCACCACGGTAACTTTCGTGCCGAAAGCGGCGAATACCGAGGCGAACTCTATGCCGATGACGCCACCGCCTATCACCACAAGACTCTCGGGAACCGACTCCATGGCCAGAATCTTCGACGAGTCGAGCACCCACTCCTCGGAGGCTCCCGGGATGGGAAGCGACCGCGAATGGCTGCCTGTGGCTATGATGATGTTGTCGGCGTCATAATCCTCTCCGTTGACGGTGACCGTGGTGCTGTTCTTGAACGTTGCCATACCCTCCACCACGTTGACCTTCGCCTTGGCGAGCAGCGACTCCACGCCGGCACGCAGCTGGTCCACCACGGCCTCGCGACGCGCTATCACCTTATTGAAGTCGACGTCGTAGGCCACATTGCAGGCGGCATATTCGCCGGCCTCTTTCAGAGTGGTGAGCACGGCGGCATCCTTCACCATGCACTTGGTGGGGATGCAACCTTCGTTGAGGCACGTGCCGCCGAGACGCCCGCCGTTGACAAGCGTCACCGACAGGCCATGGGCAGCGGCCTCGAGGGCTGTCTCATAGCCCCCGGGGCCCGCTCCTATGATGATTATGTCACTATGCATCCTGTCAGCTGTTACGCCTTCATGGCTTTGTACGACAATATCGGGTTCTTGGCGGCTCCCGTCTCGTCGGGATGAGAGATGGCCGTCGTCACCGGCGCCTCCTTGACAAGCTCGGGATTCTCCCTGGCCTCGATGGCTACCTTGCGCATCACGTCGATGAACTCGTCGAGCGTCTCGAGGCTCTCCGTCTCCGTGGGCTCTATCATCAGCGACTCATGGAAGAGAAGCGGAAAATAGATGGTGGGAGCATGGAAGCCGAAGTCGAGAAGGCGTTTGGCCACGTTGAGGGTGGTGACGCCGGTGCTCTTGTCGGCGAGGCCGTCGAACACGAACTCATGCTTGCACGGTCCTTCCACAGGCAGCTTGTAGAGGTCGCGCAGACTCTCCTTGATATAGTTGGCGTTGAGAGTGGCCATGGGTCCTACATTCTTGATGTTGTCGCGGCCAAGGCTCAGGATGTAGGCATATGCCTTCATCATCACGCCGAAGTTGCCGAAGAATGTAGAGACGCTGCCGAGGCTTTCGTCGCCGTTGTACACCACGTCGAAAGAGCCGTCGTCGAGCTTCACCACGCGGGGCGTGGGGAGCAGGTCCACAAGCCGCTCGCTCACTCCCACGGGGCCCGAACCGGGTCCGCCGCCGCCGTGAGGCGTCGAGAAGGTCTTGTGAAGGTTGATGTGCATGATGTCGAAGCCCATGTCGCCGGGACGTACCTTGCCGAGCATCGGGTTCAGGTTGGCACCGTCGTAGTAGAGAAGGCCGCCAGCCTCATGAACCAGAGAGGCTATCTCCATAATCTCGGTCTCGAACATTCCCAGCGTGTTGGGATTGGTCATCATGATACCGGCCACGGTATCGTCGAGCAGCGGCTTGAGGTCTTCGATATCTATGCTGCCGTTTGGACGCGACTTCACCTCCACCACCTCGAGGCCGGCCACCATGGCCGATGCCGGGTTGGTGCCGTGGGCCGTGTCGGGCACTATTACCTTGGTACGCTTGTCGTCGCCACGCAGCTTGTGGTACTGACGCATCACCATCAGACCCGTGAGCTCGCCATGGGCGCCGGCATACGGATTGAGGGTGAACTCCTTCAGGCCGGCGAGGCTCGACAATGCCTGCTGCAGCTCATAGTAGAGCTGCAGTGCCCCCTGTACGCTCTTCACATCCTGCAACGGGTGAAGGCCCGCGAAGGCCGGCAGCGACGCCAACTCTTCGTTGATCTTGGGATTGTACTTCATCGTACAGCTCCCCAACGGATAGAAGCCGGTGTCTACTCCGAAGTTCTTGTTGGAAAGGTTTGTATAATGGCGCACCACATCGAGTTCGCTCACCTCCGGAAGCTCGGGAGCTTCCCCGCGCATCAGGCCTGCCGGTATCGCCGACATGCCGTCTACGCCATATTTGTCGGCCGGTAACTGATATCCCTTGCGGCCCGGCTTCGAAATCTCGAATATCAGTTTGTCGTATTCCTTCATTTCTCTTCCTCCAGCATTACGGTTATCAGACGGTCAATCTGTTCTTTGGTTCTTTTCTCGGTCACGGCGAACTCGAGCACGCCGGGGGCAATCTCCACGCCTCCCATCATACCGTTGCGGCGCAGCCTTGCGGCCATGGCGGCGGTATCGAGGTCGGTCTTCACTACAAACTCCTTGAGGAAGGGCTTGTCGTAAACCTTGGAGAATTTACCCGACTCGATCAGGCGGTCATAGAGATAATGAGCGCCGTCGCAGCTGAGTCGGTTTACGTCGCGGAGACCCTGCGGACCCATGAGGGCCACGTAAATTGTGGCGTAGAGGGCCATCAGGCTCTGGTTGGAGCATATGTTGCTGGTAGCTTTCTGGCGACGTATGTGCTGTTCGCGGGCCTGCAGTGTGAGCACGTAGCAGCGCTTGCCGTTGCGGTCGGTCGTAGCGCCCACTACGCGACCCGGCATCTTGCGCAGCATATCCTTGCGGCAGGCTATGAACCCGAGGTACGGGCCGCCGAACTGCAAGGGCATACCGAGCGTCTGGCCGTCGCCGCACGCTATGTCGGCACCCCACTCGCCCGGCGTCTTCAGCACCGCCAGTGCCGACGGATCGCAATAGATGGCCAGCGACGCCTTCGCGCCATGTACCTTCTCGGCTACACCTTCAAGATTCTCGATGATGCCGTAGCGGTTGACCGACGGTACCATCACTCCGGCAACATCCCCTTTGGCAAGCTCTTCAGCCATCGCCGTGAAGTCGGTCTCTCCCTCCTTCTCGGGAAGCTCGGTGAGCTCCACGCCATGGAATTTCATATACGTGGCTATCACCTTGCGCACGCTCTCGAGAAGTGTCGACGACACCAGAACGCGGTTCTTCTTGCGTGCCGACGCCACCATCATGAACATCGACTCGGCAGCTGCCGTGGCGCCGTCGTACATCGACGCATTGCTCGACTCCATGCCCGTAAGCTCCGATATCATCGACTGATATTCGAAGATGTACTGCAGCGTACCCTGGGATATCTCCGGCTGATAGGGAGTATAGGCGGTATAGAACTCGCTGCGTTCCAGAAGGTGAGGAATCACCGACGGACTGTAATGGTCGTAGGCGCCATGGCCGGCGAACACCGTAAGCTGCTCGTTCTTCTTGCCTAAGTTCGTGAAATATTCCCGCAGCTCCGTTTCCGACATACCCTCAGGCAGGTCGTACTCGCCACGGAAGAGCACTTCCTCCGGGACGTCGGAGTAGAGCTCGTCGACACTTCCGACACCGATTTTGTCGAGCATCCTGCGGATGTCCTCGTCGGTGTGGGGTATATATCTGTTACTCATCTTCGCAAAGTTTAGCGTAGGCGGCGGCATCCAGCAGGGCATCCACCTGGGAGGCGTCGCTCATGCGTACCTTGATAATCCATGTCTCGAAAGCATCCTTGTTGATGAGTTCGGGGGAATCCTCGAGGTCTTCGTTGACGGCCACCACTTCTCCGCTCACGGGGCAGATAAGGTCGCTGGCTGCCTTCACCGACTCTACGGCGCCGAACACGTCGCCTGCCTCTATCTCGTCGCCCTCCTCAGGCATGTCTACGTACACTATGTCGCCAAGGGCGTGCTGTGCGTAGTCTGAGATTCCTATCACGGCGATGTCGCCTTCTACCTTTACCCACTCGTGCGACTCTGCATAGCGCACGTCTTCCTTTACTGTGCTCATATCTTGGTATTTTTTTATTTTCTTACTTATTACTTCTGACTTCTGACTTCTGACTTATTTTTTGTAGTTTTTGTCGTAGAATTTCTTCTTCACCACGGTTGCGGGGAATGTCTTCTTGCGGATGCGTACCTCCACCTTGGTGCCCAACTTGTCGTAAGGCTTGTCAACCATAGCCATGGCCACCGACTTGCCGGTAGAGATGCTGCGGTAACCTGTGGTGATCTCGCCTACCTGCTTACCGTCCACTTCCACGGGATAACCGTGACGCGGAATGGCGTTGCCGTCAAGCTCAAGGCCGATGATGCGGCGCTTTACGCCTTCGGCTTTCTGGGCTGCCAGTGCCTCCTTGCCGATGAACTCCGGTTTGTCGAGCTTCACAAACATGCTGAGGCTGGCCTCTATCGGGGTAATGTCGGCGCTGAGCTCATCTCCGTAGAGCGGGAGACCCACCTCGAAACGGAGCGTGTCGCGGCACCCCAGTCCACAGGGAGCCACTCCTGCCTCCATCAGCGCATCCCACACTTTCTGAGTGTAGGCATCGCTGCCGTAAATCTCGAAACCATCCTCGCCCGTGTAGCCTGTGCGGCTCACGATAATCTCCTCGCCGTCGCGCTCTAACGTGGCGAAATTGTAGAACTTGATATCCTTTACAGGAATGCCGAGCACTTTCTCCACGGTTTCCTCGGCCTTGGGTCCCTGCACGGCCACCTCGCCGTAACGCGGACTCTCGTCGATTACCACCACATCGTAACCTTCGGCATTCTGCTTGATCCATGCAACATCCTTGTCGATATTGGCGGCGTTGATCACGAGGAAGAACTCGTTGTCGCTGACCTTATATACAAGGAGGTCGTCGACGGTACCGCCGTTTTCGTAGCACATCATGCCGTAGAAGATCTGCCCGGGAGCGGCCCCGCGCACATCGTTGACGAATATATGGTTCACGTACTTCTCGGCTTCAGGACCTTTCACCCTTACCTCGCCCATATGGCTGACGTCGAACACTCCCACCTCATGACGGACGGCATTGTGCTCCTCGGCGATTCCTTTGTACTGTATAGGCATGTCGTAGCCGGCAAACGGCGACATCTGTGCTCCAAGATCCTTGTGCCTGCCATGCAGACACGTCTCTTTGATCTCTACTTCCTTCTGCTCCATGTTCTTGTTTGATATTAGATTACCCAGGTTCCTCACCTGAAAGTCCAAAATTAATATTTGCCCCGAACCTTTCCAAATATTTCAGTATAATTTTTTAATTTTGCATTCTATAAGAGTGAAAAAAATCTTGAACAGTTACTTATATATCGCGAGTCGTCTGTCGCCGGGGATGCGTCGGGGAGGAGCACCGGCCATCAAGGTTGCGGTGGCCGCCGTGGCTCTGGCCGTGGCCGTGATGCTCGCTGCTCTCGCTATCGTTGCCGGGTTCAAAAGGGAAATAACAGCCAAGGTCACCGGCTTCAACTCCCACATCTCAATATATACCATACCCTCCGAGACCGACGACAACATCATCTCCCTCTCCCCTTCCATGCGCAGTCTGCTCGACGACACCCCCTTTGTGGCCGATTACAGCCTGCAGGCATCCATGCCCGCGATTTTCAAGACTCAGTCCGACTTCCAGGGAATATATTTCAAGAGCCTCGAAGGGAAAGGAATCCGCGACCTTCTGACTGCAAGTCTCGTGGAGGGCTCCATGCCCGACTGGTCAAAAGGCGACAGCGACAACCGCATTCTAATCTCGGAGAAGTCGGCAAGAGCCCTCGGCCTCAAGACCGGCGACAGAATCGACACTTATTTCATCACCGATGAAGTCAGGGTGCGTCCCCTGGTGGTGGCCGGCATTTTCAACACCCATTTCGAAGCCTACGACAAGGTTTACGCCTACGGATCGCTGCGGCTCATCCAGAAGCTGGGCAATCTCAATGCCGACCAGGGAACATCCATCGCCGTGCATACCGACGATTTCAACAACATAGGCGCTTATTCGCAGCAACTCGACGCCATACTTGTGAAGGCGCTCGCCGACGGAACCATTTTCAAGCCGGTACGCACCGACAATGCCCTGCATCAGGGTGCCGGTTATTTCCAATGGCTCGGCATGCTCGACACTAATGTGTCGGTAGTGATTGCTCTGATGACATTCGTGGCGATAGTAACCCTGATATCGGGGCTGCTGATTATCATCCTCGACAAGAAACGGTTCATAGGGCTTATGCGGGCTCTCGGCGCCCCGGCCGCCAAGGTGCGCAGGATTTTCATATATCTTGCGCTCAAAATCACCATCCTCGGCCTCGCCGTCGGCAATGGCCTGATGCTTCTCCTGCTCTGGCTCCAGGACCGATACCATTTCCTGAAGCTCGACCCCGAAAGCTATTACATCGACTTCGTGCCCGTACAGGTGAGCTGGCAGCAGGTCGTCTTCCTCAACGCCGGCGTGGTCCTCACCGTATATCTCTGCCTGATCCTCCCCTCCTGGATCGTCGCCAAAATTTCCCCTGCCGAAACCCTCCGCTACGAATAACATCAATTGCACGACATATATATTCAGAGCCGACAACCTCTCGGTAATCGGCTCGTGATTTATGTAGTCGTTTTAACTACGCTCTCGAAAAAGTATTATGTCTAACCTAAAAGCTGCTATTGTCTCGCAAGCTACAGGCGACTCTCGATATCGTCGCCTTGTCTCTTGGGCACAAAAATAGACTTTTTCACGCTTTTACACAAATTTATGAATAAATTTTACGAAGTGATTTAAACTTATTTCAAAAACATAAAAAGTCTTTTTTTAGTAGATGACAAAAATTAATTTTTGTCAGTTATATGATTGATTTTTAA
>CAJUAT010000012.1:18288-57322 GCA_910584525.1 uncultured Muribaculaceae bacterium | reverse complement strand
TCAAGCTTTGAATCGAAAAATTTCGTAATTTCGCACTGGCCAGTTGACTCCGCCTTATAGCCCGATTTGCGTTTTACGATGTTTTTTATTAATTTTGCGCGTTGAAGTGCCGGACTCCTTCCTGGACGGCACGGCATGGAGGTCATGACGACTTCCACTCATTTGACAAACAACACCGAAATGGCAAACGATAAGAACAAAAAAGAAGAAGAGCAGAACGCAATAGAGAGTCTCGATACCAACCTGAGGTCTGCCAGCGAGAAAATCGCAGAGAACAAGAAAACCATCTTCTGGGTACTGGGAGGTGTGGCTGTGGTAGCGGCCTTCGTGATAGGCTATCTCTTCATCTACAAGAACCCGAAGACCAACAAGGCTTTCGAGGACTACAACCAGGTGGAGATTTCGGCTATGGGCAACGATTCTCTGGCTGCCGTGCAGTACAAGAAGGTAGCCGACGCCAACAAGGGCAACGATGCCGGCAAACTTGCCGCTCTCAGCGCCGCCGAATCGTTCTACAACCAGAAAAAATATAAGGAGGCTATCGAATACCTCGACCGTTTCAGCAGCGGCGACCCCGTGCTGGAGGCCAACGCTATCATCCTCAAGGGCGACTGCTACGTCAACCTCAAGAAGTATGATGAAGCCATCTCCTGCTATGGCAAGGCCATAAGCAAGGCCGACAAGAACCCGCAGATTGTGCCGCGCGTCCTTCTCAAGGAGGCCAACATCTACGATGTGCAGAAGAAATACCAGATGGCTCTTGACTGCTACCAACAGATTGCCGACGAATATCCCCAGTTCCAGCCGGGCAGCGGTGTGGGCATTGATGCATACATAGCTCGAGAGAAAGCCCGTCTCGGCAAGTGAGTGTAGAGGTATTAGGAAACAGGCTCCGTATAGTGAAGGAGCAGAGTGCAGGCCCGGTGTCATACATCGGGCTTGCTGTCGATGCCGGCAGCCGCGACGACCCCGCCGATGCCTTCGGCCTCGCCCATTTCCTCGAGCATACCATCTTCAAGGGTACACGCAACCGCCGCGCCTGGCATATCTCCAACAGAATGGAGGCCGTTGGCGGCGAACTAAACGCCTATACCACCAAGGAGATGACAATGCTCTATACCGTGGCTCCCGCCGGCTATGAGGAACGAGCCCTCGAACTTCTCGCCGACCTCGTCAGGAACGCTTCATTTCCCGAAGCCGACACCCTGCGCGAACGCGACATCGTGATGGAGGAGATAAGCTCTTATTACGACAGCCCTTCCGACGCGGTGTTCGACGAGTTCGACGAGCTCATATACGCCGGCTCGGGAATGGCCCACAATATCCTCGGCAGCGAGGAGTCGGTACGCGGCCTCGACGGAACAAGGGCGCGGGAATTTCTCGACAGATATTACACGCCGGCCAACATGGCTCTCTACTGCGTGACGCCGCGGCCGGAGAAAGCTCTGCGCCTTGCCGACAGATATTTCGGCGGTATGGACCATGACGACAAGGGGCATACGCGCCAGACACCTCCGCTCAATGACCCTTTCGACATAACCCGCGAACGTGGGAATACCCAGGCAAACACCGTGATGGGTTGCCGCATCCCCGGTAGAAACGACGCCCGCAAGTATCCCCTGATGCTCTTCAACAACATCCTCGGCGGCCCCGGACTCAACTCTCGGCTGAACCAGCAGGTGCGCGAAAAACGAGGACTGGTATATACCATAGAGTCGACGATGACAATGCTTTCCGACTGCGGCACGCTCAACATCTATTTCGGCTGCGACCCGGAGAATGTGGCACGCTGCCGCCGGTTGGTCCGTGAGGAAATAGCGCGTCTTGCCGACAAGCCTCTCGGTCTGAAGGCTTTCCGGCAGGCTCAGCAGCAGTACTGCGGCCAGCTCGCCGTATTGTCGGACAACCGTGAGAACTGCGCCATGTCGCTGGGCAGGTCGATGATACATTATGGCCGCGTCCTCGATCTTCACGAGATGGCCGAAAGCATCCGCGCCGTCACTCCCGAGGAGCTCAGGATGGCCGCCGAGTCGATAGCCGTGAACTCATTGTCAAAACTCACCATTATATGAAAATCGGGGAAATAGACCTCGGGGAGCGTCCCTTGTTGCTGGCTCCCATGGAGGATGTGACTGACGCCTCTTTCCGGCTGATGTGCCGGGAGCAGGGTGCAGCCCTTGTTTATACGGAGTTTGTGTCGGCCGAAGCTCTGGTGAGGGATGTAAAGTCGACGGTCCGCAAGCTCACCATCGACGAGCGGGAGCGTCCCGTGGCTATACAGATATATGGTCGTGAAGCAGAGGCCGTGGTGGATGCCGCCAAGATTGTGGAACAGGCCGGTCCCGACATAATAGACCTCAATTTCGGCTGTCCTGTCAAGAAGGTGGCTGCCAAAGGAGCCGGCGCCGGTATGCTCAGAGACATACCCAAGATGCTCGACATAACGCGCAGGGTGGTGCAGGCAGTCTCGCTGCCCGTGACCGTAAAGACAAGACTCGGTTGGGACTGTGAGGACAAGATTATCACCGACCTTGGCCCGCGGCTGCAGGATTGCGGCATAAAGGCACTCGCCGTGCATGGACGCACCAGAAGCCAGATGTATACCGGCAATGCCGACTGGACTCTCATCGGCGAATTGAAGAATGATCCGAGGATGGAGATTCCCGTCATAGGCAACGGCGATATCACCACTCCCGGGCAGGCGCTCCGGGCTTTCGACACCTATGGCGTGGATGCCGTGATGGTGGGCAGGGCTTCTTTCGGCGCTCCTTGGGTTTTCCACGATATGCGCCAGATGATCGACACCGGCACCTTCAGCCCCCTTTCCGTGCCCAAAAAGCTGGCTCTTCTCAAACGCCAGATACGCGAGAGTATCGACCGTATCGACGAATACAGGGGAATCCTGCACATACGCCGTCATCTCGCCTCTTCCCCCTTGTTCAAAGGCCTTCCCGACTTCCGCCAGTCGCGCATAAGATTGCTCCGCATCGAGAAGGAAGACGAACTCCTCGATTTCCTCGACGAAATCGAAGCCCGCTGGCTATCACCCTCAGCCCAAAGCGAGCCAAATTCCGATTAATCCGGCCAATCGAGCTAAATCCGGCTTAATCGGACTAAATCGAGCTCCATGCCGATTAATCCTGATTAATCCCGATAAATCCCGATAAATCGGGCTAAATCCAGCTAAATCTCGATAAATCCCGCTAAATCCCCAATTCCTTTTATTATTTACCGGATTTTAGCTATTTTTGCATTCAAAATTGACTGTTGATGACTATAGAAGAAGTTATATCCCGGGGAGTCAGCGACTCTCTGAAGGAATTATACGGAATGGAAGTGGCGGCGGAGAATGTGTCGCCGTCGCCCACGCGCAAAGGTTTTGAGGGCGACTTCACGGTGATGGTGTTCCCCTATCTCAAGGGGTCGCGCAAGTCGCCGGAGGCTACCGGTGAGGAAATAGGCCGCTGGATGGCGGAGAATATCCCGGCAATCGACGGCTATAATGTGGTGAAAGGCTTCCTCAACCTGTCGGTGAGTCCGGCATGGTGGCGTGAGGTACTCGACGGAATAGCCGTCGACGACTCTTTCGGCCTGCGCAAGGCCGACGACAGCTCGCCTCTCGTGATGGTGGAGTATTCAAGCCCTAACACCAACAAACCCCTTCACCTCGGACATGTGCGTAACAACCTTCTCGGATATTCGCTTAGCCTTATCCTGGAAGCCAACGGCAACAAGGTGGTGAAGACCAACATCGTCAACGACCGTGGCATACACATCTGCAAGTCGATGCTGGCATGGCAGAAGTGGGGCAACGGCGTAACCCCCGAGACCGCCGGTATGAAAGGCGACCATCTCATCGGCGACTTCTACGTGGCCTTCGACAAGCATTTCAAGGAGGAGGTCAGCGCTCTTATGGCCGAGGGTCTGAGCGAAGAGGAGGCCAAGGCAAAGTCGCCCCTCATGGCCGAAGCCCGGGAGATGCTCGTAAAATGGGAGAACAACGACCCCGAGGTGCGCAAGCTCTGGGAAACCATGAACGAATGGGTCTATGAGGGCTTCGACGAGACATACCGTAAGCTCGGTGTATGCTTCGACAAAATCTACTATGAGTCGCAGACATATCTCGAGGGTAAGGAGCTGGTGCTCAAAGGCCTGGAGGAAGGGAAGATGTACCGCAAGGAGGATGGCTCCGTATGGGCCGACCTTACCGGCGATGGCCTCGACCATAAGCTACTGCTCCGCGCCGACGGTACTTCCGTATACATGACCCAGGATATCGGCACGGCCAAGCTCCGCTTCCGCGACTATCCCATCGACAAGATGGTCTATGTGGTGGGCAACGAGCAGAACTATCATTTCCAGGTGCTGTCGATACTTCTCGACCGTCTGGGCTTCAAGTGGGGCAAGGACCTGAAGCACTTCTCCTACGGCATGGTAGAGCTTCCCGAAGGGAAAATGAAGAGCCGCGAGGGTACCGTGGTGGATGCCGACGACCTTATAGCCACGATGGTGAAGTCGGCCGCCGACATGGCCGCCGACCGTCTCGCCGAAATGCCGGCCGACGAGGCTGCCGAAGTGGCCCGCATCGTCGGTATGGGTGCCTTGAAATATTTCCTCCTAAAGGTGGATCCCCGCAAGAACATGCTCTTCAATCCCAAGGAGTCGATCGACTTCAACGGCAACACGGGCCCGTTCATACAGTACACCTACGCCCGTATACGGTCGGTGCTCCGCAAGGCTGCCGAGGCCGGTTACGGCTCAGGCCCCGTAGCCGACCCCAACGACAAGGAGGCTACTCTCATACGCAAGATCGACGACTTCCGCAATGCTGTGGCCGAAGCAGGCAAAAACTATTCTCCGGCTCTCATAGCAAATTATTGCTATGACCTCGCCAAGGAATACAACCAGTTCTACCATGACTTCTCCATTCTCAGGGAAGAGGATGAGGCCAGACGCAACCTGCGGCTGAAGCTGTCGGAAGTCACCGCAAGAACACTCCGCACCGGACTCGCCCTTCTCGGTATCGAAGTCCCCGAAAGAATGTAAGAAAGACGTTAAACTTTTAGCGACAGATATTGTCTGAAAAGAAAACAGTGACAAGGAAAATCCTTAGAATATGGAATATAAGAATCAAAACGTGACGCCTCCGCCGTTCTATCACGACGGGAACGCTGTGGCACGTCAGACCAACGCAGTGATGAAGCGCGTGTATGTGCGCATGTTCATCGGTCTGCTCGTATCTGCATTCTGTGCCTTGGGCATAGCATCGTCGCAGACGGCGATGATGTTCTTCTTCGGCAACAAGATAGTGTTCTGGGGCATGCTCATAGCCATGCTGGCCATGGCCTCCATAATGCCTGCCCGTCTGCAGAAGATGTCGTCGGGTGCCGTGCTCGTATGCTTCATAGTATACTCGGCTCTTATGGGCGCATGGCTCGCACCGATATTTCTGGTGTACAGGCTCGGAACCATCGTTTATACCCTCTTCATCACCGCCGGCACCTTCGGGGCCATGTCGGTTTACGGGTATTTCACCAAGTCCAACCTCGCCAAGATCGGCAGCTATCTGATGATGGCTCTCTTCGGCCTCATCATCGCCATGATAGTCAACATCTTCGTGGCCAGCAGCGCCATGGACTGGATTATCTCCATCGTCGGTGTCCTGATTTTCGTGGGCCTCACCGCTTGGGATACACAGCAGGTAAAGCAGCTTGCCGCCATGAACCTCGACCCGGCAATGGCCGACAAACTCGCCACTATGGGCGCCATGAATCTCTATCTCGACTTCATCAACCTCTTCCTCTTCCTGCTCCGCATCTTCGGCGGCAACCGCGACTGATATGGACACCAACGAACTTGAGAAGAGAGTCAGCGAAGCCGTCATGGAGTATATCTCCGACGAAGAGAACTATGGCGACAACGCCCAGCTGGTAATCGACCCGGCTAACGGCGAAGTGACCCTGACCGACGGCGACGACGATATCGATGACGCCCTCGACCGCTACGACGTGATGGATCTCCTCCGAATGGACTCCGACGGCAAGTGGTCGCCCGACACCGATGCCATCGCATCCGTCGCCGCCGACTACTGACAAAAACCTGCCCTTCTGAAGGGTTGAGACAGCACAAATTTCGGCACATAACCGGTTCTGAAGCCGGGTATGTGCCGCACTAATTAAATTAAAACAACAGCTCAAATTAAAACAACAGCTCAATATGAATGCAACATTTACCCGAAGGTTGATGGCGTGGATGCTCGGGGCCGCAGCTGTGGCCGCAGCTGATGCTGCTCCATTATCTGTGGAGTTCGCTTTCGCCACTCAGGACGACTTCAACAAATGGACAGTCATAGATGCCAATGCAGATGTCAGTCCCAATACGTGGACTTACGAAGTGACGAAGTCTGCGGCAAACTACAAGGAAGACAGGTATTACCCCGCCGACGAATGGCTCATTTCACCGGCTGTGACTCTTGAGGCCGGCAAGGCTTATGAAATCACTTTCAATGTCAGCAAAAACAACTCGATCTCCTCAGACAAACAGAAGTTCTCATTTAACGTCGGAACAGAACCGACAGTGGCGGGACTCGGCACAGTGATAAAAACTTTCACAGACTGGAGCAAAACCTTGTTTACCGACGAAACGGGGACATTCAGGCCGGAGACCGCCGGCGAATATCATTTTGCCCTTCATCTGTATACCGACAAATACAAAGGAGGATTGTACGTCAAGAGCCTCAGAGTGGAGGAGAAGGTTCCGTTGCCAGCAGCCGTGACCAATGTCAAGGCAGTCGCTGCGCCGTTAGGGGAGATGAAGTGCCAGATTTCATGGACATGGCCTTCAAAGGATGCTGATGGCGGTGACCTTGTCAAGCTCGAGGGCGCCAAGGTATATAGAGGCACTACTCAGAGCTTCACTGTTAGCGATAGTTCGCTGGCAGGTACTGCCACTGGCGGCAATCCCGGAACGGAGGGCTCTTTCACCGACGAGTCTATCACCAAGGCCGGAGCTTATTATTACAAGGTTGTGCCTTTTACATCCAATGGCGATTCAAAAGTGTCACCCACAAGCGTAAAGTCGGATTTCGTGGGTAAGGCCACTTCCATCAGCGGTGTGAAAAACCTCAAGGCCACTCTGATACCGGCTACGGAAAACACCGCTGACATAATCTCTCTTACATGGGATGCCCCCGAGGCTACGGAAGGGTATCTTGACCCTAAGGATGTGGCTTATAAGATAGTGCGAAAATCGGTTGTTCAGAGCAAGGAGACCACTCTCGAGACGGAATGGAAGGGTGAGCTGCCATACAATGACGAAGTGCCAGCCAATGATAAATATTCCTATAAGATATATACCGTATATAACGGTTCCACATCCTGGTCGCCGGTAGAATCTTCGCAGGTAGCTGTGTCCGGAGTTCTGGAACTCCCTTACAGCGAGACTTTCGACACGCAGAACTCCGTCATGTTCTGGACATTCTTCCATGGCGAGGGAGTTACCCGCGACTGGTCGTTCAGTTCTCCTAAAAAAGCGCTGAGTTACTGGGGTGCTCCTGCAGATGCATGGGCATTGACTCCGAAATTCAGTATGAAGGCCGGAAAGGCTTACCGTATTTCATTCAGCGCAAGAGTAAGCAATGCCAACAGCCCCAAAACCCTTTCGCTATATTACGGAAACAAGGCCGATATAGAAACACTCCTCCCCAAGGAAATAGTTACTGAGACCATCAACTCCGGACTTGACAGAACTGTGGAGGTGATGATCGGTGTTCCCGAAGATGGAGCATATCATGTGGCATTCCGTTGCCACGGTGAGTCTAATTCCAACGATTTATTTGTTGACAACGTCAAGATAGAGGAGGTTGTTGTTGCCCCGGCTTCTGTTGAATCGGTATCGGCGGCAGTCGGAGAGGAGGGTGCGCTGGAGGTTAAGCTCAGCTGGAAAAATCCCGCGCTCACCAATGCCGGCACTACTCTTGAATCGCTGTCAAGTGTGATTGTGACCTGCGGCAATGACACGGTGGCTACCGTCACTGATGCGGTACCCGGCAAGGAGTCAACGGTGACGATACCGGTGGAGGAAGCAGGCATATATACTTATGCCATCACTCCCGTAAGCGGCGAGATAAGCGGCAAGAGCGTAGAGACGACCACTGAATGGGTAGGTCAGGATACTCCCGTGAAACCCACGGCTGTGTCGGTATCCATAAACCAGGATGGCTCACGTCATATCGTCATCACTCCGGCGGCTGAAGGAGCCCACAAGGGATGGCTCGGAAAGGTACAGTTCAGAATCACCCGCAATGAGACCCTTCTCGCCGACAAATGGTCGGAAACCGTGTATGACGACAAAGAGACGGGGCTTCCGTTGAAGATTTATAAGTATGCCGTGATGGCTGTAAACAATGCCGGTCAATCGGAGGCTTTCGAGACGGAGGGTATAGTGATAGGTGATGCGATATCTCTTCCATATGAGCCTGACTTCACGGACGCAGAGCATTTCAGTCTTTGGACTTCCGGTTCTGAAACAGCTACGTCAACGGCCAAATGGAAACATACCGGCTCCACCACTTCATCGAAACCCAACACGCTCCAGTCGGGTTCCAAGAACACCTGGGCATTTACTCCCAAGCTGGTGATGTATCCCGGCTCGATAGAACTCAAGACAAAGCTCTCTTGCTACAATGCAAGAAATGAGGAGGACGTGGAGATATGGCTTTGTCGTTCCACTAATTTCGTCACTCCCGAAAAGGTTTTGAAGATTGCCGACGTTCATGTGGCGGATGTCAATTATCCAGAGGAGAAGACATTCACTTTTGAAATACCCGAGCGTTCCGCCGAGACGGGCTACCATAAGGCTGTGCCGTGTGACGAGGATTCCGAGGACCCCTATAACCATTATTATATAGGTTATAAGAATGGCACCGGCAATATGTATGTATATCTTCACTCGCTCAATGTGAGCCAGACGGTTACCACCGGCATCGAGGATGTGGCTGCCAACGGAGAGTTCGGCGTATTCAACGGCAGACTCATCGTTCCGCAGGGAGCCGTGGTAAGGATCTACGACATCACCGGCGGTTTCAGAACAGAGCTTACTGCCGACTATAGCCTTTCAGTTTTGGAAAGAGGCTTATATGTGGCCGTATGTCGTATGGCCGATGGCTCGGCACGTACCATAAAGTTCGCTTTGTAACAACACCTTAAATCAAACGCGGCGGCCTGCGTAAGATGGGCGCCGCGTTATTATGAAATTCATAGTATGAAAAGATTTACAGCAATAGCACTTGGCATTGTGGCTATGCCGGCGATTGCAGGCAGCCCTTGCGGCGAGAAGGCGATTGACCCTATGCAGATGCAGCGCGAAGCTCCTGTGGAGCGATTCAGTGGAATGTCTCGCATCACTCGGCACGCCCAGTCGGACCTGATTGTGGACTTTACCTCCGGGGAAAGCTCTTTCAAGCCTGTAGTGTCTTATGGTTTCGATGTTGACATGCAAGGGTGGACACCGGAAGACACCCAGTATGTGAAATGGTCAGTAAGTCCTGTTACCGGTCATCCATTTTCGGATATAGACCCTGAAAGCAAAAAGTCGCTCTTTGTGGAAGGCCCATATCAGATTTATCGTCGGGAAATATCGGCCATAACATCGCCTTCCATAGATGTACCCGACAACTGCCGTTTGTCGTTCTGGGTGGGCATGACCCTGAATTATTCCGATGCCTGTTCTCTGGCATTGGAGGTCAGCGGCAACGGTTTCGCCACAAAAGAGGAATTGTGGCACAGCAAGGATGCCCCTGGTGAAAAGCCTTGGGCATGGCGGAACATCACTGTTGACATGTCGCGTTTCAGCGGCAGGAAAATACAACTGAGGTTCGTTTATGGACCCGGTAGCGCCGACACTTTCAACACCGGCGGTTATATGGGAGATTTCGCAATCGACAATATGGTATTCTCCGAACGTGCTGCCGTGGAGAACATAGCGGTAACCACCGGTGAGACTATCAGGCTGACGCCCGTGGTACAGGGAGGAACTCCCGTCAAGTATCAATGGCTGATGCCGGGAGCTGTCCCGGCTATATCCGAAGAACAATCTCCGGAAATATATTATACAGCCGACGGCAACTATGACATCACTCTCAACGTGACGGATTCGGAAGGTGGAGTCGCTTCTAAAACACGTGCCGCGTTTGTCAGCGTGACAGGTACCGCCCCTAAGGCGGCTATTCTACCTCCGGCAACTTTCCGGTACGACAAGACCCGAC
This sequence comes from uncultured Muribaculaceae bacterium, assembly GCA_910584525.1. Classification (GTDB taxonomy): domain Bacteria; phylum Bacteroidota; class Bacteroidia; order Bacteroidales; family Muribaculaceae; genus Lepagella. Next base: position 47,058 of record CAJUAT010000012.1, on the reverse strand, counting down.
TCCCTATGGTGGCAGGTTATGTGCCTGTGGAGTTCAAGGATGCCTCCAAGGGATTCCCTACATCTTATTCATGGGCTTTTACCGGCGTTGACGAAACTGCCGGTGCCAGTTTCCTCTCCACAGAAGAGAATCCAACAGTGCGGTACAATTATCTGCATCGACAGATGGTTGGGTTGGAATCGGCCAACAGCCATGGCAAGTCGGCTTCCACTATGGAAGTGTCGGTAGAATACAGCGGACTTATTAATAACCAGGAACCGGGTGACCGCGCCACCACCTTCGACATGGACGATTGGGGTTACTTCCCCGGCTCCAATACCAGAGGAATAACTGCGTACGCAGAGAAATTCTCCAAGCCTTCGCGTCCGATGGTGATCAACGGCGTGTATGCTTTCTTCACGCGTGCAGATGCCGGTCAGCTTACCGACCAGATTGCCAATGTGGGTGTGCATGTCTATTCTTCGGAGAATGGGCTGCCGGGCAAAAAACTGGAAAGCTTCTGGTGGCAGGTCACAGACCTGGACGGCCCCGTGGGGGGCGAGGCTGTGGGTACTTTGTTCCCCATTACCCCGGCTGTCACCGTGGATGATGAGTTTTTCATAGTGGTGGATGGCATTCCTGAATATAAAGAAGCCAATGGTGAGAACGGCGTGACGGCCGTCACACTCGGTATGGCCGCTTTCCGCGACCATGGTAATACCGCCTATATGATGAAGGACAATAAATGGATTGACGTCAGCACTTATTTCCCTGCCGGTGCCAACCATACTTCATTGATGGTATATCCTTCGGTGATACATTCGGTCATCGCTCCTTACCCTTATACGGAAAAGCCTCTTGAGGTGAATGCCGAAGCCGGGAAAGCCGAATATGGCATATATTCCATCATGGGGTGGAAAGAATCGCCGGCAGTTGATGCCGACTGGCTGAGGGTGGTCAACAAGCCGAACGGCATGACCGTAGATACTCTCAGAATAGAATATGATGCCCTGCCGCGGGGAATCCCTTCGCGCAAGGCTCATATCACCCTAACCGATGGCGCATCTGACCTGGTTGTGGAAGTGAACCAGAATGCGGGAACAGGCGTGGACCACGTATATCAGGAGGTCATGGATGATTTTGCCGATATATATTCAGCCAACGGTATCAGGGTGGCTGTCGCTTCCCGTCTGAAAGATGTATGGCCCTATCTACCCTCAGGGTTGTATATAATAAGAACTTCGAGGGATTCGAGAAAAATCTTCAAGCATTGAGAATATATTACCGGCAGGGACTACAGACCGTAATCCCTGCCGCTGTCATGTAATAAGTAGGTGTGGTATCAGTTATTACATTTGGGACAACCTTAAAAATCAATAATCAACAACATAATAATGAAAAGAATCTGTAGCAGTATCGTATGTCTCCTTGCCGGACTGTTTGCATGTATGGCAGTGGAGCCGTCGGGCACTTTACCGGTGCTGGTGATTGAGACGGAAAACCGTCAGCCGATAGAATCGAAAGAAACCTACATCCGCGGCAACTATTATCTTGACCCCAAAGGTGTGGAGGGTGTTGAAGCCATTGGCAGCAAGGATGCGCCGCTTCCTCTCCAGATACGTGGCCGTGGCAATTATACATGGAGTGCCTTCAACAAGAAACCCTACCGCTTGAAGCTCGACAAGAAGGCTGCCCTCTTAGGCATGAACAGCAACAAGCATTTCGCCCTTCTTGCCCATGCCGACGATAACCGTGCCTTCATGCGCAATCTCACCGGCTTCGAGGTGAGCCGTATGTCGGGACTCCCTTACACTACCGCCGACCAGCCCTGCGAGGTTGTCCTCAACGGCGATTACAAAGGTCTCTATTTCCTGACCGAGACCATACGCTTCGACAAAAAAAGAATCAACCTCAGCAACCCCGACGATGATGTGGAGGACTGGCTTGCCGCCAACCCGGGCAAGACAGCCGACGACTATCCCTGGACCGACGACATGATGAACGGTCCATGGCTCGTGGAGCTCGACAACACCGATGACCAGAACCAGATTACGGTTCCGTCGCAATATCGCGGAGGCGCCGAGGGCACCGATATCCGCGTAACATACAAGAAACCCGAAGACTATGTGACCGAAAAACACCGTCAGTGGCTCAAACAGGAATTCTCGGAGATCGACAACCTTGTCTATGCCTCCGACAACGCCAAAGGAGCATGGCTCGACAAGATAGACCTCACCGATGCCGCCCGCTTCTTTATCGTCAACCAGATTATGGGCAACTATGAGAGTTATCACGGTTCCTGCTATCTTACCAAGGACCGCGGCGCCGACCAGAAATGGCATTTCGGCCCAGTATGGGACTTCGGATCCGCTTTCCAGCAGACTCGCGACGTGACCCAATGGATATGGGAAAATACCCCCTACAACCAGCGCTGGATCGAGAATTTCATGAACTGCGAGACTTTCAAGAACGAAGTAAAGCGTATCTTCACGGCCATGAACACCGAGGGCTTCGACCGCATAATCAATTATCAGAACGCCTATGCTGCACGTATCACGGCAGCCGCCAAGAGAGATGCCGAGCGCTGGAACAACGACGGCTACGGCAACCCCGATATGGAGAAACCCCTCAAGGAAGTGCAGAAGCAGCTCGTCGACGCCATCAACAGCTTCGGCTATAAGCTCGGCATAGAAGGCTTCGAAGGTGTGGAGATTGGCCCGACAGCCGACATTTACCTCCGCGGCCATGACTATAACGGCTGGGACGCTATGGATGCCAACAAGTTTACGAATGTCGGCAACGACGTATATGAGCTTAAGATGAAACGCCTCAGCGGCGAGTTCAAACTTGCCGACACAAGCTGGGTCAAAATCAACCTTGGCTGTGAAGCCGGCAAGAAATTCGACCTCAACAAGGCATACAAGCTCATCACACGCGGCGAGAATATCTCGCTTGCTTCCGGCTCCGCCGACAATGTCACGCTCAGACTCGTATGGAAAACAAAAGAGCTGACCATCACCAACAGCACCGGCGTGCAGCTCGTCATTGACGGTGACCTGGAGAATGCCGAAATCTACACCCTCCAGGGCGTGAGAGTGCAGAATCCCGTCAAAGGCAACATCTACATCCTCCGCACCGCCGAAGGTGCCCGCAAAGTCGTTTTCTGACACCCAACAATATAAATAACCCTAAGCCAATAGGAATAATACCTATATAAGCCAATAGTAATAACCCTAAGCCAATAGGAATAATACCTATATAAGCCAATAGGAATAACACATATATAAAAGAAGAAGCCCGGCTCGGTAGAGTCGGGTTTCTTCTTGAGCGTTGCCGATTAATTAATCTTTAATCATTAATCGTTTATCATTAATTTTCAGTCTTCCTTTTTGTCACGGGGAGTAAAAGACTTCTGCGGTCTTGGACCGCGGTCGTTGCGGGGTCCGCGGTCATTTCTGGGTCCGCGGTCGCCGTCGCGACGGGGACGAGGGCCACGGTCGCCGCCTTCGCGACGCGGACGTGCCTCACGCTCTACGTATCCTTCGGGCTTCGGAGTCAGTACGCGTGTCGACAGACGGTACTTGCCGGTCTTCTTGTCGATTTCGATGAGCTTGACCTTCAGCTTGTCGCCCTCCTTAAGACCGCTGGCCTCCATGGAGTCGAGACGATCCCAGGAAATCTCCGATATATGCAGCAGACCGTCGCGGCCAGGCATGAACTCCACGAATGCGCCGAAGTCGAGTATCGAGCGGACGGTGCCGTCGTAGATTTCGCCCTCCTCGGGCTGTGCCACGATAGCCTTGATTTTGGAAAGGGCGGCGTCGATGCTCTCCTTGTCCTTCGAGGCTATCTCCACGCGGCCTATGCCCAGCGTCTCGTCCTCGTCGATGCTGATGGTGGTGCCCGTCTCCTCCTGGATACCCTGGATTACCTTGCCCTGAGGACCGATTACCGCACCGATCATCTCCTTGGGAATCTCGATGGTCACCAGGCGCGGCACATGAGGCTTGTAGTCCTCACGAGCCTCAGGTATGGTGTCGTGGATGATGTTCAGTATGTGCATGCGGCCATCCTTGGCCTGGTTGAGGGCCTTCTCGAGAACCTCATAGCTCAGACCGTCGCACTTGATATCCATCTGTGTGGCCGTGATGCCTTTCTCCGTACCGGTCACCTTGAAGTCCATGTCGCCGAGATGGTCCTCGTCGCCGAGGATATCGCTGAGTATGGCGTACTTCACATTTCCGGCGTCGCTGATGAGACCCATAGCTACGCCGGCTACCGGACGCTTCATCTTCACGCCGGCATCCAGCAGCGACAGCGTGCCGCCGCATACCGTGGCCATCGACGACGAACCGTTGGATTCCAGAATGTCGCTGACAATACGGCATGTGTAGGGGAAGTCATCGGGGAACATGCGCTTGAGGGCTCGGTGGGCAAGATTGCCGTGGCCGATCTCGCGGCGTCCCACACCGCGCTGCGGCCGGGCCTCCCCTGTAGAGAAGGGTGGGAAATTGTAATGCAGCAGGAATCGCTCTTTGCTCTGGTCGAGCACATTGTCCACAATCTTCTCGTCGAGCGTGGTGCCGAGGGTGGTGGTTACCAGAGCCTGGGTCTCGCCGCGTGTGAATATGGCGGCTCCGTGAGGACCTGGAAGATAATCTACCTCGCACCATATGGGGCGGATCTCGGTCGTCTTGCGGCCGTCGAGACGTATGCCCTCGTCGAGCACGCAACGGCGCATGGCCTCTTTCTCCACATCATGGTAGTAGCGCTTCACCATCGCTATGCGCTGCTCCTCGTTATAGTTGGCGAGCTGCTCCTCGGTCATCTCCGGCAATGCGGCGATATAATCGTCGCATATGGCGGCAAACGACTCGTTGCGCCACTGCTTGTCGGCGCTGCCGGCCTTTGCTATGGCGTAAGCCTTGTCGTAGCACTTCTCATGTACGTCAGCCTTGAGAGCCTCGTCGTTGACTTCATGGTTGTATTCGCGCTTGGTCTCCTTGCCGGCCTCTTTCTCCAGCTCCTTGACCACGAGGCACTGTTTCTTGATTTCCTCATGAGCTACCTTGAGGGCTTCCAGAAGCTCGCCCTCGCTCACTTCGTCCATCTCGCCTTCCACCATCATGATGTTGTCATAGGTGGCGCCTACCATCAGCTCTATGTCCGACTTGGCAATCTGCTCGAAGGTGGGGTTTATCACCCATTCGCCGTCAACACGTGCTATGCGTACTTCCGAGATGGGGCCGTTGAAAGGAATGTCGCTGCAAGCCAGGGCCGCCGATGCCGCAAGTCCCGCCAATGCATCGGGGGCGTCGTTCTCGTCGGCCGAGAACAGGATTACATTTACAAACGTCTCTGCATGATAATTGTCGGGGAACAAGGGGCGGAGCACGCGGTCCACAAGACGTGAGGTCAATATCTCATAGTCGTTGCTGCGGCCTTCGCGTTTCAGAAATCCACCCGGATAGCGCCCGATGGAGGCATATTTCTCTTTGTACTCTACAGTGAGGGGCATAAAGTCTACCCCCTCGCCGGCCTCCCGGGCCGAACATACGGTGGCCAGCAGCATGGTGTTGCCCATCCGTACCTCTACAGCTCCATCAGCTTGCTTGGCAAGCTTCCCTGTCTCGATCGTAACTTCCCGTCCGTCTGGCAGGCTGAAGCTTTTCTTGATTGGTTTCATAAATCTTTATTGTTTCGCTTTTCTTTGAGTTCATCTTGTGCGGTCATTCCGCAACGTGTCGCCGGGCGTTTTAATACCCCCGCCGATAATTCTTTGCAAATTTAAAAAAAAATCCCCAATTTATGCTCCTTTCTTACGGAAATATTGTCTAATCGCCGAGTATTGCCTAATTTTGTGGAATCAACGGGCTTCCGGATGCCCAGAATATTGATAAATCTTACCATAAAAATTAGTTGAAACAACTCAATTGCAAATTCAGAACATCAGGTACATATGAAAAAAATATTGATTGCGGCACTTGCGAGTGCCATTCTTGTGGGGTGCGGCAGGGAAGCCAAGTTCAAGGTTGAGGGCAACGTGGCTGGCGGTGCCGGCAAGTCGCTCGTGCTCTCGAAGGCCGATTTTGTCGGCAGATGGATTGATGTGGATTCCGTGAGGATCGCCGACGACGGATCCTTCTCCATAGCCTGCATATCTCCGGCAAGTCCGGAAATATACCGGCTGTCGCTCGACGGCAACTACATCTATCTTCCTGTTGATTCGGTAGAGACTCTTGTCCTTGAGACTGCCGCCGCCGACTATGGCCGCAAATTCACACTCTCAGGCTCTCCGAACGCCATGAAAATTGCCGACTTCGACATGGTCGCCCAAAATCTCAACATGGCCGACTCGGCGGCTCTCGACAAGTTCAAGAAAGAGGTATACACCAGGTACATCCAGAACAGCCAGGGATCGATAGTGTCTTACTATGTGCTTACCAAGTTCATCGGCGACAAGCCGCTGTTCGATCCGGAGAATCCAGTCGACGCCAAGTATTACGCCGCCGTGGCCACCCAGTATGAACAGTTCAATCCCGGCGACCCTCACGGCAAGATGGTCAAGGAGGCGTCGCTGCGTGCCATGCGCAAGCATAACACAGCCCAGGGGAAGCGCCGTGTGCTGCAGGCCTCGGAGCTTAAGGTGATCGACATCAATCTCCCCGATGAAAACGGCAAGAATGTGAAGCTTTCCGACATCGTTGGCAAAGGTAAGTCTGTGGCCGTGATCTTCGGCATGATGAACGCCAAGGAGTCGCCTGCCTTCAACCGGGAGCTGGCCGCCATCCATACGCGTCTCGGCGGCAAGGCGCTTTTCTATCATGTGAGCCTCGACGCCGACACCTATGCCTGGCGTGACGCCGCCAGAAACCTCCCCTGGACCACTGTGCTCGACGTGAACGGTACAACCTCTACGGCGCTCGTCGACTATAATGTCGGCGCATTGCCCGCATTCTTTATCTACAATGCCGCCGGCGATCTCGTGGACCGTGCCGATACTCTCGCCGACTTCGAAAAGAAAATATCCGCGCAGTGATGGACTGGAAAGATACGCTGGGAAGTCTCCTCGCAGCCGGCGATCTCCCTGAAGGAGATGCGGGAGACGTAGCCGAGGAGACAACCTCGGAGCCGCAAAAGGCCGGGAAAGGTTTTGCGCTCCATGTGCTTAAGGAGCGCAAAGGGCGTGCCGGCAAGACTGCCACCATCATCGAAGGCTTCGAAGGTAGCGACGAAGACCTCCGGGAGCTGGCCGCAACGCTAAAGCATAGATTAGGAGTAGGAGGCTCCGCACGTGGCGGCGAAATACTCATCCAGGGCGATATGGTGGAGAAGGTCAAGGGGCTGCTCCGAACCATCGGATATAAGGTAAAGGGCTGATAATAACAGATTTATGCTTGATTTGCAGCGGGCTTCGGCCGGGTCGGGTAAGACGTATACGCTTGCCCGGCAGTTCATACAGTATATGATAGGCTACCGTGCCGGAGGTACGGCCACATGGCGGCTGCGCGACCCTAAGGATATGCGCGGCGCGCTCGGCGCTATTCTCGCCGTGACTTTTACCAACAAGGCCACCAACGAGATGCAGATGCGTATCGTCGACAAACTCGACGCCCTGGCGCGGCATACCCCGGATGCCACCCGAACACCCGACTATCTCGACTATTTCACCGGCCTCTTCCGCTGCCCGGCCGCAAAAGTGTCGGAGGCTTGCTCCGCAGCTCTGAAAGTGCTCCTCGACAATTATTCCGACTTCAATGTCTCCACCATCGACTCTTTCTTTCAGACGGTGATGCGCACGCTCGCTTTCGAGTCGGGATTTGCCGACAACTACCAGATAGAGCTTGAGGGCGATTATGTGTCGCGTGTGGGCATCAACGCAACCCTCGACGACATCGACAGCTCCCGCACGGATTCCGATGTGGAGGCCGCCCGCAAATGGGTCAGACTAATCATTGACAGCGTCGACACCCACCGCTGGAATATCTTTCAGATGTCGGAGTCGTCGGGCAAGAACACCACCTCGGCATATTCTTCGCTGCTGAGCGATTTCAAGCGTATCGACAACGAGGATTTTCGCAACGGCCGCGACGAAATAGAGAAATATCTCGCCAATCCCGCCAACGACCTGATGAAGGTTTACGAGACGCTCGAGGACCGCTTTTCGCTGACTTCGGCGAGGTTGCTCGATGCCGCGAAAAAGTCGGCACGTCTCCTCGATGACCTTTGCGATGACGAAGCCTCGCGGAAAAGCGGCCAAAGCAACAGCGGAAAATGCCTTATGGGTGCCGGCAGGGTGCTCGCCATGTCGTGGGACCGGCTCCCGACTCCTAAACAGGCGTTGGGCTTCCTCGACAAGGAGGAGATGATCAAGAAGCTCTCCAAGGGTAAGACTGCGGTGATTGTCACCGATGCCGACAGGGAGAAATGGGAGCGGAGGCTTGACGTATACGCTGAGATGTATGCCCGGTACGAAGCATGGCTGGCACATGCCGAAAGCCCCGAATGCCGCCTCTGGGTCGCGTTGCGAAAATGCTTCCCCTTTCTGGGACTCCTTAAAGCCGTATCGGAGAAGCGTCGGCAGTATCTCGACGAGAACAATGCCGTGGAACTCGGCGAGACTTCCCTGATACTCAACAAGATAATAGCCCCTACCGACACCCCGTTTGTCTACGAGCGTATGGGCACAAGCCTGCATCATTTCCTTATTGACGAGTTTCAGGACACCTCGCTGCTGCAATGGAAGAACCTGCGGCCATTGCTTGAGCAGAGCCTCTCCACCGACAACGACAATCTCATCATCGGCGACGCCAAGCAGAGCATCTACCGCTTCCGCAATGCGGAGCCGAAGCTCATCAACGAGACGGTAATAAGGGTAATAGGCGCCGACAATGTGAATGTCAAGGGCGTGACACCGCAGGAGAACACCAACTGGCGCAGCGACCGCCGAATTGTGGAATGGAACAACCGTTTCTTTACATTCGTTGTCGACAGCATCGGCGAATATTCGGAAGTGGGGAGGAGCGGCCCCGGCGGCTCCAATCCTTTCGCGTCGGTGTATGCCAACGTGATTCAGGATGTGCCCGACGGCAAGGATGATAAGGGCTTTGTGAGGGTATATGTTTCCGGTGTCGACAAGAATGCCGGAAAACTCGACAGGGTAGCCACCACCATAGAGCTTGTGGAGGATGCCCTTCGCCGGGGCTACAGGCTCAGCGACATAGCCATACTCACGCGCAACAACGCCATGGGTACGGAAATCGTGGAGGCCATGCGGACATATAATCTGCGCAACGCCGGCGATGCCGGCAAGCCTGTCCTGGAGTTTGTCAGCGAGCAGTCGCTGCTCATAGGTCGCTCCATGGCCGTGATGCAGATAGAGACGGTGCTCGACAGCATAGCCAACGGCACTATCCCCGACGTCAACGGCGACGGCAGCGGCAAAAGCCCAGGAAATATCCACAAGCTGCGGTGCAACATCCTGCTGTACAGCCGTATGCATCCCGAATGGCCCATGGCCAGGTGCATGGAGGAGTTCATCAACGAGGAGCCCGACCTCGGCATTATTGACGCTATGCTCGGCGAAATGCAGACCACGGCGCTGCCGGCCCTTGTGGAGGCGGTGATAGCCTCTTTCATATCCCCGTCGCTGCGCCGTCGCGATGCAGTTTTCCTTGCTGCCTTCCAGGACTGCGTGCTCGAATATTGCGAAAGCCATCCCTCCGATCTCCCCTCCTTCCTTAAATGGTGGGAGAGAGCCCGTAAGTCGAGAGCCATCTCTTCGCCCGAAGATGTGGATGCCATCCGGATCATGACCATCCACAAGGCCAAGGGTCTGGAGTTCCCCGTGGTGATAATACCGGAGATCGACAATGATTCCGTTCGGCTCGGCGACCAGGTGGGGGGCCGTGACTGGCGGTGGGTGCCGCGAAGTCGCGTAGATTTCGGCGACCCGGCTCTCAACGACATGCTCCCCCCGATGATGCCTGTAAGAATCAACGACTCTCTTGCTGGCACATGTCTCGCCGGTCTGCTCAATGAGCATTATTTTCTGGAGGGCATGGACACGCTGAATGTATGCTATGTGGCCATGACGCGAGCCGTGGGGGAGCTGTATGTCATGACGGAGTTGACGGGCAAGGATGCCGATGCGCCGGCACGCGGTTGGGCAAGGCTTTTTCAGCAGTTTGCCGATTCGCTCGGCGACGAGGTGTCGTCGACGGATGATGGCGAGGGCACCTGTATCGTGGAATATGGCTCCCGCCCCGAGTATGTGGCGAAACGCGAAAAGGTAGCTGACGCCGATGATGGCGTGGTGCTTGACGACTATCATGCCACGCATACACCCGATTGTATAAAGTGCCGCGAGGAGAGTATGCCCGAATACGCCGACGCGGAAGATCTGGAAGAGGACGACGACCCCCGGTCGATGGGTAATGTGTGCCATGCCATTATGGAGCGGGTCATTGTAGCTGCCGACATCGACAGGGAGATCATGCGTGCGCGGGTGCGCGGCCTTATAAGCGGCAGGGAAGAGTATCTGCAGCCGTTGCGCCAAGCCTTGCTCGACACCTCCGACAAGAGAGTGCTCGGATGGTTCGGCGGTGGCGCCGAAAGGGTGGTGACCGAACGGCCCATCCTCAACCGCCGACAGAGCTTCAAGCGTCCCGACAGAATAATGGAATGGCCGGCATCCAAAAAGAATGCCCTTCCCGAAGCCGACATCATCGACTATAAGTTCGGGCGCAGGAGCGTGTCGAAACATCGTGCGCAGGTTCGCAATTATGTAGGCAAGCTCAAGGATACTGGCAGATATTCCAGAGTACGCGGCTGGCTCTGGTACGTCTTTGACAACGCCGACGACAACGGCATAGTCCTCGTTGCCGACTGATGATTTGCGTGTTTGCCGGAAAAAGGCTAAATTTGCGGTTCAAACCAATAAATTATCGAATTGGATCCAGATCCTTTGCCGGCCGACAGTGTGGTCGGCCTCTTATGTGATTCCGCCATATCATTTCATGCTCCGTCGGATATGGCGTGGGCGGCATGGAGCTTCCTGTTGTTGATAGCGTTTGTATGTCTGTTGCTGTCGGCCTTTGTGTCGGGCAGCGAGATAGCCTATTTCGGCCTGACGCCCGAGGAAATCAACGAGGTGGAGGACAGCGATGACCCCGCTCTTGTAAAGGCTCGCCGTATGCTCAACCGCAGCGAACAGCTCCTCGCAACAATCCTCATAGCCAACAACCTCGTCAACATCACGATGGTGGTGGTGCTCACCTTCGCCATAACACAGGCCGTGACCTTCAACAGCACTCTGGTGAACTTCCTGGTGCAGACCGTGTTCATGACCTTTCTCCTGCTCCTCTTCGGCGAGATTTTCCCTAAGCTCGTGGCGCGTGGCAGGGCCCTCAAATGGGTGAGAATGTCGTCGTCGGGTCTCGGCATGATGTTCCGTATCCTCAGCCCCATTAGCAGGATGATGGTCAGCTCCACAACCATAGTCAACAAACTCATCACCAAGAAACAGCAGAACGTCACCGCCGACGAACTCGAGAAAGCACTCGAGATTTCGGATGTCAGGGAGGGCGACGAGAAAGAGATGCTCGAAGGAATCCTCTCCTTCGGCGAGAAGGATGCACGCGCCATAATGATCAGCCGTGTGGATGTCACCGCCATAGAAGTGCATGACGACTGGGACCAGGTAATGGCCGTAATACTCTACTCGGGATACTCCCGCATCCCCGTCTACAACACCACCCCCGACACCATCACCGGCATCCTCTACAGCAAAGATCTCCTCCCGTATATCGACTCGGAGCGCCGCCCCGCATGGCAGTCGCTCGTTCGTCAGGCTTATTTCGTGCCCGAAGGCCGTATGATCGACGACCTCCTCGAAGACTTCAGAAAAAGGAAAATCCATATCGCCATAGTCGTCGATGAATATGGCTGCACGCAGGGTATCGTCACCCTCGAGGATGTCATAGAGCAGATTGTCGGCGACATTGACGACGAATACGACGAACACCAGCAGAAAATGTACCGTCAGATTGGACCTGACGCATATATCTTCGACGCCAAGATACCTCTGGATGATTTCTGCGAGACTCTCGGCATTGAGGAAGAGGTGCTCGGCGACGTGGGCGATGCCGAGACCCTCGCCGGTCTCCTACTGCGTATTAAAGGTGATTTCCCCACAACCGCCGAGGTGATCAGATGCGCCAACCTGCGTTTCAATGTCCTCAAAATAGAGCGGCACAGAATCGCCGAGGTAAAGGTGACGGTGGAGAAAAAGAAGGAAGAACCCGAGAAGAACTGAACATGGAGGATTTCATATACTGGCGCCACCCCACATTGCCGGGGATAAAGGTGGAGGAAGTAACCGGCGGCGATGAGTTTCACGGCAAGGCATGGTTCGATGCCGCACGTCAGATATACAGCGAGAATGGCCGTGAGGAATACAGGGAGATAGGTCACTATCCCTGCGGCGCCCCTTTCCTGTATAACGGGCGTGGCCGCATATCGGTGACTCATTGCGCGGGACTGCTGGCTGTGGCCACACTTCCCGACACTCCCGAGGTGAATCTCGGCGTCTACAGCGACCGCGCCGCCCTCGGCATCGATGCCGAGCGTGCCGACCGCGCCCAGGTGCTGCGGCTGCGCGATAGATTCCTCAACGCCCCGGAACTCGACGCCATCGACAAGGATTCCGTGGAGCAGAATATCCTGGCATGGACTGTCAAGGAGGCCTGCTACAAGCTGGCCATGACGGCTGGTCTCGATTTCCGCAACAATATAATAATAGAGAGGATGCCCCGGCTGGGTCCTCCCACGCCCGTATACGATCTTAAGGAGTTCAGTTACGACGGGACCGGATCCGGCTTCCGCGACGACGACTATGGCATGGCGTCCATCATAGTCCCCGACGCGGAAGGTGCGGAACAGGCTGCCGGAGGCGAAATCACACTGAAGGTATCACTCTTCTCCTACCGCAGCGACGATTTCATCATCACGCTGGCTTTTCATCGCCTCTCGGCCCGTTTCAGCAAGAAACATAGCGATTTGTAAGTAGTGGTGCAAGTCATAGAATCGACCTGAGCTGCAGGGCGATCACAATCAGTCCGATGCAATAGATGGCAATCAGGCCGCGACGTCTGTGGGCCCATCTTCTGAGTGTGGTGTGGTCTGTGATGTTCATAACGCTTCCTATATTTTATTTTTAAGCTCCGGGAGTCGGGAGCGACTTCACCGTGAGCTGTTATGTTTTCGTTGGCAAAATTATGATATTACACTGCAAGAATCGAGCAGTGGAATGTAAATAAAATATAAAAGAGTGGTAAAACAGGGGTCCGGATGTATACAAGACTTGTAAAAATAGCTCAAAATTAATAAATTCGCGAAATGAAACGGCAATATTGAGTGCCGGGATACTAAAAGACAACCATACAACCGAACATCGAGGTAGGCCGTGGGGCTTGCCGGTTCCGTAGAAGGCAAAATGAAATAAGATGGATATTGGACATGAAATCAGAAAGCGTCGGCAAGAGCTTAGACTGACCCAGCAATCGCTTGCCGACATCTCCGGTGTCAGTGTTCGTATGATTAAGTCGATTGAGGGCAATTATGCCAATCCCTCGATCCGGACAGTTGAGAAACTGTTGAAATCATTGAACCTCGGTTTGGAGATAATGGAAACGCGTCCTGTAATGGAAGCCTGAAATTTCCAGTAACGAGGGCCTGCTCTTCTGCAGGCCCTCGTTGGCTTTATGAATGATGCCTGCCGCTTTTGTGACTCCAAAATTTGGGTTTGTGTCTGTGAGGGATTTTTCTTAATTTTGTGGATTAAATAATACAGATAAATAATGGCAAAACAGGAAGACGTTTTCAAATCGATAATAGCGCATGCCAAGGAATATGGCTTTGTATTCCAGTCGTCGGAGATTTATGACGGTCTGTCGGCTGTCTACGACTACGGGCAGAACGGCGTGGAGCTCAAGAACAACATCAAGCGTTACTGGTGGGAGGCCATGACCATGCTCCACGACAACATCGTGGGCATCGACTCGGCAATATTCATGCACCCCACCATATGGAAGGCCTCCGGCCATGTGGATGCTTTCAACGACCCATTGATCGACAACCGCGACAGCAAGAAGCGCTACCGTGCCGACGTCCTGATCGAAGACGAGATCGCCAAGTTCGACGAAAAGGTCAACAAGGAAGTGGCCAAGGCCGCCAAACGATTCGGCGACGCCTTCGACGAGGAGATGTTCCGCAAGACAAATCCCCGTGTGCTCGAACATCAGGCAAAACGCGACGAACTGCACAAGCGTTTCTCCGACGCCATGAACGACAACAACCTCGACGAACTCAAGCAGATAATCCTCGACTATGAGATTGTCGACCCTATAAGCGGCACCCGCAACTGGACCGACGTGCGCCAGTTCAACCTCATGTTCAAGACCGAGATGGGTTCCACCGCCGACGGTGCCATGGAGGTTTACCTCCGTCCCGAAACAGCCCAGGGTATATTCGTCAACTACCTCAACGTGCAGAAGACAGGCCGTATGCGGCTCCCCTTCGGTATCGCCCAGATCGGCAAGGCCTTCCGCAACGAGATAGTGGCTCGACAGTTCATATTCCGTATGCGCGAGTTCGAGCAGATGGAGATGCAGTTCTTCGTGCGTCCCGGCGAGGAGATGAAATGGTTCGACTATTGGCGCAAGACCCGTCTGGCATGGCATCAGAACCTCGGCCTCGGCGACGACAAATACCGTTACCACGACCATGAGAAGCTGGCTCACTACGCCAACGCCGCAACCGACATAGAGTTCCAGATGCCCTTCGGCTTCAAGGAAGTGGAGGGTATACATTCGCGTACCAACTTCGACCTCTCCCAGCACGAGAAGTTCTCCGGCAAGAAGATACAGTACTTCGACCCGGAGCTCAACGAGAGCTACGTGCCCTATGTCATAGAGACCTCCATAGGCGTTGACCGCATGTTCCTGAGCGTTATGTGCAGCTGTTACGAGAACCAGCAGCTCGAGGGAGGCGACAGCCGCGTGGTGCTGCATTTCCCGGCGCCTCTGGCTCCCGTGAAATGCGCCGTGCTCCCGCTTGTCAAGAAAGATGGTCTTCCCGAGAAGGCCCGTGAGATACAGCACCGTCTGCGTTTCGACTTCACATGCCAGTACGACGAGAAAGACTCCATCGGCAAGCGTTACCGCCGTCAGGACGCCATAGGTACACCCTTCTGTGTCACCGTGGATCATCAGACGCTCGAAGACAATACTGTGACACTGCGTCACCGCGACTCAATGGAGCAGCAGCGCGTCAACGTCGACGACCTCGAGAAAATTCTCGCCGACGAAGTGAGCCTCAACTCCCTCCTTCGTCGTCTCGCAGCTAAATAATTAAAAGAAAAAGAATATGAAGAAGATATTGATGGCCCTGGTGGCGATAGTGGCCATGACAGGCCTTACAAGCTGCAACTACAACAGCCTTGTGGAGAAGCAGCAGGGTGTCGACCAGTCGTGGGCTGAGGTGGAGAACCAGTACCAGCGCCGCGCCGACCTTATCCCCAACCTTGTCAACACGGTCAAAGGGTATGCCGCCCATGAGTCGAAGACCCTGGAGCAGGTGACGCTGGCTCGTGCCAAAGCCACATCCATTACCATCGACGCCAACGACCTCAACGAGGAAAACCTCGCACGCTATCAGGAGGCTCAGAATGAGCTTTCCGGAGCCTTGAAGTCGCTGCTGGCTGTAACCGAGGCATACCCCGACCTCAAGGCCAACCAGAACTTCATGAGCCTCCAGGCGCAGCTCGAAGGTACCGAAAACCGCGTCACTGTGGCCCGTAAACGCTACACGGAAGCCGTCATGGACTACAACACCAGCATAAAGAAATTCCCGACCATGATTTATGCCGGTTGGTTCGGCTTCAAGGAAAAACCACAGTTCAAGGCACAGGCTGGTGCCGAAAAAGCCCCTGAAGTGCAGTTCTGAAAATGAGAAAAGCAAGCTTT
Organism: uncultured Muribaculaceae bacterium; assembly: GCA_910584525.1. Taxonomy (GTDB): domain Bacteria; phylum Bacteroidota; class Bacteroidia; order Bacteroidales; family Muribaculaceae; genus Lepagella. Next base: position 31,054 of record CAJUAT010000012.1, on the reverse strand, counting down.
ATAACCATAGTGTCGCTCCTCTTTCTCGCCGTGCTCCCTTCATGTCTGAAGAGCGAGGTCGACGAGTACGAGGAGTGGCGCAAGCTCAATGACGCATACACACGCGCCATCGACACCATCGAATATCAGAAAGTGGTTCCCGTATGGGCCCCGATGCATTCCGTTTATATGAAATGGCACAACAACCGCGCTCTTACCGCCGGCAATCTTGTGCCCATTTCCACGTCTACCGTCCGCGTCAAATACGAGATGGAGGACATCAACGGAAAGAAGTTGGGCAATTCCTACAAGAGCAACGGCGACAGCATCTACGAGTCGAAGGTCAATTCCAATATTGTTGGATTCTGGGCCGGACTCACCACCATGCACGTAGGCGACTCCGTGACGATGATTATCCCTTACGGTTCCGCTTACGGCTCCCGCACCGTAGCCTCTTCCATGCCCTATACCAATCTGATATATCACGTTAAGCTGGTATCCATCCCGGCTTACGAGAAGCCGCTGTAAACCGGCCCTTTTACAGGTAGCCTCCGTGCAGGCTGCCGTGCAAGCCGCCGCCGTGTGAAAAGCCGCCGTCGTGTGAAAAGCCGCCGTGATCCGGGGTGGAAGCCCCGGATAAGATTAGTCATTAATTTCCAAGCCATAAGAGATGAAGAAAGGAGGTATCATAGCCATAGCCATGACAGCCGCTTTAGGCGGCATGGCTTATACCGTGAGTGAATATAAAGTGTCGCCGGAAGTGTCGCTGCACCGGCCATCCATGCCCGATAGCGTTGAAAAGGAGAATCCTTTCAAGGCCGAGGCTCTTCTGAAGTCGCGTCGTTTCGCGAGCGAATGGCCCGAGACCGCCGGCTGGACCACGATGACTGCCGACAGCGCCGGTAACCTCCGGCTCGTCGGAACCCGCTACACACCCGGCTTGCGCTCCCTCGCCACACGCCTCAGAGCGCAGCGCTACGCCAAAGGCTCCCTGAAAATAAAGACCCCGCTGCGTGCCGAGGTATTGGTCAACGGTAACACTGTCATCACCAAGACAACCTCTGATTCCACTGCCACCGAGCAGTCTGCACCTCTTGAGCTCCTGCCCGAGGCCGACTGTTCCATAATCGTCAACCTGCTGTCGATGACCGACGACAAGGCGACGCCCGAGGTCACACTCGAGTTCGTGCCCGACGACAAATACAAGGATGTGGCCGTCACTTCATCTCCCGACATGCCGCGCCGAGTAAGCCCGCTGAGCACCATGCAGGGCGAACGTGTGGCAGCAATGGACATGAGCCCCGACGGTAAATACTTCATAACAAGATATCGAGAGACCCTCTCCGCAAAGGAGACGCTCTTCCGTACCATCCTCACCGAAACCGCTTCCGGAAAGATCATTTCCGAATCCGTGGAGAAGTCGGCGCAATGGATGCCCTCGGGCAGCAAGCTATATTTTACCCGCAAGGGAACCCGCGACTATGACCTCTACACCATGAGTGTGCCCGGCATGGCCACCGTGAAGATTGCCTCGGCAATCCCCGACGAGAATGTCACGGTAAGCCCCGACGGCCGTTACCTCTTCTATTACGCGAAAGTTGACGGCGCCAAGGATGAAGGCAAGATGCGGCGCGTGAAGAGTCCCGACGACCGTATTCCCGGCAACCGCGACAGATATTACATATGCCGTTACGACCTCCGCGAGCATGTGGCCATACCTCTGACCTACGGAGGCGCCTCCACAACCATCGCCGACATCAGCGCCGACGGCCGGAAGCTCCTTTATATGGCGTCGCGCGAGATGCCCGACAAATATCCCTTCTATTCGGTGTCGCTGGTGCAGATGGATATGAACACATTCGCCACCGACACCATCATAGCCAACGCCGGCTCCTATTACACCAATGCCGTATACTCACCCGACGCGCGACAGCTCTTCGTGGTGGCCGGTCCCGACGCCTTTGACGGCATCGGCGCCAACTATGCCCCCGAGCCCATGGCCAACAATTTCGACAACCAGGGCTTCATCATGGACATAGCCACCCGCAAGGCACGTCCCGTCACCAAGGATTTCGACCCCTCAGTGGAAGGTAACCCTGTATGGAACGGCGCCGACAACCATATCTACTTCATCGGCGAGCGCGGTTTCTTCCGCGACCTGTACCGCCTCAACCCCGCCGACGGTAAGATAACCATGCTCCCCGTGGGCGACATACAGACGGTACGCGGTTTCTCCATCGGCGACAAAGGGGCCCGCAACATAGCGGTATGGGGCGGCAGCTTCACCGACGACGGCATGGCTTATCTCGTAAATGTCAAGGCCGGCAAGGCAACACTTGTCGACGACCCCCTGAAGAAATGGCTTGGCGATACTCAGTTCGGCAAGATGGAGCCCTGGGCATTCACCGCCGCCGACGGTACGCGTGTCGACGGATATATGTGTCTGCCTCCCGACTTCGACCCGGCTAAGAAGTATCCCCTGATAGTCTATTATTACGGCGGCACATCGCCTACCAACGCCTCTTTCTACCACCTCTACTCGCCGCAGGTGTTCGCCAGCCGCGGATATGTGGTCTACACGCTCAATCCCAGCGGCACCACAGGCTACGGTCAGGCATTCTCCGCACGCCATGTCAACGCCTGGGGCAAGCGTACCGCCGACGAGATCATACAGGGTGTGAAGAAGTTCTGCCGCGAGCACTCATATGTCGACGACAAGAAGATTGGATGCCTCGGCGCATCTTACGGCGGTTTCATGACGCAGTATCTCCTCACCAAGACGGATATCTTTGCCGCAGCCATGAGTCATGCCGGTATCTCCAACGTCACCAGCTACTGGGGCGAGGGTTACTGGGGTTACAGCTATAACTCCGTGGCAGCCGCCAAGAGCTATCCCTGGACCGATCCCAAGCTCTTCACCGAGCAGGGTTCCCTCTTCAACGCCGACAAGATTCATACCCCGCTCCTCCTCCTCCACGGCACCGTGGATACCAACGTGCCCATCGGCGAGAGCATACAGCTCTTCAACGCCCTCAAGCTACTCGGCCGCGAGGTGGAGTTCGTAACCGTGCAGGGCGAGAACCATGTGATTTCCGACTTCGATAACAAACAAGTATGGCAGAACACCATCATGGCCTGGTTTGCCAAATGGCTGCAGGACGACCCCCGCTGGTGGGATGCCTTGTATGGAGAATGATGCTTAAGAGATATAAGATAAACGTTAGCATGATAGCGCCGGCGGCGATGGCATTGCTGCTGCTTGCCGGCGCGGCGTCGTGCGGCGGCGGCAAACAGAAAAGCCAGGAGAGTGCCGCCGAGATAGAGGCGGCGCAGATCGAGGGACGCGAGGCCGCCAGGATTTTCGTCAACCGTCCCTGGCGCGACACCATGGAGCTGCAGTCGCATCTCCTGGAGGTGCGTGCGCAACAGAGCAAATATCAGGTGGCCGGCAAGCCCGAGAGTGCCGCCGCTTTCGACTCGGCTTTCGTGGCCACGCTACGTACCGTGCGACCTGAAATCGCCCGCGAGCTTGAGAATGCAGAGCGAAATCTGAAAAGCGACTCCCTGAAATGAAGGGTGTTGCCGCCGACATAGCGCGGCTCCTCGATGAGGAAGCCGCGCGTATGAACACCCCCGCATTCATCGCCGACGATCCTGTGCGTTTCCCCCGCGCATTCTCCCGCCAGCAGGACATTGAGATCGCCGCTCTCCTCAGCGCCACTATCGCCTGGGGAAACCGTACCATGATATGCCGCGACGCCGAGCGTCTTTTCTCCCTCATGGACTGGCAGCCCTATGACTTCGTGATGGAGGAGGGGTACGAGGACCTTGACCCGGCCATGAACATCCACCGTACCTTCTTCGCGCGTAACCTGCAGCAGTACCTCCGCGGGCTGCGGAGCATCTACAGCCGGGCGGCGACCCTCGACGACTTCAGCCGCGGCATCGGCGCAGGCGACTGCGAAGCCCCGGCATGGAGGCTCGTGGAGGCTATGCAGAACATTTTTACCGACACCAACGGCGGTATCCCTTGCGCACGCTGTCTTCCCCTCGACTTAAAGCATACAGCCCTCAAGAGAATCAACATGGCCCTCAGATGGCTTGTGCGCGACGACGGCATCGTCGATATGGGAATATGGAAGTCGATACCCAAGGCGAAGCTCTACATCCCTCTTGACGTCCATGTGGGTAATACGGCACGCAGCCTCGGAATCCTCGACCGTAAGGCCAACGACCGCAAGTCGGTGGAGATGCTTACCGATGTGCTGCGCTCCCTGCGACCCGACGACCCCGTTTATTATGATTACGCCCTCTTCGGTATCGGCGTCACCGCCAGGAACATGAACCCGCGGAGGAAATCTTCCGTTGAAATACTATGAAGAAAATATTGACTCTGATAGTCGCCGTGGCCATAGCCATGGGGGCGATGGCTTATGACAATCCCAAACGCGAGTTCCGCGGCGCATGGCTGCACGTGATAGGGCAGACGCAGTGGCAGAACAAGACTACGGCACAGGCCAAGCAGTATATCGTCGACCAGTTCGACAAGCTGCAGCGTGCCGGCTGCAACGCGGTGATATTTCAGGTACGTCCCACCGCCGACGCCGTCTATAAGTCGGACCTCGAGCCTTGGAGCGCGTGGCTCACAGGACGCCGAGGCAAAGCCCCGAATCCCGAGTGGGACCCTATGGAATTCGCCGTCAGCGAGGCGCATAAGCGCGGAATGGAGTTCCATGCTTGGCTGAACCCTTACCGCGTCACTTCATCGGCAAAGGAAGTACTCCCCGCATCCCATCAGAGCAACAAGACTCCCGAACGCTTCTTCCGATACAACGGACAGATACTCTTCGACCCGGCATATCAGGAGAACCGCGATTTCATATGCCGCGTGGTCAGCGATATCCTCGACCGTTACGATGTGGATGCCATTCATATCGATGATTATTTCTACCCCTATCCGGCTCCCGGCAAGGCCATACCCGACGATGCGAGCTACCGGAAGTTCGGCAACGGTATGCCGCGCAACGACTGGCGTCGCCATAACGTTGACCTCCTCATAGAGCAGATGCACAGGACCATCAAGGAAAAGAAGCCATGGGTGCGTTTCGGCGTCAGCCCCTTCGGCATATGGCGCAACCGCAAGAGCGACCCCAGGGGCTCCGAGAGCAGCGGTCTGCAGAATTACGACGACCTGTATGCCGACGTGCTCCTGTGGGCCAAAAACGGATGGATCGACTATCTGGCGCCGCAGCTCTACTGGAATCTCGATACCCAGGCGGCTCCCAGCCGTAAGCTCGTGAAATGGTGGAACGACAATGCCTCCGGTGTCGATGTATACATCGGTCAGGACGTGAAGCGCACCATGGATATGCCCGACCCGCAGGGGGGCAAACGCGATGAGCTCGACACCAAGGTGAAGCTCAGCCGTCAGCTCCCTAATGTGGGAGGCAATATATGGTGGCACGGTTATTGGGTAACAGGCAATTACAAGGGGGCTGCCGACCAGCTCGCCACCAAGTATCAGAACACCTTGGCATTGCCTCCCGTCTATGAAGGACCCGGCAAGGGCCCGCGGCAGGTAGGAAAGGTGAGCATGGTCAGCGAGAACGGCGACGACTTCCTTTCATGGCCGGCGGCTGACAGGCCACGCCGGCAGTCGGCCGACGATATCGTCAGGTATGTGGTCTACGAATTCCTCCCCGGCGAAAAGCAGGACCTCGAAAATTCCCAGGCCATCGTGGCCGTGACTCCCTTCAACAAGGTACGCATCGGCAAGTCGGAGAAAGGCGTCACCTACGCCGTGACCGCCCTCGACCGCCTAAACCGCGAATCCGCACCAATCTTCCTCTACGTCAAATAATCCCGGCTCCCAAAAAAAGAACCGAGGCGAGGGTTGGAGTGTTATATCTCAAAAGAAAATGCTATGAAAAGGATAATACGCGGGATAATTTCGGCGGCAGCTGTGTTGCTGAGTGTTACGGGGATGTCGGCGCAGAACAGTCTGCCGGCGCCTGGCAGCGGTGGCGGTTATCAGCCGGCCGGCGGCGGTTTCGGCGGCGGTTTCAATGCCGGATATAACGCCGGTCTAAACGCCGGCCTCGGCTGGAATCCCGGCCCTCCCGCTCCTTACTGGGGGAGTCCTTGGTATGACGGCTACAACTACTCGCCAACGATTGTGGTGAGCCCGTCGGTCAATCAGACCGACTTCCAGAACCAGGGCACCGAGAAGGTGGTGGCATGCGGTTATGACGCGCAGGGTGTATGGCGCGTGATTCCGCTGCTGGTAAGCTACCAGTACAACGGCTCGCAATATGTGGTCAACGTGCTGAACGCATGGAACCCATGGACCGACTCCTGGGACAAGGGTGTCGATGTGCCCGCCTACAACACCGACCACTGGCTGAAGAATGTGGAATATAAATTCTATGTGGTGCTCTCCACAGGCACCTTCTATTTCAACTTATAGAATATCCATGAAATCGGAGGGCGAGCCGTACTCGGCCGGCGGTTCCTCCACGGATATGTCCATCGGCTTACGGGGTGACGGCTTTACGGTTTTCTTGCGGTCGCCCTTTTTCTTGTTGGTCGGCGCGGGGTTCTCGTCGCGGAGCATGGCGCGGGCCTTCATCTCGAAATAGATGTCGGCGTTGAAGTCGTGGGTGCGGAAAGCCCCCATCAGATAGCGTTTCGCGGCCAATAGGTCTTCGAAGAGTTCCAGACGCTCGTTGATTTTGATGCGTACACGCTTGTTGTCGCTGTTTCGCTGTGCCTTGACGGTCTGTCGGAACAGTGGCTCCAGCCGGGCCGAGAAATAGGTACACGCCGCTTTCACGCGATTGCACAGCAGCTCGTCCGACTCGCCGCCTGCCAGCGCCAGCCGCGTATACTGGTTGCGGAACCTGTCGGCCACATCCACGACCTCCTTGCGGCTCTCCTGATAGAGCTTGCTCCATTCGGCCACCATCTCAGGCTGTCGCCGGCTGAAATTCTCCTGGTAGATGCGCACTATCCCCTCCATGGCGTCGAACATCTGCCGGAAGGAGAAGAGCTGGTCGAGGAGCTGCACATGGTATTCGCGACGCATCATCTCGAGCCTGTCGGCGCTGATGTCGCCGCTCGGATGGGCGCTGAGATAATTGTCGACAGTCCCGTCGCTTATTATAGCCGACGGGGGTAGGGGATTGTCGAGCACGAGCCCCTGTAGCGTGCGGCAGCGCGACAGCGCCACGTATGCCTGGCCGTGGGCGAAGCTGCGCGTGGCGTCGATGATGGCCCGGCTGAACGTCAGCCCCTGGCTCTTGTGGATGGTGATGGCCCACGCCGCCTTCAGCGGATACTGCTGGAAGCTCCCCTCTTTCTTCTCCACAATCTCGTTGGCCTGCTCGTCGATGCTGTAGCTTATGTTCTCCCATTCCACGGGAGTCACGGTGATGATGTCCGAGCCGTCGTCGGTACGCACGGCTATCCCTTCCTCATCGTCGATGGCCACCACATGGCCTATCATGCCGTTGTAATAGCGGCGAGGCGTCTCGCTGTCGTTCTTTATGAACATCACCTGCGCCCCTACCTTGACACGCAGCTCTTTGTCGGCGGGATACGACGACTCCGGGAAACGCCCCTCGATTGTGGCCTCGAACAGATGTTCGGGAGTGGGGAGGAGGTCAAGCTTGCGGGTGTTGATGGCGGCGGCCTGGTTGTTGTGGGTCACCAGGCGTATATAGCCGGCATTGTCGTCGGGGTCGAAACCGGGTATGAAGCGGTCGTTGATGCGGGCGAGAACACTCCTGTCGGCGCGGTGCTCGCGGATGGCGTTCAGCAGCTCCAGGAAATCCTCGTCATTCTGCCGGAACACCTCGTTGAGCTCCACAGTCTCGTAATGTATCTGCTGTAGCGCATGGGAGTCGAAGAAGTATGGCGACCTGTAATGCTTCTCGATAATCTCCCTCTCATTGGGGAGGAGCACGGGGGCGAGCTGCTGGAGGTCGCCGATGAGCAGGAGCTGCACGCCGCCGAAGGGACGGTGACGGTCGCGAAGCCGACGCAACGCGTCATCTACGGCATCCAGAAGGTCGGCACGCACCATCGATATCTCGTCAATCACCAGAAGGTCCATGCCGCGGATTATCTTCAGCTTCTCCTTGCTGAAGCGGTATTTATCGCGGCGCGGCGGCTGCCCCGGTATGAAGGGAGCGAAGTCGAGCTGGAAAAAGGAGTGAAGCGTCACGCCGCCGGCGTTGATGGCCGCTATCCCCGTAGGAGCCGTCACAACTATCCTTTTACGGCTCTGCTGCTGAAGTGCACGCAGAAACGTAGTCTTCCCCGTTCCCGCCTTCCCGGTCAGAAACAGGCTCGTACCCGTATTCTCCACTATGTTGTGGGCCAACTCCAGCCTCTCGTTTGTCTGCATCATCTCTCCCGATTCAAAATTCAAAATTCAAAATTCTTTTTGATCAGGTATTGCGCTATCTGCACGGCGTTGAGGGCGGCTCCCTTCTTTATCTGGTCGCCCACCACCCAGAAGCTCAGTCCGTTGGGGTTGGAGATATCCTTGCGCAGCCGACCCACGTACACCGGGTCCTTGTCGGCGATATCCTTGGGCATGGGATAGCATGGTGCCGAGGCATCCCCGAGGTCCACGTATACCAGTCCTTCGGCATCGGCGAAGGCTTTCTTCACATCCACCAGAGCCAGCGGCTCCTCGGTCTCCACCCACAGAGCCTCGCTGTGTGCACGCATCACCGGCACCCGGACGCAGGTGGCCGACACCTCGATGTCGCTGTGCATGATCTTACGCGTCTCGTTGTACATCTTCATCTCCTCCTTGGTGTAGCCGTTGTCGGTGAACACGTCGATATGGGGGATGATGTTGTTGACGAGCTGATGCTGGAATTTCTTGACGGTAGGCGTTTTGCCGGCGGCAATCTCGCAGGTCTGTGTATGGAGCTCGTCCATTCCGGAGGCGCCGGCGCCCGAAGCCGCCTGGTAGGTGGCCGCATGTACGCGACGTATGTGCGACAGATTGTCAACAGGCTTCAGCGCCACCACCATCTGGATGGTGGTGCAGTTGGGATTCCCGATGATGTTGCGGGGATGGTTGAAGGCATCGTCGCCGTTGACCTCGGGTACCACCAACGGCACATCGGGGTCCATGCGGAAGGCCGACGAGTTGTCGATCATCAGCGTGCCGTGGCGCGTGATGGTCTCCGCAAATTCGCGGCTCACGGAGGCTCCCGCCGATGTGAAGGCTATCTGCGTGCCGCTGAAGTCGGAGTCGTGGGTAAGCTCCTCTATTATGTAATCCTTGCCGCGGAATTTACGCGAAGTGCCCGCGGAGCGTTTCGAACCGAACAGCCGGAGGCTGTCTACGGGGGAATTCTGCTCCTCGAGCACACGCAGGAACTCCGCGCCTACGGCGCCGCTGGCACCGACTATGGCGATATTCATGTGTCCTGGATAATATTTAGCCGGTTCAGCTGAGTCCGCTGGTGGCTACCTTTTTGTTGATTTTATTCACGAGACCCTGGAGCACTTTGCCCGGGCCAAGCTCTATGAACTCGTCGGCGCCGTCGGCTATCATGGCCTGTACGTCCTGTGTCCAGCGCACCGGGGCAGTGAGCTGCTTGATGAGGTTGGCCTTGATTTCCTCAGGGTCGGTGTGCGGTTTTGCATCCACGTTCTGATATACCGGGCATACCGGGGTGTTGAACTCTGCGGCCTCGATGGCTTTGGTGAGTTCATCCTGGGCAGGCTGCATGAGGGGGCTGTGGAAAGCGCCGCCCACCTTGAGGCGCAGCGCACGCTTGGCACCCGCTGCCTTCATCTTCTCGCAGGCGGCATCTACGGCCTCTATCGTGCCAGATATCACTACCTGTCCCGGACAGTTGTAGTTGGCCGGTGCCACAAGACCCTCTACCTCAGCGCACAGTTCCTCAACCTTCTCGTCGGTGAGTGCGAGCACGGCGGCCATCGTCGACGGCTCTGCCTCGCATGCCTTCTGCATCGCCTCAGCACGCTTCGACACCAGTTTAAGACCCTCCTCGAAGCTCAGCGCTCCGGCGGCTACCAAAGCCGAGAACTCTCCAAGGCTGTGGCCCGCTACCATCGACGGCTTGAACTCTTCGCCCAGGCTCTTCGCCAGCAATACGCTGTGAAGGAAGATGGCCGGCTGTGTCACCTTTGTCTGCTTAAGGTCTTCCTCCGTGCCGTTGAACATCAGATCAGTGATCCGGAAGCCAAGTATCTCGTTGGCTTTCTCAAACAATTCTCGGGCTTCTTGATTATTGTCGTAAAGGTCTTTGCCCATTCCTACAAACTGGGCTCCCTGACCGGGAAAAACATATGCTTTCATTTTGTCCTTAAATTTACTGCAAAATTAGCGAAATTTTTCGATAATTAAAAATGACCCTGATTCGCCCGGTTCTTTCTATATCACAGACCGGTTCTTTTTATATCATTGACCGGTTCTTTTTATATCACAGAACTGAATCGGAACAACACTGATGTTCTGTGAACTCTCGGTGCTGTTCCGGTTCAGTTCTGTGATTCCAAAAACGTTGATTCCAAAAATGCTGATTGCTCAAACAAGAGCTGATCAGAGCTTGCTGACCTTGGCTCTCTTTGAATCCCAGTAGAGGTATGCTATGAGGAGCGCGTATGCGGCCACGCCGAGGCCCTGGGTGAGTCCCTCGGAGCCGGGGGTATGGTATTCGAAGCCGCAGAAGCGTGTTATGGCCGCGAATACGCCGAAGAGGGCGCCGCCGGCGATGAGACCCGACGAGAGGAGCGTGCCACGGTCATGGCGTGCCGTCGCCACCTTCTTGTCCTTGCTCGAATGCTGAACGAAATAGGCTACCGCGCCGCCTACAAGCATCGGCGTGTTGAGCGACAAGGGTATGAACATACCCAGGCAAAAGGCCAGCGCCGGTACGCCAAGCCAGTTGAGTATCAGCGCCAGTATGGCACCTACCATATAGAGGATCCAGGGAGTGTCGCCACCCATCATCAGCGGCTCTATCACCTTGGCCATTGCGTTGGCCTGAGGTGCTACAAGCGCGTTGTCGCCCGTGAAGCCATATACCTTGTTGAGCACGATGATCACGCCGCCTACCGTGGCTGCCGATACCAACGTGCCTAAGAATTTCCAGCTCTCCTGCTTTTTGGGCGTGGATCCTAACCAGTAACCTATCTTCAGGTCGGTCACGAAACCGCCGGCCATCGACAGTGCCGTACATACCACGCCGCCGATAACCATCGACGCCACGATGCCGCTCGTGCCCTTCAGGCCTATGGCCACGAATATCGCCGAGGCTATGATTAGCGTCATCAGTGTCATGCCCGACACCGGGTTAGAGCCTACTATCGCTATGGCGTTGGCTGCTACCGTAGTGAACAGGAAGGCGATAACCGTCACCACAAGCCATGCCACCAGTGCCTGCCAGAACGTATGGATCACGCCTAACCAGAAGAAGATAAGCACCGCCACAAGAGCTATCGCTATGAAGAAGACTATCTTCTTCATGGAAATGTCTGTCTGCCATCTCACGGTTTTGGCAGCGGCGGCGCCTCCCTTGAACTCACGGCCTGCCAGACCTACGGCGCTCACGATGATGCTCCACGATTTCACGATGCCTATCACGCCGGCCATAGCGATGCCGCCGATACCTATCATACGGGCATAGTCCTTGAAAAGCGCGTCGGGTTCCATGGCCTGGAACGCCGGACTACCATAGGTGCCAAGCAAGGGTATCACTATCCACCATACGAATATCGAGCCGGCGAATATCACGAAAGCATATTTGAGGCCTACGATATAGCCGAGGCCGAGGAGTGCGGCGCCTGTGTTGCAGCTGAACACGAGCTTCGTCTTCTCGGCGATGGTCTGCCCGAGCTGGTTGCAGGTGCTTGTCACCGTCTCGGCCCACCAGCCGAAAGTGGCCACCACATAGTCGTAGATACCGCCGATAAGGGCCGCTACCATCAGCGTGCGTGCCTGGCTGTTGTCGCCGCTGCTCGACGCCTGTTCGCCGCTCACAATCACCTGTGTTGTGGCTGTTGCCTCCGGGAAAGGATACTTCCCGTGCATGTCCTTCACGAAGTACTTGCGGAAGGGTATGAAGAAGAGTATGCCTAAGATACCGCCCAACAGGGAGGCTATGAATATCTGGTAGAACTCCACGACGATGTCGGGATACTTGTCCTGAAGTATGTAAAGGGCAGGCAGTGTGAAAATGGCGCCGGCCACAATCACGCCCGAGCATGAGCCGATGCTCTGTATTATCACGTTCTGGCCCAGGGCATTCTTCTTCTTGAGTGCCGAGCTGAGGCCTACGGCGATGATGGCGATAGGTATCGCCGCCTCAAACACCTGGCCTACCTTCAACCCCAGATAGGCTGCCGCCGCACTGAAGATGATGGCCATTACAAGTCCCATCCCCACAGAATAGGGCGTCACCTCCTGATGGTCGCGGGCCGGGTGCATCACCGGCACATACTCCTCGTCGGCACCAAGCTCCCGGAACGCATTCTCCGGCAGTCCCGTCTCTGTTGTCAGTAATTCTTTTTCCTCTTCTTTCATGATTATTGTTGTTTCATGATTCACTTAGAAGCTTCAGAGCGCGCTCTATACAGCTTCAGCCCTCTATTCAGCTTCATTCCCCGACAAAGTTAATAAATATTTTTAAAATATAAGATTCGATTACTAAATTAGTGAGCTGCCGTGACGCGAACGGAAGTTCGCGTTCCCCTCGCGTTCCCCTCGCGTTCCCCTCGCGTTCCCCTCGCGTTCCCC
>CAJUAT010000012.1:0-18188 GCA_910584525.1 uncultured Muribaculaceae bacterium | reverse complement strand
TCGCGTTCCCCTCGCGTTCCCCTCGCGTTCCCCTCGCGTTCCCCTCGCGTTCCCCAATCCCGTCTCCCTTGCCGCCAACAAAAAAGAAACGCCCGCACGGGCGTTTCTTTAAATTCAGGCCGGCATAGCCGGTATTATTTCTTCACTGCACGCCACTTGTAGACGTGCGGCGTTGTTACGTCGATAGCTTCCCATTCCGAGCCGGGTGCGAGGTAAACCGACACATCGTCAATAGTCCAGTCGGGCCATGTGCCGCTCAAGAAGCCGTAAGGCTGCGTCACGAAGTCGCCGGAGATGATATTGCAGTCGAATTTCTTTCCGCTCTTGTTGTTGTCGAACCAGATAGGACTCTCGGGATAACCATATCTGTCGTATGTCCATTCTGTTTTCTTGCAGGAGTACTTGCCGCCGTCGATTGTCAGCTTTGAGCCGGCAGCCCATGCCGATTCAACATATAGCACTCGTTCACTTTCTGCATAGAAATCGCAATCTTTGAGCATGGCCTCAAAAGGAGTGTCCCTGCTGGCTGTGATTTCCAGACCGCGTACCTGACTGTTGATTGTAACACCTGTCAGGTTGATATTGCCTCTCGAGAAGAGAGCCTCCCACATTCCGGGGTCGCTGGCGTCTTTCCGGTTCACGTTGAGTATGCAGTTATCCATTGTGAGCTTGCCGGAGCTGTTGTGTCTAACGGCTATGCAGTTGGCGGTGATAGTGCTGTTCTTGACGGTGGTAGGTTTCTTGCCTGTATTGATCACGGCACGGTTGGAATTGCTTGTGCAGGTGTATTTGAGATTTACGCCGTCGATGTCAAGCTGGCCGTTATTGTAGTTGACATTGAACATCATGTCGCCGCCGTCAGCTTCAATAGTACCGCCGCCGGTCAGTGACAGGTTGCTGTTGACGGTCACAACTTTCAGGTTGCGCTCGTTGGTTGAGCCGTCGTGAAGTACGGGCAGCGTCATCTTGCCTTCAACTTGCAGCTTGGTCGGCTTGTCGATTTTCACTGTCTCGGAAATCGTGGGAAGGCTTACTTCAGTATCTTCCGGGATGATGAAGTTGCCGCCATTCTGAAGGGCATCGGCAAGCTCCTCGTTTGTCTTGATTTCCGTAGGAACTACGGGCCAGTTGTTGTTGCCGCCCCATTCCTTGTTCTTGGTCACCGTGAAGTCGTAGGGGTTGGTCAGGAGTGCGCCGTAGATGTTTGTGCGGTAGTTGGCCTGTACCGGAGCGTTGGCCACCGTTACCGTGGCCATAGCCTTGGCTGCGCTTGCGCTGTTGGAGGCCTCGAGGGTTATGTCGAGCACCGACGACTTGGCAGGCACCAGAAGATACTGCATCGACACATACTTGTATTTGGTGGGCTCCAAGGGATAGTCGGCGGAAGCGTCGGGACGTGCCAGGTAGGGGAACGTCACATCCGTGGCCTCGCCGGTGACATCGCTTGTAAGCATGTCGAACGTGGTGTAGGCCTTGGTGCTGACCTTCGTCACCAGACTGGAGGCATTCGCGCCATATGCGTTCTTGTCGGTTACTACCGGGTCTGCAAGGTCGGAGGTGCCCCAGTTTACCTGTGCCACCGGACGGGTCAGCTCGATATTGTCGGAAAGGGCGCCCGTCACTTCGCCCGTCTCATAAAGAGTGTAGAAGCAGTCGAAGACCTCGGTGTTGTAGTTGGTGGCCATATTGGCATAGTTCACCGTGATGGTCTTAGTGTCAGGACTGAAGGTATAGCCGTTGGAAGCCTTGTTCTGAGCGAAGAAAGCTATCTTATAGCTGCGTCCCGAGGCAAGGTTTATGGATACGTTGGTTGTCAGCGAGCCCTCGGGAGTGTCGCTGAATTTCTGTTCTGCGGGAACCACTACGAGGTCGCCGGTATCGGCGTCGTAAACCGCCATCTGGAGGTCGTTGGCCACCAGACCGCTCTCGAAGGCACGCGTGCCCATATTCCCGGGAATGGTCACGGTGAAGTTGATGTTGCCGTCGCCGCCGGGCACCGGCATCTCCTCCTTGCTGCACGACATCATCCCCAACAGAGCGGTCGCCGCACTTATTACAAGAATCTTTTTCATGAGTTAATCTGATTATTGCTGTATTAAGTATTATGTTCAGTTTATTGCTGTCTTTACGCTAATGCCTATAAAAGTTGCAATGATGCAAAATTACGAAGAATAATTAACCCGCGCAAATAAAAGCAGAAAAAATCCCGTTCATTTCGGTCCATTTCGGGATTAATCCTGATAAATCCCGATTAAAAAAAGGGAAGGCGCCTGGAGGTGCCTTCCCTGTGTGTCTGCTTGAATCCGCCGATTACTTGCGGGCAATCTTCTTGTATCCGTAAACGGCGCGGCTGCCGAGTTCCTCTTCGATGCGGAGGAGCTGGTTGTACTTGGCCATACGGTCGGAGCGGCTGGCGCTACCCGTCTTGATCTGGCCGGCGTTCATAGCCACGGCGATGTCGGCGATGGTGCTGTCCTCGGTCTCGCCCGAACGGTGCGAAATCACGGCTGTGTAGTTGTTGCGCTGGGCCATCTGTACGGCACGAAGTGTCTCCGTCAGCGAACCGATCTGGTTAACCTTCACCAGGATAGAGTTGGCGCAACCCTCCTCGATACCGCGCTCAAGATATTTCACGTTGGTCACGAAGAGGTCATCGCCTACCAGCTGGCACTTGCTGCCGATGGCGTCGGTGAGCATCTTCCAGCCCTCCCAGTCGTTCTCGGCCATACCATCCTCGATAGAATCGATAGGATACTTGTTGATGAGTTCCTCGAGGAACTTCACCTGCTCCTCGCGGGTGCGCTTGGGAGCGTCGGGACCCTGCTTCCAGGTATAGTCGTAGATACCATCCTTGTAGAACTCGGAGCTGGCCACGTCGAGACCGATGGTCACATCCTTGCCGGGCTCGTAGCCGGCGTCAACGATGGCGGAGATGATCACGTCGAGAGCATCCTCGGTGCCGTTGAGGTTGGGGGCGAAGCCACCCTCGTCGCCCACGGCCGTGCTCAGACCGCGTCCCTTCAGCACCTTCTTAAGGTGATGGAACACCTCTGTGCCCATGCGGATACCCTCCTTGAAGCAGCATGCGCCTACAGGACGGATCATGAACTCCTGGAAGCATATGGGAGCGTCGCTGTGTGCGCCGCCGTTGATGATGTTCATCATCGGCACGGGGAGTACGTACGTGTCGCAGCCGCCGATGTAGCGGTAGAGAGGCATGTCGAGGTAGTTGGCGGCTGCCTTGGCTACTGCCAGCGATACGCCCAGAATGGCGTTGGCGCCAAGGTTCGACTTCGTAGGAGTGCCGTCGAGCTTGATCATCAGCTCGTCAACGCCTATCTGGTCGAGGGCGCTGTGGCCTATCAGAGCCTCGGCGATAGGACCGTTCACGTTGGCTACTGCCTTCGTAACGCCCTTGCCCATGTAGCGCTTCGGGTCGTTGTCGCGAAGCTCAAGTGCCTCGTTCACACCTGTCGATGCGCCCGAAGGTACAGCTGCGCGGCCCATTACGCCGCTCTCAAGGTATACGTCTACTTCTACTGTGGGATTGCCGCGCGAGTCAAGGATCTCGCGACCGATTACTTTCTCAATTTTCATCTTGTTGATAGTTTATATCTCTTTGTTTTGATTTTTCTTCCTTGCGCCGACGGGTTTGCGGCGTTTTATTTGGGTAGGTTTGACAAAAAATGCCTAACTTTGGGGTGGGAATCCCTTCTTTCGGTTCCCTCTCTCTTTCAAAACGCAAAATTACTAAATTTTTCTCAATCCGCAGGTATGCAATTACCATTTTTTGAACTGATTTAAAGTTATTTCATATACGGGGATGGAAAATGAAATCTACAGTCGGGCGCTGATGTCGTTGCCGTTCGATCCGCTTCCCGAACAGGAGGAGGCATTGGGTGCCATGTCGAGGTTTGTGGCCTCGGAAGATCCGGCAGGTATCTTCGTGCTCAACGGATATGCCGGCACGGGCAAGACTTCGCTGGTCGGGGCATTGGTGAAGGCCATGGAAGGTATGAGGCGTCGTGTTGTGGTGCTGTCGCCCACGGGTCGCGGCGCGCAGGTGGCCTCCGGTCTCTCCGCACACCCTGCCGGCACCATTCACCGCCGCCTATTCCGTCCCGACCCGGCCGACCCCTCAGGCGCGAGGTATGTGACAGCTCCCAACCAGCTCCGCGACACCCTCTTCGTGGTCGACGAGGCTTCAATGATTGCCGACACAGGCGCCAACGACCCCTCATCGCTCCTCAATCAGCTCGTGAGGCATGTCTATTCCTCTCCCGGCTGCCGCATCCTGATGATGGGCGACGAGGCGCAGCTTCCCCCTGTGGGTCAGCGTCAGGCTAATGCCATGCGCCCGGAACGTCTCGCCGCCATGGGCCTCAACCCTGACTATCACGTCCTCGAAATTCCTATGCGGCAGGGTCTCGACAGCGGCATCATACACAACGCCACCATGCTGCGCCACTGGCTCCTCCATCCCGGGCACCGCATCGACCCGCATATCGACGCCGACGGCTACGATGATGTCAATGTGGTCTCGGGGCGTGACCTCCCCGATGTGCTCGCCGACTCGTATGCCGCCGTGGGACGCGACGACACAATCATCATAACCCGCGCCAACTGGCGCGCTAACGAGTTCAACAAGGCCATACGCTCCATGGTGTTCTATGCCGAGGAGCCGCTGGAACGCGGCGACCGTCTCGTGATCGCCAAAAACGATTATTTCTGGGGCCGGCAGCAGGGCAACAAGGGCGGACTGATAGCTAACGGCGACATAGCTGAGGTGACATGGACGGGAAGCACCGAGAAGGCCTATGGCAGATATTTCACGGAGGTGGAGCTCGACTTCGGCAACGGACGTCTGGTGAACGCGCTGCTGATGCTCCGCAGTCTTATGGCCAAGGGGCCGGCGCTCCCCCGCGAGGAGATGGAACGCTTCGGCCGCATCATCGCCAACGAAGCCGACGGCGTATTCTCTGAGAAATGGGCCGCCATGCTCAACAGCCCCTATTACAATGCCCTCCAGGCCAAGTACGCCTATTGCGTCACGTGCCACAAGGCGCAAGGCGGCCAGTGGCGACACGTATATATCGACATGGCCGGCATCGACCCAGCCGCCCTCGACGATGACTTCTACCGCTGGGCATACACCGCCATCACCCGCGCCACCGAAAAAGTCTTCTTCATCGACCCGCCCTTCCCCGTCCGTTAAGCCCGTAATCAAATAGCGCTTTCCAGCCGCCGTGCCGCGAGCGGGAGCTCGCGGTAAATCCCCGTCAAGTCCCCGCTCGGCAAAAAAAGAAAGCGCCTCGAATGAAGCGCTTTCCCTTTATGGTGAGATATGACTATCAGTCGGCGTTGAGATTCACGCGGCAGAAGCTTACCACGGTAAGTCCTTTCTGCTCGCCGTTGAGGTACTCCTGCACGGTCTTCTTGGCGTCGCGGTGATACTCCTGCTCCAGGAGCACGCTCTCCTTGAAGAACTTGTTCAGACGGCCGTTGGCGATGTTCTGGATCATCTGCTCGGGGAGGTTTGCGGCCTTGGCCTCGGCAGCCTCCTTCATGATCTGGCGCCCCTTCTCAGCATCCTCGGCGGTAATCCAGCCCTTGGTGATGTTCGACTCGATGTGCTCCTCGGAGTCGAAGTGGTTCGGGTTGAGACCTGCCTTCTTGAGAGCTACCTCGGAAGCCTTGCGGATCTGCTCCTCCTTGGTCTTCTCCACGGCAATCTCCAGCTCACGGTCCACAATCTCCTTGGGAACATCATTGCGGCTTACCGACACAGGGTTCATGGCGGCAACCTGCATGGCTACCTCCTTGCCTATCTCCGTGGATACACCGGCCACGTTGAAGCCCACGATGGTGGCGAGCTTGTTGCCGAGGTGCTCGTAGCTGCATACGCTGGGAGCCTCTATCCACTCATAGTCGCCGAGTTCCATCTTCTCGCCCGTCTTGCCGATTTCGTCGGTGACGTGCTCCTCGATGGTGCGGCCATCGTACTGCAGGGCCTTCACCTCGTCGAGGCTCTTGGCCTTGGCTGCCAATGCGCAGTCGAGGATTTTCTTCGTCAGGGCGCGGAACGACTCGTTCTTGGCCACGAAGTCCGTCTCGCATTTCAGGGCGATGATGGCTGCGAAGTCGCCGTTGGTGCCTGCAAGCACGCAACCCTCGGCGGCGTTCCTGTCCTCACGCTTGGCGGCTACTGCCTGACCCTTCTTGCGTATGATCTCGATGGATGCCTCTATGTCGCCGTTGGTCTCTGCCAACGCGTTCTTGCAGTCCATCATGCCTGCGCCTGTAAGATTGCGCAGCTTCTTGATATCTTCTATGCTTACTGCCATAATGGTCTTATATTAAAGAAAGCCGGAGCCAGAGGGCCCGGCTTTCGGGTGTGTTGACTATACTCTAAAAATTACTCGGCTGCTTCGGCTTTGGTTTCCTCGGCGGCTTCGGGAGCGGCCTGGGCCACAGGCTGCTGGTCGTTCTTGGGGAGGTCGTTGCGGCGTACGCGGCGACGCTTGTTGGCGGCCGGTGCCTCTTCGTTCTCCTGGTCTTTCTCGGCGGCGTCGAGCTTCTCTACCTTGCGCTCCTCCAGACCCTCGGCCATCGCGCTGCATACGGCGTCGAGGATTACCTCGATGCTCTTCGATGCATCATCGTTGGCGGGGATCACGAAGTCTATGTCCTCAGGGTTGGAGTTCGTGTCGACAATACCGAATACGGGAATACCCAGACGTTTGGCCTCGGCCACGGCGATATGCTCCTTCATGACATCGACTACAAACAGGGCTGACGGCAGACAGTTCAGGTCGGCGATGCTGCCAAGGTTCTTCTCCAGTTTGGCGCGCTGACGGGTGATCTGCAGCTTCTCGCGCTTCGACAGGTTGTCGAACGTGCCATCCTTGGTCATCTTGTCGATGGTGGTCATCTTCTTGACGGCCTTGCGGATTGTGGGGAAGTTGGTGAGCATGCCGCCGGGCCACCGCTCGATTACGAAAGGCATTCCGATAGCCTTGGCTTTGTCGGAGATTGCCTCTTTGGCCTGCTTCTTGGTGGCTACGAAGAGCACCTTCTTGCCGCTCTTGGCCATCTGGCGAAGTGCGTTGGATGCCTCCTCGATTTTGGCTGCTGTCTTATAGAGGTCGATGATGTGGATACCGTTGCGCTCCATGAAGATATAGGGAGCCATGGCCGGATTCCATTTGCGCTTGAGGTGACCGAAGTGACATCCGGCTTCTACAAGCTGGTCGAATGTGGGTGTTGCCATTCTTTTCTTTGTATTGTTTACGTTCTTTGTTGTGACAACCACGGGGTAGGGAACGATGCCATCTCCGCGGTTTAGATACTAAACACGAGCTTTGGAATAATCCCTGACAGGGAAAATCCGCGGCAAAAATATTAACGTTTGGAGAACTGGAAGCGTTTGCGGGCTTTGGGCTGACCCGGTTTCTTGCGTTCCACCTCGCGGGCGTCGCGGGTCATGAAGCCTTCCTTGCGGAGGGCGCTCTTGTCCTCGGGGTTCACCTTCACCAGCGCGCGGGCTATGGCCAGACGAAGGGCCTCGGCCTGTCCGTGATATCCGCCACCGTCAAGATGTGCCTTGATGTCGTACTTATCGGCTACGCCAAGAAGAAGCATCGGCTGCTTTACGATGTACTGAAGTATCGAAGAGGGGAAATAAACCTCAAGCGGGCGCTTGTCGATCTCGATCTTGCCCGTTCCTTCTGTAAGGTATACGCGGGCAACTGCGGCCTTGCGGCGGCCTATGGCATTTACTTTTTCCATCTTCTTTACTTGATTTTGTTAAAGTCCAGAACTACGGGGTTCTTGTCGGCGAAGGGGTGCTCCGAACCGTTGAACACGTGAAGGTTGGTGAGCTGCTTGGCTCCAAGCTTCGTCTTGGGAAGCATGCCCTTCACTACCTTGATGAACAGCGGGTGCTTGCCTTTTACCGTAACGCCGAACGACTTCTTCATAAGGTCGCCGGGAGTAAATGTACGCTGGCCGCCCGGATATCCCGTGTAACGGAGATATTCGCGCTTCTCCATCTTGCCGCCGTTAAGCTTTACCTTCTCGGCGTTGATGATGATTACATTGTCTCCGCAGTCCATGTTCGGAGTGTAATCGGGCTTGTTCTTGCCTCGCAGAATCTTGGCTACCTCTGAACAGAGTCGGCCAAGTACCAGGTCTGTCGCATCGATAACCACCCATTTCTTTACTATCGTGCTCGGGGTGGCACTCTGCGTCTTATAACTTAATGTATCCACTTCTTTAAGTTGGGTTTAATGTGTTTGTCCCTGTCTTTCAGGCGGTTACCAGGCCAATGACAACCTCCCTCCCCGACGGGGCCCTGTTCTTGGATATAATCGGCTCGCAAAATTAATAAATTTTCCCCACACTGGCAAATTGCCATCCCTCTTTCCTCATTTTTTCGCCTTCCCCTCTTTTTCTCATATCTCCGCCTTTTTTCAGCTTTCCCGACTCATCCGCCTTTTTTCAGCTTTCCCGGCTCATCCGCCTTTTTTCATTTTCAGCTTTTCCGGCCCTTCCAGTATTTCCGCAGCCTTTTCAGCGGCCGTTCCGCGAGCGGGAGCTCGCGGTAAGTATCAGTGCGAAGCCGGAGCTTGGGCGAGGAGGGCGGGGGCGTTCCGGAGGAGCCATTCCCAGGCGGCGTCGTGGTCGTAGGGGATTTCGCCATCCATGATGGCCTCTTTCACGGCTTCCTTCAGCACCGCGATCTGCTGCCCCGGCGGCAGGTGGAAATGCTCCATGATCTCGTTGCCGTTCACCGGATTTTTCCAGTTGCGCAAGGCGTCGGCATCGCTGATCTCGTCCATGCGGCGGCGCAGCCGCCCGAAGCTCTCCAGCTGCCGCCGAACCTTAGCAGGATTCTTCGACGTGATGTCGGCTTCCGCCAGTGTCATCAGGTCGTCGAGGTCAGCCCCCGCGTCAGTAATAAGCCTGCGAACTCCCGAGTCGGTAACTCCCGCGTCGGCCACAGACTGCGGGCGCATGTGAAGACCCACAAGCTTCGACACATACTTCATATGCTCGTTCATCGGCATCTTCATCTTCTTGAAGATGCCCGGCACCATTTTCTCCCCTAAGAAGTTATGGTTGTGGAATGTCCAGCCGAGTCGCTCGTCATAGCGTTTGGTTGCCGGCTTGGCGATGTCGTGCAGGAGAGCTGCCCAGCGCAGCCACTCGTTGTCGCTTTTCGCCGCCACATGGTCCACCACCTGCAGCGTGTGCAGGAAATTGTCCTTATGTCCTATGCCGTCGACTGTCTCCACACCCTTGAGGTCGAGCACTGCCGGGAAGGCATACTGCAGCAGTCCCGCCTTGTCGAGAAGGAGGAATCCCACGGACGGACGCGGCGACCGCATGATCTTGCCTAACTCGTCGTTGATACGCTCGCGGGTTATGATCTTGAGCCTGTCGGCATTGCGACGTATGGCCTCGAACGTCTCGGGGTAGATTTCGAAACCGAGCTGCGTCGCGAACCTCACGGCACGCATCATCCGCAGAGGGTCGTCGCTGAAGGTTATGTCCGGGTCGAGAGGGGTGCGTATGATGTTTCTGGCCAGGTCGGCAAGGCCGCCGAACGGGTCTACAAGCTCGCCGTAACGCGACTCGTTGAGGCGTATGGCCATGGCGTTGATGGTGAAGTCGCGGCGGTTCTGGTCGTCGGCAAGCGTGCCGTCCTCAACTATGGGGTTGCGGCTCTCGCGGCGGTACGACTCCTTGCGGGCCCCCACGAACTCCAGCTCCAGACCCTTGTGCTTCACCTGCGCCGTGCCGTAGGTGGCGAACACCGACAGCGGCGTCCGTGGCCCTAACGCCCGAGCCACAGCCCCGGCAAGCTCTATGCCCGAACCTACCGTAACAAAATCGATGTCCTGGCTCTTGCGCCCCAAAAATATGTCCCTGACATATCCTCCCACCACATAGACCTCACGGTCCATGCTGTCGGCTATACGACCTATCACCCGGAATACGGGATGTTTAAGATCCTCCTTGAGATTCATAACTGTTTAAGCGACTCGTCGAGCACGGTGATGTTTTCGAGACCCGTGTCAGTGACGATATAAGTGTTTTCGACGCCGAGTGCTCCCACGCCGGGTATCACGAACTTGGGTTCCAGGGCTATCGTCATGTTGCCGAGCAGGGGAGTGTCGTTGCGTTCCATCACCACAGGCATCTCGTTGAGTTCAATGCCCACGCCATGGCCTATGAAGGCCACCTTGTGGTTATGCCCCATGAAGCAGTCGGCGAGACCGGCGTCATCGGCCAGACGACGCGCGCGGCGGTACACCTCGCCCACAGCCACATCGGTATGGGCGAAATGTTCCAAGTCGCGAAGTATGGCTATGGAGCATTCGTGGGCGCGTACGGCTTTCTCCGGCACTTCCCCGATGGTCCAGCAGCGGGTCATGTCGGTCTGGTAGCCGTTGAAACCGCCGTTCATGTCGACCATCACCGCCGTGCCCGGCTTCATGATCTCGCCGCTGGCTCCCACGGGCAGCGACGGGTCGGTGCCGGCTCCTCCCATGGAGAAATCATACGGGCTCGGCACGTCGGCATTGGCGCCGGCTATCACCGACCCCATGTTGAGCTGCATCCTGTTGCCCGCGGCACGCAGATAACCCAGGCATCCCACGCGCCGTAGCACACGCTCGATCTCTATCTGGAACTCCATGTCGGTCATGTCTTCCTGATAGCAATGCTTTATCTGCTTGTAGACCTCGGCCTGACGCATGCCGTCCTGCCGCATGAGTCGCAGCTCATAGTCGGTCTTTATCAGTCGGGCCATGCGCAGCACCGGCGTGGCGTCGGAATATTCCCCGGCAGGCAGCGCACGCATCAGCCTGCGGATCTCGCTGTAGCTCAGATCGTCAAATTCCAGACCCAGCTTCGTGGCCTTGCCTATCCCCTGGCTCTCCAGGATGCCGGCTATCATCTCCGGCTTCCTGATGGTATGGCACATGTCGCCGATACCCTCCGACGGCGGTATCATGAAGAAGAGCGGGTCACGGTCCACGGGGATGTAGACGTAGCCGCGGAACACCCCGCCGCCAAGATAGTATAGATTGGTGGGGGAGCCGACGAGCAGACCATCCATGCCGGCGATCTGCATCTGGAATTTCACTTTCTCGACGCGCAGCGATAACTCGTGCCGTTTGTCAGGGTGCAGTAGAGTAAGGTCCATTTGCTGATATTTTAATGCCGATGCTCCTGAGACCGGCTGCGGCGCTGTCGGGTGCGAGAGGCACCAGCGATACCGTCATGTCGCGGGGCATGCGGACGTTGGAAATCACGGTGACGTTATGGCTGCATATGCCGTAATGCTGCGGATCGCGGGGTGTGCCGTCCCCTTTGTAGAGGCTCACCACCACCGTGTCGTTGCATATCTCGCCGTCGGCATCCTCGGCCGACAGCAGGAAGGGAAGACTCCCCATGGGGCGGTCGGGCTTGTAGCGCAGCAGCAGCTCCATCCTCACGTCGCTGCCATACCTCGTGGTATCGGCCACCCGAGGCTCGAAAACCAGCGGATGTCCCTGCCGGAAACCCTCGCGTCCCGAATCGGCATAATGCGAATACAGGGTGTCGTTGACCTCCCTGCATCCGCATAGCATCATTGCCGCCGCTATTGTCAGAACGCCTGCCGATACCTTTCGGTTTCTCATTGGCCGTTTTTCTTTTTGCCTTCCGCTGCGTTGTTTTTGTTCTGGTGGTTCTTATGGCCGCGCCCTTTCCCTTTCCCCTGGCTTTTCTCCTGGCGTGCCGCGCTTTGGTTCTTAGCCTCCGGCTTGGCTCCCTTCTGACGGGCCCCCTGCTTCTTGCCCCCCTTCTTCTTCGACTTGTCGAAGCGTGTGAGGCTCTCCTGCTCGGCAAGATCCACGACCTTGTTCTGCTCATCTTCGGCTATCTGACCCTCGCTGAGCAGCGAGTCGGGTTTCACGCCCTGTTTGTTGAGGGCTATGATCTCGAAAGCGCGGCGCGCGTCGATGGTCACGAGGTTGGCAGGTATGCGCTTGTCGGTGCTGTACGTGGCCTTGCGTGCCAGTATGTCGGCCTTGAAAAGGTAATAGGTATTGTCCTTGGTTTCCAGGGCTATATCCTTGTGGGGCATCTCCTTGGCGGCCTCGGCATATACAGGGGTCTCGAAGTTCAGGCAGCATTTGAGTTTGGCGCACTGTCCGGCGAGTTTCTGGGGGCTCATGGAGAGGTCCTGTATACGGGCGGCGCCGGTGGCCACGCTGGTGAACTTCGTCATCCACTGCGAGCAGCACAGAGGGCGTCCGCAGGGACCGATACCACCTATGCGGCCAGCCTCCTGGCGTGCCCCGATCTGCTTCATCTCCACGCGTATCCGGAACGTGTCGGCAAGCACGCGTATGAGTGCCCGGAAGTCCACGCGCTCATCGGCGATATAGTAGAAGATGGCCTTGGCCCCGTCGGCCTGGTACTCCACATCGCCGATCTTCATGTTCAGGCTGAGGTCCTCGGCGATTTTGCGGGCGCGTATCATGGTGTCGTGCTCGCGGGCGTGAACCTCGTCGGCGCGGTCAAGCTCCCGCGATGTCGGCGTGCGAAGCACCTTCTTGAGCTCCTCTTCCTTGACGCCGCTCTTGGCCATGTGCAGCTTTACCAGCCGGCCCGTGAGCTGTATCTTGCCTATGTCGTAGCCGGGCTGTGACTCCACTACCACGTCGTCGCCGATGTTCAGCTCAAGCCCCGACGTGTTCTCGTAGAAACCCGTGCGCGTGTTCTTGAACACCACCTCCACGATGTTGCAGTCGTTGTTGTCGCTGACCCTTTCGAGCCAGTTGTACGACTGCAGTTTGCCCCGCGGGCATTCTCCGGCGCAGCATCTCTTCTTAGGTGCCCCCATTATTTGGCGAAGCTTACGGCACGTGTCTCACGTATCACGGTAATCTTTACCTGTCCCGGATATGTGAGCTCGTCCTGGATTTTCTTGGCTATTTCCGTCGACAGCTTGTCGGTTTCCTCATCGGTAATCTTGTCGGCGCCGACAATCACGCGGAGCTCACGGCCTGCCTGTATGGCGTAGGTCTTGAGCACGCCGGGGTAGGAGAGGGCTATCTGCTCGAGGTCGTTGAGACGCTTTATGTATGCCTCCACAATCTCGCGGCGTGCCCCGGGACGTGCTCCCGATATGGCGTCGCATACCTGCACGATGGGCGCCAGCAGCGATGTCTGCTCCACTTCATCGTGGTGTGCCCCGATGGCGTTGCAGATGTCGGCTTTCTCCTTGAATTTCTCGGCCAGCTTCATGCCTAAGAGTGCGTGCGGCAGCTCCGGCTCGTCGTCGGGCACCTTGCCTATGTCGTGGAGTAGACCGGCGCGACGCGCCTTCTTCGGGTTGAGGCCAAGCTCGCTCGCCATGACAGCACACAGGTTGGCTGTCTCACGGCTGTGCTGAAGCAGGTTCTGACCGTAGCTCGAACGGTATTTCATCTTGCCCACCATCCTTATGAGCTCGGGATGCAGTCCATGGATACCGAGGTCGATGGTGGTGCGTTTGCCCGTCTCTATTATTTCTTCCTCCACCTGTTTGCGTACCTTTGCCACCACCTCTTCGATACGTGCGGGGTGAATGCGTCCGTCGGTCACGAGCTGATGCAGGGCGAGACGTGCAATCTCGCGGCGCACGGGGTCGAAGCCGCTGAGCACTATGGCCTCGGGGGTGTCGTCGACGATAATCTCTATGCCGGTTGCAGCCTCCAGGGCGCGTATGTTGCGGCCCTCGCGGCCTATGATGCGCCCCTTGATCTCGTCGTTGTCGATGTGGAACACCGTCACCGAGTTCTCCACGGCGGTCTCCGTGGCCACGCGCTGGATGCTCTGTATCACTATGCGCTTGGCCTCGCGCGTGGCCGTCATCTTCGCATCGTCCATGATGTCGTTGATGTATCCGGCGGCCTGGGTCTTGGCCTCGTCCTTTATCGACTCCACGAGTTTCTCGCGGGCTTCGTCGGCGCTGAGACCCGAGATGTGCTCCAGTTCCTCGGTGGCTTTTCTGGTGAGGGTGTCGAGTTCCTGCTGGCGGCCGTCGAGCTGGAGGGCGCGTTCGTCGAGGGTGCGCTGCGTGGCGTCAAGCTCCTTGCGCCGGCGGTTGTTCTCGTTGGCCGTCTGCCGCACCTCGTTCTCCTTCTGGCGGGCACGCTGCTCTATGTTCTGGGCCTTCTGTATCTTCTGCTGCGCGGTGCGTTCCGCATCGTTGAGGATCTTCATCTGTTCCTCCTTGGCCTGCAGCTGGGCCTTGTCCCTGATGTTGTCGGCCTCACGCCGAGCATCCGCAGTGATGCTGTTGGCGCGGCTCTGGGCATTCCGACGGCTAAGCACGCTCGCCAGGATATATCCCCCTACCGCTGCCGCTACAGCTATTATTATCCATATCGCTGTTTCCATTATCTATCTGTTTTATGTTTCATGGTTTTACGTTCTGTACACTTCGTTGATTGGCGCATACATCGAAGCCGACGGCCCTGTGGGCTGCCTCAGGCATGTCTTGAAATGAGATGGATGAAATGGATGGAAGGATATGATGTTCCCGTTATTCAGCGGCTTCGGAGGAGTCCTCCTCCGTCATTTTCTCCATTCTGTCGAGAATGGCCGCGCATTCGTCTGCCATAGCCGCCGCCTGGTTGTAGCGTTGAAGCAGTTCCACATAGTGGAAGGCAAACTGATATGCCACCATGGCGAGAATCTCGCGGTCGGTGCGCTTGGTAAACTGGTGCCGCCATGAGGTGTAGAGGCTCTCCACCTGCTTCTCCACATCGCGGTTCAACTCCTGCTGGGAGTAGGGGACGGTCACCGGTATCTGGCAGCCGCCTATATTGAGGTACATCTTTATCTTTTCCGTGTCGTTCATCGCAGAGCTTTCACTGATGCTGGTTACACATGTCACCTGTCGCTCCTCATTCCTTGAGCATGTCAAGGCAACGGTCGATGTTGCGGATCAAACCGGCGATTCGGCGTCTTGTGTCGGCGAGTGTGTCGGGACTGTCGGCGAGTTTGTGCGACACCTGGAGATATTCGCAGTCGAGGAGCGCTTTGTCGCGGGCCGCATATGCCTCCCGCTGCTGTCGCTGCAGCTCCGCATTCTCCTCTTCGAGCGCATGGTTGCGGGCCTCCAAGGTCCGTAGCCTCCCCTCTATTCCCTCAAGACGGCTATGAAGCCCCCTCAGTTCGCTTAACAAGTTTGTGGCCATCCTTGCCAATTTTTTACAAAATTAGCAAAAAATCCCCGTATCCACAAAGTTTACCCGTTTTTACCCTTTTTTACTTGGGTCAATACCAGCGGATGCCGTTGTTGTTGTGCGACCGCTGGTCCCATTTGAGGTCTTTGAGTAGCGACGATTTCACAGCGATGTGGAAGTTGTAGCTCTTGTAGGGTCCTACAGGCACGAAGCTCGCCGACATCGTGAAGCAGTGCAGGTCGCGGCTGATAGAGCAGTTCATGTAGGCAAGTTTCTTCAGCTCGAAGTTATAGCTCGCCGAGAAGGAGAAGTTCCACCCCGGCGTGGGGCGTACCGACCCGCTGATCGACAGGTTCTGCATCCACCGCCCGTTGTAGTCGAGCTTCTCGTAGTTGTAGTCGCCGTAGCCGTAGCTTACCGAGTAGTTGAGCGACAGGCTCCAGGGGAACTGCCATTTCTCGTAGCCGTCGCTGTCGCTTTCGTTTCCTTCCTTTTCTTCGCGACGGTTGCGCCGCCGGTCGGCCATCCCGCTGAAACTCTCGTCCTCAGTAAGGCCTTCGTCATCTTCGTCGTCATCGTCGCCATACCCCTTGCGGTTCCCTCCCGTATCCTTCTTGCGCCGGAAGGTGTCGTTGGTGAAGGTATAGGAGAAAGAAGTGGCAAACGACGACAGCTTCAGAAGGCCCTGGTGCTCGTTCCAGCGGAATTTGTTGACCTGCCTTACGTTGCCGAACTCGTCGGGACGGTATACGTAGGGGTCCCACGTGGTGTTGAAATTGAGGTTGAAATTCTTCAGCAGCCTGAAGGTGGCGCTTACCTGCAGCGGACTGAGCCGCAGGGAGTCGGCGGCGAAGTTGTAGCTCTGCGACAGCGACAGGTTCTCTATGAGCGATATCTTCTTGAAGCCGGTGGTGTCTTTGTCGCTCTTGACCTTCATCTCGAGGTTGTTGGCCAGCGTGAGGGATACGGCGCCGCTCTTGCCCGCCGAGGGGACGCCGAAGATGCCATGGTTGAAGTAGGAGTAGTTGCGCCGCTGCTGGTTGCCCGCCTGGTCGGTCATCATGTAATAGCTGTAGATGCCCCAGCCGGGTGCCCCGAAGTCCGGGTTCCAGTTGAAGCTCACCGTAGGCGTCAGCACGTGGCGCACCATCTGGATCTTGTCGCCCAGGAATTTGGCCGGTTTCCAGAAGCCGTATACCTTCGTGTCGAAGCCTATGCCCACGTTGAAGTCAAAGATGTTGTAGAAGCCGTAGGTGGTGTCGGTGACCTCGCGGGAGGCCTGCGTGTCCCATTGCCGGCGCACTTTGCTGGTGTACATGCGGTCGTTGAGCGTGATTGTCGGGCTTATGTTCAGGTATTTGAAGAGGGAGAATGTGGCCGATATGGGCACGTAGTGCTTCATGCCCATGCGCCAGTCTTTCAGCAGGTTCTTCTTGAAAAATTCATTTTGGCCGGCCGTAAGGGAGTTCTGGAACTGTCCCGAGTACGACATCTTTATCTTCTCGTACCATCTTTCGGCGCCGGCGGCGCGGCGGCGCTTGAAGGGGGAAAGCTGTGCCATGGTTACCGTCAGGTTGGGAAACGATACCGACAGCGTGGAATCCTGGCTGCGCTGCGCTATGTTGGCCGTGGCCGATATGCTCCATTTCGTGCCCGGGAAGCGGTAGGTGAGGTTCACCGTCGACGATTTCGTGTTCTCGGTGAAGGAATTGTTGTAGTATGAGTTGAGGTCGTTGCGCGTATAGCCGGAGGTGGCGAAGTTCACCGATGCCGAGAAGCTCAGGTTGGGGTTGGCCTTGGCATCCTGGGTGTGGCTCCACACCACCTGGAAGTTGCGCATCCGCGAATAGTCGGGGGTTCCCTTGTCGCCGGTCACCGTGTTGAGGAAGGAGATGTCGAAGGTGCCGTGAAACTTGTAGCGCTTGGCATAGTTCATGAAAGCCGAGACTCCCCACGACCCTTTGGTGTATATCTCGCCGCGGAGGGCAAGGTCCACATAGTCGCTGATGGCGAAGTAGTAGCCGCCGTCGCGAAGATAGAAGCCTCGGTTATAGTCATCGCCGAAGGTGGGGAAAATCACGCCCGACGAGTATTTCTCGCTGAAGGGGAAGTAGCCGAAAGGGAGTGCCAGGGGGAGCGGTACCCCCATCAGCACCATGTAGCCGGGACCCGTCACCACATCTTTCTTCGGACGCACCTTAGCTTTGGTGAGGTTGAAGTAGAAGTGGGGATGCTCGTGGTCCTCGCAGGTGGTGTATTTGCCATCCTGCACATAGAAGCTGCCATCCTCCATGCGCTTGGCCTTGCCGCCGGTGAGATAACCCTCGTCCTGCTCGGTGATCACGCCTGTGATGTAGCCGCGTTGCGTCTTGAAGTTGTACTTCATGGTCTCCGACTCGTACTCGCCGCCGCCATCCTTGAAGACGGGGGTCTCTGTAAGGTTGCCCAACGAGTCGCGAAGCCCGTTGGCATAGACAGTGTTGGAGTCGAGTTCCATCTTTATCTCCGCGGAGTTGAGCTTGAAGTCCTGGTACTCAACGGTGCCGTTGCCGTAGAGGTGGGCGTTGTTGCCTTTTTCGAGCACCAGGGAGTCCTTGGCGCTGAAGGTTACGGTGCTGGTGATGTCGCGGCTGTTGCGGTCAATCTTGGAGAAGGAGGTCTTGGCGGTGTCTTTAAGGTCCTTAGGGTCTCTAAGGTCTTTAGGGTCATTAGGGTCCTGCAGGGCGACGGAGTCAAGTGCCGGCGCAGGTTGCGACGGCAATCCCTCCTGGTATTGCGAATAGGCCATGCAGGTCAATACCCCGGCCGCGATATATGTCACAAGTCGCCTCAAGAACGTGCTGAAAATTGTTCAAGCTGCAAATTTAGCCATTGTTGCCCATATGGGCAAATCAAATTTAAGTTATTAGATTTTATTAGATTTTAGATAGCCGCATTCCGGATGGCATTAATCACTAA
>CAJUAT010000011.1 GCA_910584525.1 uncultured Muribaculaceae bacterium | reverse complement strand
AGTCACTTACAGGCATGAAAAAAGGGCCACATAATTGTGACCCTTCTGTGATCCGCCTGGGGCTCGAACCCAGGACCCCAACATTAAAAGTGTTGTGCTCTACCAGCTGAGCTAGCGAATCTCCTTCTCGCTCCCGGAAGCCATTCCCTTCCGAAAAGCGATGCAAAATTAGTGCTATATTTTGATTTTACCAAATATTCCCACAATTTTTTTTATTTATTTTTTGTAATTTTGTGGTCTAAACCTATCGATAATGGATTTGAAACAACTGTCGGAGCGTATAATCAGTGATGTCCGCAGCGGTCGCCGCGAGCCTTCATTCGCTCCCAATACATATATAAGCAGAGAAGAGGCGTCTGCATTGGCAGCCGTCGACGACCTCGATGCCCTATGCGACGCCGCCGATCTTATATCCCGTTCTCTGGTGGGCAATACCGTCGATTCATGCAGCATCGTCAATGCCCGCTCCGGACTCTGCGGCGAGGACTGCAAATGGTGCGCCCAGGCCCGACGTCACCATACCGGCTGCGAAACTTACGAACATCTTGACGAAGAACTTATCGTCGACGCCGGACGCCGCAATGCTCAGGCCGGCATTCGCCGTTTCAGCCTCGTGACTTCGGGCAGAACACTCTCCGACAAGGATGTCGACATATTCTGCCACGCTTACCGCCGTCTCGCCGACGAGACCGGCCTATACCTCTGCGCCTCAATGGGACTTCTCAACGATGACCAGCTTCGCCGTCTCGCCGACGCCGGCGTCAAAAGATACCATTGCAACATGGAGACCTCCCGCAGAATGTTCCCCACACTCTGCACCACCCATACCCACAATGACAAACTGCGCACAATCCGCGCCGCAAAAAAAGCCGGTATGGCCGTATGCTCCGGGGGTATCATCGGCATGGGCGAAACGCTTGACGACCGCATCGACTTCGCCTTCGAACTCGCCGAAATCGACGTTGACTCCGTGCCCATGAACATCCTCAACCCCATCCCCGGCACTCCCCTTGAAAACACTCCCCTCATCTCCGAAGAGGATATCATACGCACCGCCGCATTATGGCGCTTCATCCTCCCCGCCAAGTCGATACGCTTCGCCGGAGGCCGCATGAGACTGTCGCTCGAGTCGATGAAACGCATCCTCCACGGCGGCGTCAACGGCGTTCTTATGGGCGACATGCTCACAACCGTCAGCAACGACATTGCTTCCGACAAAAAGCTCTTCGCCGAGGCCGACATGAAATTCTGACTTTCACCAACTCTCAACATGGACATATCAGTAGTAATACCTCTATATAATGAAGCGGAGTCGCTTCCCGAGCTCAGCGCATGGATAGAGCGCGTGATGCGCGACAACGGCTTCAGCTATGAGATTCTTTTCATCAACGACGGCTCGCGCGACAACTCCCTGGACGTGATCAAGGAGCTTCAGCGCAACAATCCATGCATCCACGCCGTATCTTTCAGCCGCAACTATGGCAAGTCGCCCGCCCTCGACACCGGCTTCGCCCGTGCCAAGGGCGACGTGGTGATTACCATGGACGCCGACCTGCAGGACAGCCCCGACGAGATTCCCGAACTTTACCGCATGATCACCGTCGACGGTTACGACCTCGTGTCGGGCTGGAAGAAAAAACGCTATGACCCGCTGTCGAAAACGATTCCCACCAAACTCTTCAACGCCACGGCCCGCAAAGTGTCGGGTATAAAGAACCTGCACGACTTCAACTGCGGTCTGAAAGCCTACCGCCGCGATGTGGTAAAGCATATAGAGGTCTACGGCGACATGCACCGCTACATCCCATATCTGGCTAAAAACGCCGGCTACTCCCGTATCGGCGAGAAGGTGGTGCACCACCAGGCTCGCAAATACGGCTCCTCCAAATTCGGCCTCGACAGGTTCGTCAACGGTTACCTCGACCTCATATCCCTCTGGTTCCAGACCAAATTCGGCATCAAGCCCATGCATTTCTTCGGTCTGCTCGGCTCGCTGATGTTCGCCATAGGCTTCATTGCCGTGGTCACCGTGCTGATTCTAAAGCTGGTGGCCATGTGCTCCGACACCTTCAGTTTCTGGCTCACCAAATCGGTATACTTCTACCTGTCGATGACCTTCATGATTCTGGGCGTGCAGTTCTTCTGTACCGGTTTTATCGGCGAACTCATCACGCGCAACAGCGTAGAGCGCCGCAATTACCTTATCAGCGAGGAGTTCTGATGCGGGGGCTTCACAGCATACTTGCTGCTGCGGCAGCAATTGCGGCTACTGCGGTGCTGGCAGGATGTGGCGGCGAATGCTACGAAAACCAGAACGCCCTGCCGCAGGCCACTTTCGTAATCAACGACTCCGCGCCTCATACCGGCAGCATGGACTCGCTGACGGTTTACGGAATAGGCGCCCCCAACGACTCCGTGCTTTGGGACGGCGGCTCCTCCGAACAGCTCTTCATACCCTTCCGCGTCGACTCCGACACCACCGCTTACGTATTCGAAAGCTCTCCCTCGCACATCCGCGACACTGTCACTTTCATTTACGACCGCGCCCCGGTGTTCGTTTCCGCCGACTGCGGCGTCAGCTTCAAATTCGTCATGAAGAGCATCTCCAACACCGGCCAGCTCATCGACTCCGTGACCTGTCCCAATGGCGAGATCACCAATCAGAACATAGCCAATCTCGTAATCTATCTCCGACATGAATAGGCTCATTATTCTGATGTTGCTGATCTCTGCACGGTTCATCGCGCATGCCGACGTTCCTGCCGATTCCCTGCCGGCAATGCCGACCGACTCGCTGACGGCACCTACGCCGACGCCGACACCCAGAAAAGTATCGCCCGTAGATATCGACGACAAACGCCGCGAGCCCGTGATGCACTACTTCGACAAGCATGGCGAACCTCTGGAAGAACCTGTCCTCTTCCTCGCCTCCCTCGACACCGTCACCAAACCCAAGGCTAAGCCGGTATATCCCGCTTACAACGGCCTCTCGGTGGGCCTGAACTTCGGTGACGCTCTGATGATGGCTTTCGGCCAGAAATTCGCCTCATTCGACGTATGGGCCGACGTGTCGCTATGGAACTGGCTATTCCCCGTGGTGGAAGCCGGCTTCGGATATGCCCGCACATCTCCCGAAAATCATAATTTCACCTATCGCGTGAAGCCCTCTTTCTTCTGCAAGGTTGGCTTCAACTACAATTTCCTCTACAAGTCGAAGCCTGACTATCAGCTGTACGTCGGTTTCCGGGCCGGCTTCAGCAATTTCGGCTGGGAGGTGACCGATGTCACCATCGGCAACAGCTATTGGCAGGATAGCACCGGCTTCGACATGACGGGTATGCGGTCCACGGCATGGTGGGGCGAAGCCGTGGCAGGCATCAAGGTAAAAATAGTGAGCCGTTTCTCCCTGGGCTGGAATATCCGCTGGCATTTCCCCTTCAAGGTTACGGCAGCCCATGCCTCCGGACTTCCGGGAAACCTCGACGACTCTGCCACGAGCAAACCCTGGTTCATCCCCGGATACGGCGGCTCTCTACCTTTCTCTTTCGCTCTCTCCGCGATATGGACTTTTTAGCCTCATAACCCTTTACCTCAAAAATCTTATGAAAAAACTTTTTTTACCGATAACATTGACCTTGGCGGCCGCCGCCACCGCCTACGGAATACCTGCGAAACCAGGCTTTATCACGGCGCATCAGCCCGACGGCTCGGAGATTCAGATACGTCGTATCGGCGATGAACGCGCCCACCTCACTCTCTCGGCCGACGGCCATCCTCTGCTATGGAATGAAAGCCGGGGATTTGAGTATGCGCGTATACTTGACGATGGCCGTCTCGAATCCACAGGGGTGACAGTCTCCCCTACCCGTGCCGCCGCTGTCGGCATGGCTCCTTCTGCGGATGATATTCAGAAGGCTCTCGGCCTGCGCCGCGACAACAGCCGTAAAACCCGCCGCCCCGCCACTGCCATGACGCGTGCCGGCAACGACCGGAATGTCGGCCTATTCTCCACAGCCAAATTTCCCCTCAAAGGCGAGCAGAAGGCTCTCGTGATTCTGGTGGAGTTTCAAGACGTGACTTTCGGCGACAAATGCGGCTCGGCATACAAGTATTCCAAAATAAAGGAAGGCTATACAGCCCACGACTATTTCACGGAGATGCTCAACTCCGACAGTTTCACGGCTCTCGGCGCTACAGGGTCATGCCGCCGATGGTTCCTTGACAACTCCCGTGACGCCCAGGGCAATTCGCAGTTCAGCCCTTCATTCGACCTCTACGGCCCCGTGAAGGTAAGCCGAAAGATGAGCTATTATGGCGGCAACGACTATTACGGTGATGACCTGCGCCCCGAGGAGATGGTAATCGAGGCCTGCAAGGCGCTCGACGACGTGATAGACTTCCGCGACTATGACCGCAACAACGATGGCGTTGTCGACAACATCTATATCTTCTACGCCGGATATGGCGAGGCTGACAGCGATCTCGCCAACACCATATGGCCGCACTCGTACTCTCTTGAGGAAGCCAACAAAAGCCTTGTACTCGACGGCGTGTCAATCTCTACCTACGGCTGCTCCAACGAGGTGGACTATTACACCAAGGCTCCCGACGGCATCGGCACCTTCACACATGAGTTCAGCCATGTGATGGGGCTCCCCGACCTTTACTCCACCTCCGACTCCAGCTCTCTGACACCGGGAGAATATTCCGTGATGGACTATGGCCCCTACAACAACAACGGGCGCACTCCTCCCAACTACTCTGCCTATGAGCGTTATGCCCTGGGCTGGTGCACGCCACTCCCGCTGCCCAATTCCGATGTTCGCGACATGTCGCCCACGCCGGAGACAAACGTAGCCTACATTGTGGCCACCGATAAAGAGAATGAGTTCTTTATCTGCGAAAACAGGCAGAAATCGGGCTGGGACCGCTATATCCCGGGCCATGGTCTGCTCATATGGCATGTCGACTACAACAGGCAGGTGTTCGACTACAATATTGTCAACAACGACCCCTACCACCAGTATGTAGATATCGTGGAGGCCGTTTCCAACGCTTCCGACAAGAACATGAGCTCATGGACATATCCCGGCGCTATGAATGTAACATCCTGCAGCTTCACCGGCTGGAGCAACAAGGCTACGGGCGCAAGTCTGTCGAGCATCACGGAGTCGGGCGACGGCAAAATATCCTTCACCGCGACGAATCCCAAAGCAGAAACCGGCGTGACCCTCCTCCCCGCTGACGACGCCCCGACTCTCTACTACAATATGCAGGGTCTCCCCATCGCCAGCCCACAGAAAGGCCGCGCATACATCCGCGTATCCGGCTCCAAAGCAGAAAAAATCATATTCTGATACGCCCCGATACGCATCCCCCGATACGCACCCCCCGATACGCATCCCCACCCGATACGCACCCCCCCGATACGCACCCATCATTACCCTCTCTAAAGAGGACAGGTTCATAAATACCGTTTCTAAAGAGGGTACGGTCATAAAGGATGCAGCTGTGGTGCCGTAGGGTTCCGAGGAGGAGGGAGCATACTTAAGTATGTGACCGACTCCGAGTGGTCCCTACGGTGCCGCAGATGCGCCTTTAGGGCCCACCCTCAATTAACACACTCAATACATTGGGGTGAAACCCTTCGACCCCTCCAACAACCCGTTTGCACAGCCTGCAAACTCCCGGTGTTTCGACGTGTCGAGTTTATATATCCTTCCCCGGCTCATGTCGAGCTTCTTCATGTCGATATAATATATCCCCGCATTGGTCACTATGTCGAAATAATACAGGAGATCCCTTATATTGGCATAACTGCGCCATTGCGTTGAGCTTACGTTTGGGTCCCCCTCTACCATATACATATAAGGCACGCAGGAGTTCACAAGCACACTGCGGGCTATCGACACCCCCAGAGTGCCGTCTGATTCGGCCTTGACATTATGAGCGAAGTAGTTGGCACGCACGCAACGGTCAGGACTGCTTACCGTCCCCGGAAGCATGTTCCTGCCTCCAATCTTCTCCCAGTAGTCAAGGATGGCTTTCATGGCCGGCCATTCCGGGTCGTTGGTCATTGCCCGGTAATCGCCCATATCGTAATACCTTATCTCGCCGTCGGTAAACTCGAACACCATGCTCTTGCCCGACGCGTCGGTCACTCCCCAATGTAGCGTAGACACGGTGCCTCCGTCGAACTCCGCCCCCTGTATTCGGAAATCATGAGGCTTGAGCATCGCCACAACATCGTCTACCGTGGTACAGTTGTCGAGAAGCCATGCCACAAACACCGACAGCGACATGTAGGGCTTTGCGGTATCTACATCCTTCTTCTCGTAGACCGCCGTCTTGCAGAAAAGGCCGTTGACCACAAGCCCTTTATCGTTCATCCCCTCGGTGACGCCGCCGTCATAGCCTACGGCGTAGACAGCTCCATATTTCGACTTCCACCGTATGGCGTTGGGTTTGTCGCTCGACACCTTCTCTATTCCCGGAGAATAGACATATAGATTGGTTGGTATAGGCGTCTTCCAGTCGAGCGACCTCGCCACAACATATAGCGAATCAAGACCTTTGTACAACACGCGCGTGCAGGCATCCGACGGCATCCATCCGCCTATTATCAATGCCGCAGGCAATATCATCTTTGTAATGCTTTTCATACCTCCTTTTTTAATTCCAAACACCTGTCTCCCTCCTTTGTTCTTATGATGTTTGGAGGTTTGCCGAAAAGACGTTAACTTAGCAGATAAAAACGAACAGACATGAAAAAGACATTGCTGATATCAGGGATAGCATTGGCAGCGATAGGCTGCACAAGCCATAAGGCCACCGGAGAGAGCCCCGCCATTACGCCGGAACCGGAGCAGCCTGTGGTAGTAGAGTCGACAACCTTTATACCTAAAGCCACGGCTTTCAAGATGTCGGGAGCATACGCCGACAAAGTTGCCGTGACCCTCGGCTCGGACGGCCGGCTCCTTTACTTCCCCGCTCCCTCCGACATCACTTCCCGATCCATGCCGACATATCTCGCCAACGGATGGTGGCTCAACAACCAGGGACTCGGCGCCAATTCGGTATTCACCTCCTGGACTTTCGACGAATATGCCAAGTTACCCTCCACACCGTCAGCAGAAGAGATCAAGTTCCACATCATCCCCGGAGCAAGAGTCACCGACTTCTTCAAGACCTCCGTACCTCTGACCGAAGCCAACTCCCAGCTGGCCAAAATCAAAGCCCAGCTCCCCTGAGCATTCTGACCCGGCACATCAAATATCAGGTGCTTCTGTGAACAGCGCCTCGGAGAGGCAATACATGGTTAACCTCACCTTTACGAGCTGCGACGGCGACAGCCGGCACAGCGAGTTAGGTGAGGACCGAACAGCATATTGGCGACAGGATCGGAGATCCTGCACTATGTCAAGCAATAAAAAAATCCGAACCTTGCGGTTCGGATTTTTATTATCTGTGTAAGTCGGTTTCTTAGCGAGCGAAGAACTTAACGGCCTTGTTGCCTTCCTTCTTGATGGTGAGCTGACCCTTGACAGGAGCTGCGATCTCCACACCCTGAAGGTTGTAGTAGCGCACATCCTCTGTACCGTCAACGTAAACACCTTCTACACCTGCTTTGTTCCAGCCTTCGGGAAGCTCGATAACGGCAGGTATTTTATCTCTCCATATGGGTTTGCCCTCAGGTGTCTGGCCATTTGTCCACCAGTATGTGCCGAGAGGTTCATCTACGTCTCCATCCGGGTCATCTACTGATTTCTTACCGAAAAACAGATTTTCTATTGTCATAGTATTGCCCTTGACGTTCGACATGGGTGCCTGAATAATCTCGTTGTCTATGATCTGGTCTTCCTGGCTGTAGCCGTTGAAAACGTTGATGCCCTCCTGATTATTAAGATAATAGTAAGCCTTTGAACCGTCCTTATATGCCGAAGCCATACCTGATGCTACCAACGGAACCACGGTGACGCATTCTTCATATGAGTAGTCTACGATAAGATAGCCTACGCCATCACCATATCTGCCGAACTGCTCTACCCACCTGGGATCTCCGTAAGGATTGCATATCACGAGTTCCTTTGGCTTGGCGGGATTACGCATCACCGTCACATCCACATTGTTGATGGCAGGTTGACCCTCACTGACCATCAGAGAATTGAACCAACCGTCGCTGAACTTGGCGGTACCCACATTCTCATAACCATCAAGGCTTGTAGGCGTGTTCAGCGAGCACTTCTCTATTTTTTCGATTTCCACACATGCGAAATAGCTCATCTTGTTGTCGGTCGTAGGATACCCTACCATGACGGCCGTATTTGCGGGGAAAACTATATTGTTGTCGGCATCCAGAGTGGCTACTATCTCATTGACCGGCTTGGTAACAGGTTTATTGTCCTCATACTCACCCTTAAACTCGCGGGTATAAAGATAAGTTGCCTTATAACCCTCGCTGGTATTCACCTGACCCAGAGGAGTCTGGTTCTTGAAGGTAACGGTACCGGCGGCAACGTCTACCTTAACATCACAGTCGTTCTGGCTGAAGATGAAGTCCTTAAGAGTAAGTGTGGTTGTATTCTTCTCCTCTACGGTAAGGAAGAAGTTGAGAGTATTGCCGATACCGGAAACATCCTTACCGACGATCTTTCCGAAACCTACGAGTTCGCTCAGGCTGGTGATGGCTTTGCCATCTGCCTTTGTCATGGTGGCCGGTGCCTCCACAGCTGTCATCTCGGCTGTCGCCGATTTCAAAACCTGCGTCTGCGACACACTTGCACTCTGGGGAGCTGCCATGGCGCTCAACCCTGCCAACAGTGCTATGCCCGTTGCGTAAATTTTCTTCATAATGGAAAATCTTGGTTATTGTTTTATTTATTTGTTCTCTCTTAACCACTTTATGCCCTCTCATCATCAGAGCATCTCCCGGGGACCTTTCTCTCCCAAGGATTTCACTCGCAAAGATATATATATTTTTTTTCACACACAAATTTTTTTTTAATAATTTCTTAAAAAATCAATAGAGGGGTCTACGCAAGGGAGGTCAAGCCGCTGCCCGGCCTGACCTCCCCATATTCAGATATGATTTTTTGTGTGTCTCAGAAACGTACCTTTGTACCCTTTCCGTTAGATACCCTGATCAGGATATCTCCACTGGTCGGACGCGTCACTTCAACGCCCTGCATGTTATAATATCTTACATCTCCTTCTTCACTGTCAATGCCAACTCCTTCCACTCCGCCTTCGCCGGGGTTCAACACTATGAAACTCTTCGAATCGAGCACATATTCGTCAGTGCTTCTGGTATAGGATGTACGCAGTATATATACCACATTCTTCTCTGCTCCACTTAAACCTATATTCACATCATAAGTCTTAATGGCATCTTCGGCGAGGAAAGGCTGATCCTGAAACACTCCCATGGCTACCGGAATAGGGTTGGATGCAGACTCCGGATTCTCCTTGTATATGCTCATTGTAATAACACCGTCAAAGAAAGCCTTATATACCTGAACTCCCATCTTGACATTGAAGTTATTGGTTTCTGCCTTATAACACGATATCTCCTTACCGTCAAGCTCAATTTTCTCTGCCTTATCCTGTCCGTCAAGGCTGAACTCTGTAGGCACAAGCATCGCATATTGTCTCGGCTTGGGATTCATGGTGACAGTCCCATATGAGCCTAATACCGCGTATGTTACAGGGTCAATCACAGCAAGTGTGTATTCAGTTGCCGTTTTGGGTTCGGTATTACTATTGACAGTCGCCATCTTGGCTATCCATTCTACATCTGCTTCCGTATTGGGATTAACTGTGGTCGGAGCCACATTCCCCACCATTACTACCTGGCCATTCTTCAGCAGTGCAGGAATAATACTTTTGGTAATCTCATATTCCGATGCATTCTTAATCTTTGCAGTATATTTAGCCATTCTTCCGTAATAGAGCTCAGACTCCGCATTCAACGCCAAGGGTTCAATGGTTGGCAATGCCGCATTCTCAACTGTCTTTTTGCCATCCTTCACGTTAAGGTACACGAAATTAGGCATCGGGTAAGGATTTAGGACAGGGTAATATTCATCAGAAGCTCCCTCATTGAGGTTGCGCACTCCAATTGTCACCTTGTAACGTCCATCTGCCATTGTTGCGGGCAGAGTCACTGTCGGACCAGAGGTGGAATTATAACCGTAACCAGGCCTTAGACTAAGGCGCAGATTACCGAAAAGCGTGCCTCCCCTTGTTGTTGTTTCGCCCGGCGTGCCATCGATGGGTTCTATAATCACTCCCACATTGACATATATGGCATGAGAGGATGCGCACCACCAGCCCGAAGGATACCATGGTGTTGTTGCGAAGGAGAGTGTATTGCCCGACAGAGTTGCGGTGCAACCTCCATACATCATAAGATTGTCCTTCTGCTCATCCACAGGCTTGCCGGTTGGCTTCTGGGCTCCGAATATACCGTTGAGGCCATAGTTGAATCCTCCGCCTACAGAACCACCTGCTCCCTGAGCCTCGGGATCCATGCATTCCAACAGATAGTAGCCGTCGCTCATTCCGCTCCAGCCCCAGTTGAAATGATAATAACCCTTTCCGTCATAGCCGTCACATATAAAGCTATGACCGCCCTCATTGATAGGATGACCGTTAAAAATGACCGGGCCCACATTCTTGAGATTATCCCACACTTTTCTGCTCCATTCGCTCGCGGGATACACTACACGGTACTCAGTGCGTGTGTTGCCGTCATAACCGAAGTACTTTTTAAGCGCTTCAGATATCAGAGAGCCCTGCGTACCGGATGCATCTGGCCCGTAATTCATATTCACCGAATATCCGCACGCCTTCATAAGATAGGACACTGCCGCTGCCTGTTTGTCATTATACCCGTTACGGCTGTATACCGGCAACATATTGTTCCAGTCAAACGCTTGATTACCGAAGTCCATGCTCAGCGTCATATCGCCTTTGCTCCACGTATAGCTGTTTGAACCCTGACCTTTTTCCGGATATTTATGATAATACATAAGCTGCGC
The DNA here is from genome assembly GCA_910584525.1 of uncultured Muribaculaceae bacterium. GTDB lineage: Bacteria > Bacteroidota > Bacteroidia > Bacteroidales > Muribaculaceae > Lepagella. The sequence goes on along the minus strand of CAJUAT010000011.1, from coordinate 47,262 downwards.
CATTGAAGTGGCCACACAGCCTGTATAGCATTTCCTGCCTTGCAAAGTAGGCGCTTCATTGTTATAGGGTTCGCCCTGATCCCACATAGTCTGCACAAGGGGAGCTATGGCTTCCATTCCTTCTGCAGCCGGGGTTACCGGGCTCTTGATTCCATGGTTAGCGGCGTACGATACCTGCCGTCCTATCTCCGATAGCCACCATTTCAATGCCGGAGACATATCCTCAGGATTGATACTGCCCTTATCGGAGTATCCCAACACGGCGTATGCGGCGTCATCGGCCGAAAGAATACGATACCCCTGGCCATCCTCTGCATTGAACACATAGACTGCTGCTTCGCCTGAAGCCGTCTTCTCCGTATATACGGGCGTGGCCTCCATCTTCACGGCCGAAACTTTTTTTGACCGGTCTTTCCGCATCCTTTGCAGAGCCTCCCCCGGCGTCAACGGAGCTGCCGCAAGTCCAAGTGCGCATAACGCACCTATTGACAATACTAATTTTCTTCTCATATCTTTGCTATTTGATTTCAATCCATCCTTACTGCCGTCGTTGAAGAAGCAATATGGTTTCACGCTGCCAAATTAACGAATTTTCGCCATATTACCAAATTCCAGACATCAAATTTTCGTCATATTTTCTTATGTATCTTATGGTAATGATGTAACTTATGTGGCTTATGTTTCTTATATGGCCTTGTTGTTAGGCGGCTTAGAGCGCGTTCCTTAAAACGAAAAGCGGACTGCCTAAGCAATCCGCTCTTCCTATCTAATTCAGAATGTTATTCCGGTTTCTGGGCTTTAGTGTATTCTGCCGTGCTGGGGAGCAGACTTTCATCTATTGCCTTGTTGAAGTCAATCTCAGAGTAAGGCACTGAAAGTCTCCATCCTGCCTGCTCGTGAGGCTGACGTATCATGGAGCATCCTACAGATACATTTCCGGAGTTCAAATCACCCTCTTTCCATGCATAGCGAACGCAAGGGAGATTCCAGCGCTTCAGGTCTGACCAGCTCTGACCCTCGCCCCACAGCTCGATGCGGCGGCAGAGACGGATTTCGTCCAGAAGAGCCTGTCCTGATGTTGTGCAGGTATACCCGGGGATTCTGAGCTTGTTGATTTTCTCAAGACATGCCTTGGCTACTGTCTCGCTGCCTGCCATATATGCGGCCTCTGCTTCGTTGAGAACCATCTCTGCACAGCGGAAGATTGGATAATTGCTCGTTCCATAAGGAGCATATGACCAGAACTTATACTGAGCGCCAAGCGGAGTAGTCTGTACAGCGGCATATGTACCCGTGGCAATAGGGAATTTCACAGGATAGCTCTGCAGGTCACTTGCAGAACCCTGCGTGAAGTATGCGGCATAGATACCCTGACCTGTGTTGGCACCCATTACTTCCGGCAGGCTACCAGTGAAGATATTCTCCATATAGTATTTGCCGTAGAATGCTATGTAGTTCACAAGACCGGTTGTGCCGGCAGGTTTTTTCCTGTCGTAAGCATCTCCGGAGGCTATATCTATTATACCTTTTGCAGAGTTGATGAAGGAAGCTTTGAAGCACGATGTGTTATCTACTTTACCCTGGTTTGTCACGCCCTGGATAGTTCCGATTTTATCAGGGGTAAGGAACCATTTACGACGAACGTCGTTGGGGTCAAGCTGATTGTAAAGAGCCATCGAGATAGCTCCGGCACCATATTGCCATGCCTGGGGATATGCTCCGTTGCAGGCGAACTGGCTACCGAACGACCAATAGTAAACGTCACTCGCCTCTGCACCTGTCTCCCAGATGAAGTCATTGTTATCCTTATAGAATCCGGCGAAGAGTGTATTGTTGTCCATCACCTGATAACCCTTCTGGGCTTCGGCTGCCATCTGCTGAGCGACATCCCAGTCGTGGAAGATAAGAGCGGCGCGAGAGTAAAGTCCGCATGCCACGCTCTTGTCGGTTTCCCACTTATAATCGCGGGTAAGACCGCTCTCGTCGTAAAGCTGGATGGCCAGGTTCAAGTCATTGTACAACTGGTCTTTTACTTCCTTCATGGTGCTCAGAGGAAGCTCCTCGGTATTCTGTTTTGTGCGGAGCACTATACAGTACGTCTCACCGTTATTCGAATCTTCCCATCGAGGAGCATACCACTGCAACAGCTTGATGTAAGCATGGGCGCGGAATGTCAGAGCCTGAGCCTTGATGAACTTGCGTTCAGCTTCCGGACCTTCGGCATTGTCAATACCGTCAAGCACCGCATTGGAGCGCATGATGATATTGTAGCAATAGTTCCAGGGGATAATCACGCAGTAATATCTGTTGTTGCCCCATGGATCCCAGTTGGCCACCTCCGCACTCCGGAGCACATAGCCGTTGAGGAAGTCCATACCGTTACCATCGTTATACTGGGCATTTACATAACCCTCACCACTGTATATCTGTGCTCCTGCACCACCGTACTGGGTGTTCATGGCTGAAGCAATACCGCGCACCAGAAGTCTTGCGGCTTTCGTGGTCGCTACAACAGATTCCGAATTGATGTCTGTCTCGGGAGCCACATTCAGGTAGTTCTCCGAACAGCCTGTGAGCATACCGGCCATCGCTACTCCGAGCAGGCCTCCGCTCAATATGTTCCTTATATTCTTTTTCATCTTGTATCCTTTTTATGATTAGAACTTGAAGCCCAACGAGAAGTTGAACGTACGTGCCGGCATGAAGTAAGCCTCCTGACGTCCCTTGAAGCTGTACTGCGGGTTCATACCCTTCTTGGCAGTTACTATGAAGAGATTGTCAATCGACACGCCTATGTTGATGTTCTGCAGTTTGAGAGCGTTGACCCACTTCTTGGGGAAGTCGTAGCTGAGATTGATGTTCTTCAGTGTAAGATAGCTTGCATCGAAGAGAAAGCGGCTGGAGTTAGCGTTGTTGAGACGGTTACGCTCGTAGTCCTGTACGGGAAGGACATCGGTACGGATGAAGTGCTCGGCTTCGCCGTTGGCATTCAGGATAGGCTGTGTCCATGCGTTAAGCACATCCTTGTGGATTGCGCCTGCATTTGCCGACTGGCTTACCAGACCCTGATACAGGCCGTTGTAAGTCTTGCCGCCCAACGAGTAGGTGAACAGTGCTCCGAACTTGATACCTTTCCATTCAACATTGGTGCTGAACGAACCATATACAGTAGGCAGAGCAGTGCCCTGGATAGCCTGGGCTGCATACTGCGTGTCGGATGTATAATACTGGCCATCTATCTCATACAGACATCCTGCCGAACGCGCTGCCTCAAGATTGCTCTTGAAAGCGGCCTCGTCGTAGTATTTCTCGCCATTCTCCTTATATTTGTAATATTTGGGAGAATAAGGCTCCATGTTATAGAGGGAGTTACCGGTGGCGTTGTCAACACCCGCCCATGTATAGGTGTATTTCTCATAGATACTCTTGCCCTGGAAGAGTGCGGAACCTGCTATATCCTGTCCGTTAGGCAGCTTCACGATTCTGTTCTTCAGGAAAGAAGCATCCAGATTGAAATCCCACTTCACGTTCTGGTTGCGGATAATGTCTACGCCGAACTGAAGTTCCCATCCCCAGTTGAGCATGGTACCCACGTTGGTAAGTATCTCAAGGTTCTTACCCTGCTGTGAGGGGAATGCCACGGTACCGGCTGAGATAGGAGCCTTCACTTCATAGAGAAGGTCGGTATTGCGCTTGTTGTAGTAACCGATGCTGAAAGTGAAGCGGTCGTTGAAAAGCGAACCTTCAAGAGCTACGTCCAAAGTCTTTGTAGCCTCCCAGCGGAGGTTGTCGCCCGGAATCTGTGCCGGAAGAAGAATACCTACATTATCATAAGTGTGCTGATAATAGAGAGCATATGTGGCATATGCGTCTGCGGCGGCGTCATTACCTACGCTACCATAGGCGGCACGCAGCTTCAGGAAGTTGACCCATTTGGCATCCTGCAGGAATTTCTCCTTGGAGAGAATCCAGCTGGCACCTACGCTCCAGAATGTTCCCCAACGGTTGTCCTTGGCAAAACGGCTCGTTCCGTCACGACGGATAGATGCCTCACCGAAATATTTCTGATCATAGTTGTATTTCACACGACCCAGGTAAGATTCTGTACGGAGTTTCCACAGGCTCTGGTTCTGGCTGTTCGACTCCTCGAAGTTGCCCATATAAGGCATATCGTCCATCTGCTGGCCGGCGAGACGTATCGAACGATAGTCGTACGACGATTCATAGTTCTCGTGATCCAGGAACACATCGATGTTGTTCAAACCGTAATCATGGTTCCAGCTGATCTGCTGCATGAAAGTGTGCGAACGGTAGGTAACTGAGTTAACGTCAAGACCGCCGGTTCCTTTCTGGCTACCGATTATGTTGTTGCTGTATTCACGTCCATTGTCTTTTGAACGCCACATGGATGCACGAAGACTAACTTCGAAACCGTAAGGAAGCACGCCGGTGGCATATACGTTACCATTGACTGCAAGGCTTGTGCTCTCCTGCTCGTTGAGACGCATTGTCCAGGCAACGTTGTCACCATTGTTCAGACCGCCCGTGTTCCATGACTCCTCGCCATTCTCGCCGTAAACGATATTGCCGTTCTCATCATGGTTATAGTAAGGCTGTACAGGTGCGTTGTTGATTGTCAGGAAGGGGTTGGTCACCGAGGAAAGTCCTGAGGATTGTCCCTCTTCCGACTTGCTGTAGTCGCTGGCGCTTACTCCGGCTACATTTGTATTGGAGTATGTGGCGCTAAGATTGATACCGGTCTTGAAGTAGCTTACAGGATTGTAGTTGGCTACCAGTCGTCCGTTGAAACGCTCGAAGTCGGTCTTGATGATATAACCGTTCTCCTTCATATAGCCGAAGCTGGAGAATACATTAAATTTCTCAGTGGCTCCAGATGCGTTTACATTGTACTCCTGACGGTAACCGGTCTGAGAGATGGCATCCCACCAGTCGAGGTCGGTATAGCCGGGAAGATAGCTCCTTGTAAGCCTACCGTTACCGTCAAACAATTCTGTAGCATCAACTCCATATATATTGGTACCATTCAGTATACCGTTGATGAAGTTAGTCTTGTTGTTGTTGTCGGCAAGAGCCGCAGCAAGGTCAGGGTTAGTGCCATTGGTCACCTGGCTCATCGCATATGCGTTATAAGCGGTTTCCATCCACTGGTCTGTGCCCAGACGGTCATAGAAAGGAAGAGCCTTGTTGTAGAAACCCTGGTTGATAGAGAGATTCACGTCAACCTTACCTACGTTCTTTGCACGCTTGGTGGTGATGAGCACAACGCCGTTGGCGCCACGGTTACCGTAAAGGGCACAGGAAGCGGCATCCTTCAACACCGACATAGACTCGACATCGGCAGGGTTGATATCGGCGATTCCGCCGTCGTATACAACACCATCCACTACATAAAGGGGCGAGTTGTATTTGGTAAACGAGTTAAAACCGCGGATACGGATATCAGGCGATGCTCCCGGATAGGATACCGAGTTGTTCACCTGTACGCCGGGGGCGTTACCCTCAAGAGCGGCCGTAACCGAACTTACAGGACGGTCTTCAATCTCACCGGCGCCTACAACGGCTACGGATCCCGTAAGAGACTCCTTGTTGGCTGTACCGTAAGCTACCACAACCACGTCCTGAAGATTCGTGGACGATGACTCCAGACGTACTTTCATCCCCGGTGTCAGGGCCACTGTCTGCTCTTTATAGCCTACATAACTGATTTTGGCCATCTTGACATTGGCCGGTACGCTTACTGTAAAATTACCGTCAACGTCGGTTGCGGCTCCTTGGCCTCCACCGACAGGCATGACTGTCGCGCCGATCAGCGGTTCATTGTTCCCCGCGTCGACTACGGTGCCGCTTATAGTGCGATTCTGGGCACTCAATCCCCAGCTAACGCACATCAGCGTCATCATGATCATAAAGAGTTTTTTCATACCTTAATAATTTAAGTTTTATTATTGTTTTCTCTTTCTCTTACGTTGGTTCCATCCTTTCTTAACCCACGGCTCATACCGCTTGCGCCGTCTGTTAAAAACTGTGTACTATTATTAACGTTTCGCAAATTTAATGTTTCATCATTTCTTTTCCAAATAAAACTGAATTTTTTTCTGACTCACCCTCTTTTTAACAATTTATTTTAACATTACCCCATTCGCAACCAAGCCTTTAAGGTCAGAAAGCCGAAATAAGCACCGGGCTCCCCGGGAGCCCTATATAAGGATAGCCGGGATGCTTCTTACGGAAGTCGGCTGCCACGGCGCGTATTGAGTCGAGTGTCGGTGCGCCGGCTGCTATCGCATACCATCTGTCGTCGGCATCGCGCATGGGGAGTGCCCTCTTCCATCCTTCGGCGCGCAGCGCCTCCACACTCGCCTCGGCATTGGTATGCATCTTGTATGTGCCCACGGCCAGCAGCCATGGTGCCGGAGGTATCTCCCCCTTGGGGCCGCGAAACACTCCGCGACTCACATATATGCTGTCGCCGGCTATGACCCGCAACTGTGGCCCGTCGTCGCTCTGCAGCCCCGTGGCCGGCAGCATCTGTTCCCTCTCCGCTGCCTCACGCTTTGACTTCGCCGCCTCGTAGGCCTTGCGATAGTTGGCCTCCGTAGGCTTGCATCCCACAAAAAGCACAAGCAACATAAACAGCGGGATTACATAAGCCGCGAAGGAGCGGCCAAGACCGGAGGAATCGTTTTTTGTGAAGAAACCGAATCGATTGGAATTTCTCATATCTACTCTTATATACGGAAAGGCATGGGACCGTTGGGTCCCATGCCTCCTTTATGATTATTATTGTCAGTCTATCTGTATCACGCAGTGTGTAGAGAGGCTCCAGAACTTATTGGGGTCTGTGATCTCGATGGTCTTGGGGCCATCCTTCTCGCCTACTATGCGGTAGGAACCGGCAGGCATGTTGGTCCACATCTTGACTTTCTTCGAGCCGGTGGGTATCGACTTCAGAGTGCGTTTGTCGGCCACCTGGAAATAGCTGGCGTCAAACTGTCCCTTGAGCACCTTGGTGCTGCCGAGGAATTTCTTCTCAAGGAGTCCTTTCTTCTTCAGCTCCTTGTTGGAACCGATTGCATAATATACCTTGTTAGCCTCGTTGGCTTCTTTGGTAGCATCTTCGGCGGCAGCCTGTGCCTGTTCCTTGGCGGCGGTCTCCTGCTTTACCTGCTCCTGCGTGCGGGCCACTGTGCTGTGGAGGGTGTCGATTTCAGCTTTGGCACTGCTCAGCTGGGCTTCGAGCTGCTTGATCTTGGCATCCTGCTGTTCTATGTGCTGACGAAGCTGGGCTATGGTGCGGGCCTGTACGCTGTTGTTCTTGTCGGAGGAATTGACCTTGGCCTCCATCTCTTCCAGCAGCTTCTTGTTGGCAGCCAGACGGGCCTTGATCTGCGAGAGGTTGTTGCGTATCTCGGCGCGACGGTCGCCACCCTCGCCGGTCGTCATGTTATAGAGAAGGCCTTCCTGGGTGTTGATGGAGTCGAGTCCGGTGTAGATGTCGCCCATCAGCAGCATCAGTGAGTCGTTGAAGTTGGTGGCCTGCTGGTATTCAGCAGTAAGGTCGGCGATACGTGCCGAGTCTTCGTCAACTTTTTTCTGGTTTCCCGAGCAGGAGGCCATCAGCAGCGACGCGCCTATGCCTGCGATTAAAATCAGTTTCTTCATAGTTTATAGCTTTTGAGTTTAGTCAGTTTCTGTAACGGCAGGAGAGCTTAGGTCTCTGATATTCCGCTGTTTTCGGAATCTTCAGCGGGCCTTTTCTTCCCATCGTCTCCGCTAATTATCACAACAATCTCTCCTTTGGGATTGTTCGCTTCGTAATGTTCAGCGAGTTTTCCGAGAGTATCCTGTCTGTTTTCTTCGTGGATTTTGGAAATTTCTCTTGCCACCGCGGCGGGGCGGTCTGGGCCGAACGCTTCGGCAAGCTGGCGCAGTGTCCTCGGCAGCCGCATTGGCGACTCGTAGATTATCACCGTCCGGGGGTCGGCGGCCAGCTCCTTCAGCCGCGTGGCTCTTCCCTTCTTCAAGGGGAGGAATCCCTCGAACACAAATCTGTCGCAGGGCAATCCGCTGGCCACCAGCGCCGGCACGAAGGCTGTGGCTCCCGGCAGACATTCCACATCTATGCCGGCCTGTCGGCAAGCGCGTACGAGCATGAACCCGGGGTCGGAGATTCCCGGCGTGCCGGCGTCCGACACAAGAGCTACCTCCTTGCCGCCGCTTATCTCCTCCACAAGTCCGGCTACCGCCTTGTGCTCGTTATTGCGGTGGTGGGCCCGCAACGGCGTATGGATGTCGTAATGGCGCAAAAGTACGGAGGTGGTGCGCGTATCCTCTGCAAGTATGAGGTCTGCCTCCCTGAGAATACGCAATCCTCTTAGGGTCATGTCCTCAAGATTCCCCACCGGGGTAGGCACAATGTAGAGCCGGCTCATTCGTAATACGTCTTGACGATTTCAATCAGGTCGGCCACATCCGGGTCGTCGGGATCAAGGGCATAGCTGTCGGTGATGATGTCGCGTGCCCGCTCATAGTCGCCGGCATCCGACAACTCGCCGAGCCGTCGCTCGAACTCCACTTTGTCGCCATGTCCCAGAATCTTGGTAAAACGGAACCTGTCGTTGAGACACAACGCTATCCGCCTTGACTCCGGCTCCCTTTGCACAGAAGCTTCCGCCGGCTGGATACCGGTTACAGAAATATCAGGATTGTCGATGATTTCCGCCACGCTGATCTCGGTATCTTCTTTGGCCGGTGTTACGACCGTATCATGCTCTCTGACACTACGCCATGCGGCGTTGACGGCGGCGAGACGCCCTTCCACCAACGGCGCAAGTTCCGAAAATTTGTCGGGACGGCTGTCACAAAGCTCCAGCAGCCCCTCAAGCTCATATACCTTATTCTTAAGTTCTTTCATAATCCGGGTCTATACATTACCAACATCGCATCACAGAAACAGCTCCTCGAGCATTTTCTGCACGCCGGCGCGTGCCGCGGCACGGTTGGCCATATTGTTGATCATCACTACTATAACATGCGTAGGGGCATAATTGTCGTCAAGCTTATAACCGGCATACGACTGGATGCCGTTCATAGAGCCGGTCTTCATGGCCACTTTCCCCTGCAGCGGGGCACCATGCATGAATTTACGCAATGTGCCTTCCTCGCCGGCCAACGGAAAGAAACTGGCATAATAGGGGTCGTCCGACATGCAGACGAGCACTCTTCCGAGGAAACGTGCCGTAAGCCTGTTGCCGCGGCTGAGTCCCGACCCATCCTTAATGACCACATTCTTAACGGGCGCTCCTTTCTTGCGCCAATACTCAAGCGTATGTGCCGTCCCCTCAGCGATGGAGCCGTCATGTCCTGTGCGCTCCGACACCGTCCGCATCATACCTTCGGCAAACTGGTTGTCGCTGCGCATCATGCAGCTGCGCATTATCTCTTCCACAGGCAGCGAGCGGTGATTGACAAGCAGCTTTCTTCCCGAGGCCTCCACATTGCGGTCCTGCACTACTATGCCATTGCCCCTGAGCCGCGACGACAGTTTGCTCCGGAATGTCTGCGACGGCTCTCTTACCGACTTGCCCCCCGAGGCATTCCCCTCGAAATTGAAGCCATGCGTACCGGTGCCATAGGCATGAGGAAGGTCGCCGGAGCTCCAGCCCGGGTTTATGGCCGGTCCCGCAAACCGACTCTCGTCGATGATGACACGGCCGCGAACGGTATCGATACCCGCCTTGCGCAATGCCTCCCCAATTTCCGATAGTATGTCGGGATTGTCGGCGAGGCTGCCGCTGTTGACCGACGGGTCGCCGCTCGCCTCCACTTCTATGTTGCCGTCAAGGACCCTGCCGCTTTTGCGGCCTGTGTACCATACTTTTGTCTCATACCTCCAGTCGCGGCCCACCTCCTCTAGGAGCGTCGCCGTGGTGACGGCCTTCATCACCGATGCCGGTGTCATGGCCTTGGAAGCGTTCCATTCACCGAGCACTTCCCCGCTGCGGAGGTCGGTGACAAGTACGGCAACACTGTTGCTGTCAACACTGCCGCCGCGCGCAAACGCCTCCACGGCTCCGGCAACTCTCGATTCCGCCGTCCCGTTACGCTCCGCCGGATATGCCAGCGCGATGCTCTCCACCATCAGAAGCAGGAGCACCGCCATGATTCCTTTTCTTTTCTTTATCACACCACAAAATTAGTGACAATAGCCGTTTTCTGCAATTTTTTTTATAATTTTGAGGAATGAAAGAGGATATACCCAAAACAGGCGTCGACGTCGAGCCTGACGCCCCGACACCTTCCGAACAGACTTATCAACGCCGTCCATTCACGTTCGACCGTACCGTGAGGATTTTTTTCACGATATGCGTCACGGTTGCGGCCCTGTTTCTCATCGACTATCTAAAAGGTGTGCTCCTTCCCTTTGTGGTAGCATGTCTGATAAGCTATATTCTGGAGCCGGTGGTGAAATGGAACATGCGTGTGCTGCACCTGAGGCGACGCTTCTTCCCGGTGATACTCACGCTGCTGGAGGCCTGCATCGTCGGCGGCGGCATATGCATGGTGCTCTTCCCCTACCTCGTGTCGGAATGCACGGAGATGGCCGCCACTATCAGGAATTTCGCCGCCGCGCAGATAAAGCTCCCCTACCTGTCAGAGTCGCTGCACAGGTTCATCCGCGAAAATGTGGATTTCGAAGCCATAAGCCGGCTCCTCAGCAAAGATGAATGGCACTCCATGATCAAGACGGCCATAACCTCGTCGTGGTCGTTCCTCACCTCAAGCCTTGCCTTTGTGGTGGGCGTGGCATCATGGCTCATTGTGATTCTATACGTGATATTCATCATGCTCGACTATGAGAGGCTGATGCTGAGCTTCCGGCAACTGGTTCCCTTCCATCAGCGCGGCCGCGTGCACCGCATATCCACCGACATCCGCGACACCATGAGCCGCTATTTCCGCGGCCAGTTCCTCATAGCCGGGCTGGTGGGTCTCCTTTTCTCCGCAGGTTTCCTTCTCATAGGGCTGCCGATGGGCGTGGTGCTCGGCCTTTTCATCGGCGTGCTCAATCTGGTGCCTTATCTGCAGCTCGTATCTCTTCCTCTCACTGCCGTCCTTTGCATGATATGGTCCATCAACACCGGAGGCAGCTTCTGGCTCATCTTCTGGGAAGCCATGGCCGTATACGTGGTGGTGCAATGTATCCAGGATCTCTTCCTCACGCCCAAAATCATGGGGAAGGCCATGGGCCTCAATCCCGCCATCATCCTCCTTTCCCTATCCATATGGGGAGCTCTCCTCGGTTTCATAGGTCTGATTCTCGCTCTCCCCCTCACCACGCTCCTACTTTCGTATTATAACCTGTATATAGTCCAGCGCAACTGATGAGCACACCGTCCCTGGCCGCAATACTGGCAAGCGCCGCCGACACCGGACACACCTTCGGCCTTATTTCCGACCTCGCCTGGATTCTTCTTCTGGGCGCTCTCGTCACCCTCCTCTTCAAGCGCCTCCGCCAGCCGGTGGTACTCGGTTATATCCTTGCCGGATTCCTGGCAAGCCCGAAGTTCGAATACCTCCCCTCCATCACCAACCTCGAGAACATAACCTTCTGGGCCGACCTCGGCATCGTGGTGCTGATGTTCTCCATCGGCCTCGAGTTCTCTTTCCGCAAGCTCATGAAGTCGGGCTCGTCGGCGGTGGTCACTGCCCTTGTGGTGATAACTGGCATGACATTCGCCGGTTTCGGCGTAGGGTATATTCTGCATCTCAACACCATCAACCGCATATTCCTCGGCGGCATGATCTCCATGTCGTCGACAACAATCATCATGAAGGCTCTCTCCGACCTGGGTCTGCGACAGAAGAAATTCGCCCAGCTGGTGCTCGCCGTCCTGATTATCGAAGACCTCTTCGCGGTGCTGATGCTAGTGCTCCTCTCTTCTATGGCCATGGGCGAGGTCAAAGGCTTAGAGCTCCTTTACAGCATAGGGAAGCTGGCTTTCTTCCTTATCATATGGTTTGTGGTGGGAGTGTATATCTTCCCCTCCTTCTTCAACCGTGCCCGGGCATATCTCAACGAGGAGACGCTGCTGATAATATCCATGGGTCTATGTTTCTCCATGGCTGTCTTCTCGGTGGAATGCGGCTTCAGCCTCGAGCTCGGGGCCTTCGTGATGGGCTCCATACTCGCCGGCACCATGGCCGCCGAAAGAATGGACAAGGTCATTGCGCCTGTCAAGAACCTTTTCGGAGCCGTATTCTTCATATCCGTGGGCATGATGGTTGACCCTCACGTGCTGGTGATGTACTGGTGGGAGATTCTGCTGCTTGCCGCCGTGGTGATTGTCGGCATGATAATGTTCGGCACGCTGGGCATGCTTGTCACGGGTCAGAATCTGCGCGTGGCCATCGAATCGGGGTTCTGTCTCACACAAATCGGCGAGTTCTCTTTCATCATCGCCGCTCTCGGTATGAGCCTCGGTGTGCTTGACGCTTCCATCTACCCCATTATAGTGGCCGTGTCGGTACTCACCATATTCACCACTCCATACTTCATCAAGATGTCGGATGGAGCAGCCTCTCTGGTGGAGCGCAACCTCCCGAAGTCGATGACATTCCTCATAAACCGCTACTCGGCGCAGAGCTTCGACTCCAACGAGACTCACCGCCTGTGGCGTGCCGTGCTCTCCAGGTATCTGTGGCGGATACTGCTCTATTCGGTGATTCTGCTGGCCGAGATTCTGCTGGCTAAACTCCTTCTCTTCCCGTTCGCCATGGAGCATTTCCCCACATGGGGACGCCTCGCCGCTACCGTGATAACAATCCTGGCGATGCTCCCTTTCCTCATGGCTCTCTGCTTCAGCTCCACAAAACCGGATGAGAAAATAAGGCTCCACCAGAATGCCGCTTTCTATGATGTGCCCCTCCTGGCCATGAAAATCATTCGCTACCTCGTGGCCCTGTTCTTCATTGTCTACTCCATCACTGTGGCATATTCGGCGCTTACGGGGTGGCTCGTGGGTGTGGGTTGCTTCCTGCTGATGATTGTCATGGCCTCCACTTCCATGATGCGCAGCTATAAGAAAATCGAGGACAAGTTCATATCCAACCTCAACATGCGCGAAAACATGCGCATGGGTGTCGGCAACAATCTTGTCGACGACCTTCACCAGGCCTTCATTGAAATCAACAACAGCTGTCCCTTTGTCGGCGACAAACTCAAGGACTCCGGTCTGCGCACCGACTATGGCGTGTCGGTGTCGAGCATCACCCGTGGCGACGACTACATGCCCCTGCCATCTCCCGACGCCCGTATATTCCCCGGCGACGTCCTTGGCGTGATTGGCAACGACGAACAGCTGCGGAATCTCAACAACGACCTTGACCTCGCCACAAAAAACGGTCTCAAGCTCAACATCAAGCAACAGCCCGTGGAACTCAACTCCATAGTCCTTGCCGACGACTCTCCGATTACAGGCATACCACTGGAGTTCACCGACATCCTGCACGACTACTATTCCATGATTGTGAAGATAAAGCGTGGCGACGAGTTCCTGCAGCCCCTCCCCAGCCTGGTGCTCAAGCCTGGAGATATCCTCTGGGTAGTGGGCGACCCCGACTATGCCGACGCCATGAAGCACAAAACGGCCACTTGAGCGTTATAATGAGTAGAGAATCCAGATTATTCAAGATTAATCCCGATTAATCAAGATTAATCAAGATTAATCAAGATTAATCCCGAAAATCCCGAAAACAATGATAAAAAATTTCCTTATCGTGGCAGGTGCCGCATTGCTGCTGGCTTCCTGCAGTTCCCGACAGAAAGATTCGGCGTCTGACGGCGCCGATACTGATTCAGCCTTCATCCAGGAGGCTGAGGCCAAAGCCGACTCCATCGATGCCGTGCTTCCTTTCCTTACTCCCGACTCCCTCGGCCCGGTGAAAACCGGAATGAAGGTCAGTGACCTGCCGCAGGGTGTGCCCGGACTCTACGACAATATCTCCATGGACAACAATGGCGAGGGAGGACACGTATATACCTTCATGATGGGCTCCGAAGCCATGTTTGACGTCTACGACTTCGGCGAAGGCACCGTTGATGTCATTTCCCTGCAGTCGCCGAGACTCGGCGTCAACACCCCCGACGGTATCCTGTCAAAAGGCATGCATATGAAAAAACTGCTCGCCCAGAAAGGTGTCACCACCGATTTCGTATCGCTCGACGACGAAGGCGTATGGTACTGGCGCTACCAAGGTCTATGGTTCTATCCCTCGCTCGACACCCCCGACCAGGCCCTCGACCAGGCCCTCAGCAACCGTAACACTCCGCCTCCCGCTGCCATAGTGGCCGACGCCTCCATCGGCTTCATAGCCACCGGATCCCCTTTCTGATTTTTTTCTTGACGTAATATATTCCGGATTTATCAGTTAATCTTTAAGAAATAAAATAAGAGACTATTCCATATATGAAAACTGCATTGATAACGGGAGTTACCGGTCAGGACGGTTCCTTTCTGTCGGAATTTCTTCTGGAAAAAGGATATGATGTACACGGAGTGATCCGCAGGTCGTCGACCGACTTCCGCGAACGTATAGCGCATCTCGAAGGACATGAGCGTTTCCACCTCCATTTCGCCGACCTTGGCGATTCCATGTCGATAGTACAGGTGGTGCAGAAGGTTCATCCTGATGAGATATACAATCTTGCCGCCCAGAGCCATGTGCAGGTGTCGTTCGACTCCCCGGAATACACCGCCGAAGTGGATGCCGTGGGTGTCCTGCGTATTCTGGAGGCGGTCCGTCTCTGCGGTCTCTCCGGCTCATGCCGCATATATCAGGCATCCACCTCCGAGCTCTTCGGCAAGGTGGAGGAAGTGCCCCAGAACGAAAAAACGCCCTTCCATCCCTATTCACCCTATGCCGTAGCCAAGCTTTACGGCTTCTGGATTGTCAAGGAATACCGCGAAGCCTACAACATGTTCTGCTGCTCGGGTATCCTCTTCAACCATGAGTCGGAACGGCGCGGCGAGACATTCGTGACACGCAAGATCACTCTTGCCGCCGCCCGTATCGCCGCCGGTAAACAGGAGAAACTATATCTCGGCAACCTGTCGTCGCTGCGCGACTGGGGATATGCCCGCGATTATGTGGAGTGCATGTGGCTTATTCTCCAGCAACCCGGACCCGACGATTATGTGATAGCCACCGGCGAACAGCATTCCGTACGCGAGTTCTGTCTGCTCGCTTTCAAGCATGCCGGCATCGACCTCGTGTTCGAGGGCGAAGGCGAGAATGAAAAAGGCATAGACAAGAAAACAGGCAAGGTGCTCGTGGAGGTATCGCCCGACTTCTACCGTCCCACCGACGTGGTGAACCTCTGGGGCGACCCGTCGAAAGCCCGCAACGAGCTGGGCTGGAATCCCGGCAAGACCTCTTTCGAGGAGCTGGTGAAGATAATGGTGGAGGCCGACATCGCCAAGGTCGCCGTAGAAAGAGCCGGAGAGAACGTGAGCCTCAACCTCGCCGAATATCTGGAACGCGGCATAGTGAAATAACTACTGTGGTGAGCCGCCAGGCGAACAAAAGAGCCGCCAAGCGAACAAAAGCCTCAGAATTGCTTAGGATATACCACCATCAGATTATGCCGGCTGAAATGCCGGCTGATGTACGAGGTGGTCTGCTCAAGGTCGGTATTGTAGGATATCGACCCTTTTCTTGCTGTGACAAGCACCAGCAGGTCGGCATCGTCGATGCCAGCGCTCATGAGTATGAAATCATCCCAGGTGGTGATTGTGCGGCATAAGGCATCGACCTCTATGCCGTCTTCCCTTATTGCCGACGCAATCAGCCGGCATGTCTCCTCGCGCGCCATGAACGTGATGCGCGCCTCTATGTTGGAGGCAAGCATCGCCAGCCGCGTCACCCACATATGGAATCCCGTCTCATACTCCGCATTCTGCGGCACTATCACCACCAGCCTGCTTATCGTCCCCACAGGTATGAAGCACCGCGAGAGTATCACCATGCGGTGGCAGTCGCTGACAAGCCTGTCGATGAATGCACCATAGAAGGTATCCACCACCGAACTCTTGCGGTGCATGCCTATCACAATCTCAGTGGCCTTGCGTTCATGCGCGAGGTTGCATATGCCCGTCACGGCATTGATGTCGAAACGCTCCACCATGTCGGCGGTCACATCCATCTCGTCGGCCACTCCGGCCGATTCCTCCATGGCGTTGCGCCCCATCTCTGCTATGCGCCGGTCATCGTTGTTGCGCACGAACAGCACCGTCACCGGATTGGTGTTGGCTCTCTTGCGCATGAAGATGGCCAGCCGCGTAAGTCCCTCGGCCGTCAGCGGATTGGATACGGCCACCACCTGACGGGCGAAGCCCACAGGCTCCAGAGTATCCTTCTCAAGGTCGGCCGACGTCTTGATGATACGCAGCCGCTTGGCTCCTCGTTCTGTGCATACCGATGCCACTATGCAGCATACCAGAATCATTACCACGGAGGCATTCATCATGCTTTCGTCGAGCAAGGCATACTGGTAACCTATCATCACGGCGGCGATGGTGGCGGCAGCCTTACCGCCGCTGAGTCCGAATATCACCGTCCTGTCGACACCACGAAGCCCCATCACCTGCTGCGACACTCTGGCGGCAAGCCATTTCGATCCCAACGCCAAGCTCGACATTATCAGAGCCGACCATATCACATCCAGGCCTTCCACAACGGCACGGATGTTGATGAGCATCCCCACGCCTATCAGAAAATAGGGCACAAAGAGGGCATCGCCGATGAAGCGTATGTTCTTCATCAGCGGCGAGCGTCCCGGCACCATCCTGTTGAGCACCAGTCCGGCATAGAAGGCTCCCAATATGGCCTCAAGTCCTATGAGCCTGGCTATCGTGGCCGACACCAGCACCAACGCTATGATGAAGATATACTGGCTGACCGGGTCGGTGGTGGTTTTGAAAAAACGACGCGTCACCGGCGGAAACACATAGCCCACAGCTGCCATGAAGACTGCCGTGAGCAGGAGCAGCTGCACAAGATTCCACGGCGAATAGCTGCCGACGGTACAATACTGCACCACTCCCGCCAGACACAGCAGTGCCAGCATCACAGCAACTATCGTGCCGCAAACCGCTATCACCACCGGCCGGTCGTTCTGCAGCCCGAACTTCGACACCACCGGATAGGTGATGAGCGTATGGCTGGCGAACATCGAGGCCACCAATATGGAGGTGGCCCAGCTTCCCCCGAGCAGATAGTGTGTGCCCAGAAGACCGGTAAGCATCGGCAATAGAAAACTGAGCAGGCCGTAGACAACGCCGCTTTTCAGCTGTGCTTTGAGATGGAACATGTCGATCTCCACAGCCGCCTGGAACATTATGTACAATATGCCGACATCACCGAGGATGCGGAACGACGCATCCCTTTCCAGCAGTCCGAAGCCATATGGACCCACCACGATGCCTGCCATTATCAGCCCCACTATCGAGGGCACACGAATCCGCGTGAATATCACCTTGCCCAACAGTATCAGGATCAGGACGGTGAGGAATATCAGCACGGGATTCGTTATCATGGCTATTGGGTGGCGGCTGTTTGTGGGAAAAAGAGACGGGCTGCGTTGCTGTCGGTAATCTCCTCGAGCTTATGGGCGTCGATGGCGAGCACCTCGGCGATTTTGTGGAGAATCAGGGGTATGAAGGCCGACTCGTTGGTCTGCCCCCTGTGAGGCACCGGTGCGAGATATGGCGCGTCGGTCTCGAGGAGCATTCTGTCGGCGCCTATTACGGGAAGCGCGTCCCGGAGGCCGGGCGCATTCTTGAAAGTGACTACGCCGTTGATGCCGAACCATGGGTCGCACACCTCACGGATGGCTGCCACATCCTCGCTCGTGCCGGTGAAGCTGTGGAATATGAGCGGCGGCAGCTCCCTGCCCTGTGTGGCAAGAGACTCTTTCACCGCCGAGATTACCGCCAGGGTCTCGTCACGGGCATCGCGGCTGTGTATGATCACGGGCAGCCCATAGCGTGCTCCCCATTCCAGCTGACGTGCAAAGGCTTCGGCCTGCGCATCTGCCGTAGGCGAATCGGGCCAGTGGAGGTCTATCCCCACTTCCCCTATCGCGGCATATCCCCCTTGCTCCAGCTCCCTCTCCATGAGGTCGAGAGCTGACGACGGGTCATCGCCCAGTTCCGTAGGATGAATGCCCATGCAAATCGCCGTATTTTCGGGATACCGCGAATGCAGCTCTTTCATGGGAATGATGCTCGACACATCCACATTGGGCAACACCATACGGGAGACTCCGGCGGCAATGGCACTCTCCACGGCCTGGTCGCCACCGGAGTATTCCGGCATGTACAGATGCGTATGGGTATCGGTCATCGTTTGCGTCCGGTGAGCTTGTCGATAAGGGCGCGGAAGGGTTCGCGGGCTTCTTCGGCAAGCCCTGATTTCTTAAGGGCCGTAAGAGCCTCCGAGCTATAGTGCGACACGGCCTTGCGTACCTTCTCGTTGAGATTCAGCTTGTCGTATATACGGGTCACCGTCTTGATTTTCGTATCGCCGGGAGCCATTTCCATGGCGGCTTTCAGAGCTGTGGCTTCCGGTGTGCCGCTCTCCAAGGCCGTAAGCAGGAGGAACGACTTCTTGCCGTTGTTGATATCGCCGCCGATGGGTTTGCCGAAAGTGGTGCTGTCGCCGTATACGTCGAGCCAGTCGTCCTGTATCTGGAAAGCCAGTCCAAGGAGATAGCCGAAACGCTCCATCTGCGCGGCAGCCTTGCTGTCGGCTCCGCCGAGCAACGCGCCTATCCTTGCCGAGGCCCCCAGCAGCGCTCCCGTTTTCGCGCCTATCATCTCCAGATAATCCTGGGTGGTGACATCGTTGCGGGTCTCGAAGTCCATGTCGAGACGCTGCCCCTCATACACCTTTATAGCCATGGCGTTGAAAATATCGAGCACCTCGCGGAGCAGTGCGTCGGGCACCGTCATCATCTTCTGTGTGGCCAGTGTGAGCATGGTATCGCCGCTGAGTATGGCGGTGTTCACGTCCCATTTCGCCTGTACCGTCGGACGGTTGCGGCGCATGGCGCTGTTGTCCATCACATCATCGTGAAGGAGTGTGAAATTATGGAACATCTCCATGCCTACAGCCGCCGGCATGGCGCCCTCTGTGGCTTTATCGCCCCCGAAGGCTTCCGCCGTCATAAGCAGCAAACCGGGACGAAGACGCTTCCCCCCTGCATTCATGCCATAGGATATCGGCTCATAAAGCCCGTTAAGCTCCCCTGCCGGAAGTTCTATCTCTCGTAAGGCGCCTTCCACAAGCGCCGATGCATCGGATAATTTCATCAGTGTAAGTTGATAAAGGTGTTGTAGATTTCTTCTGAAAGGTCTTTGCCATGGTCGTTTTCCAGCGCTGTTTTGAAGCCTATCACAAAGCGGCGATAGGTGGCCGTGTCTGTTGCGCAGGCCTTGCGGAAAGCCTCGAGCTCTCTGCTCACATCGGCAACCTTCTTATGGTCGTTGCGGATGGTGTTGATATATTCCAGGCCGAGACGGTAACCGAGCCCCTGAGGGTCTTCAGTGCCGGCCATGGCATATACCTTCATCTTGTCGGCAAGAGGTAGCGACTCCACGAGGGCGTCGTAGGTTGCCGAGAATTTGTCGAGGTCCTGACCTTTGAGTTTCTCATAGGCAGCGTTGGTGGCTATTGCCAGAGTGTCGACACGCGCACCCTTCACCTGTCCCAGCGACCCGTAGATGATGAACCGGGCCAGTGAGTCGGGAGCCACTCGGCCTGACAGCCAGTTGATGCGACCCACGTCACCGATTTTGTCGAAATTGGCCGGATAACTGTTCTTGCCGCCCTTCTCGCTGCCACACGACACCGGCAAAGTCACTGCCAGAGTCATGGCCGCCGTCACGCCAGCTATGCGCCGCATCACCGGCATAATCCCTTTGTAATATCTTTTCCCTTTCATAAGACTTGTGCGGTTCTTGCCCCGCTTATCGCCGGCTCTCTATCGCCCGGTATCGATAAGTGGCTGTCTGTCAGGCAGCTCACCAACGGTGGCAACGTGTGTTTCCGCATGATTTTCATGCAAAATTACAAAAATATTTGCAGAATCTATTGTGGTGTCAGCAAAAATCACTAACTTTGCGTTCGTAAAACGAAGGAGCGATGCTCGAGTGGCTGAAGAGGCACGCCTGGAAAGCGTGTATACGCCAAAAGCGTATCGGGGGTTCGAATCCCCCTCACTCCGCAAGGAACACGTTGAAAGACAACGAATTGAAGCGTTGATTCAACGTGTTCTTTCCTTTTTCTCCCCCGGAAACGACATTAAAAAAAACCGAAAGACTGCCGAAAATAGCTGAGAAAAGCCGAAAAATGCCGAGGTCTGCACGCAACATGCACGCAAATATTTGAGGTAAGAAAAGCTATTAAAGTGGTTCGGAGGTGAGTTTAATGTTATGACAACCGTAAAAGTTATTCTTGACAAGCGAGCCGCCAAAGACGGAAAGGCTGCTCCGCTCAAAATCTCAATCTGCCATGAAAGGCAGACATCGCTTATCTCACTGAACGTATATGTAATGCCGCACCAGTGGGATTCAGTTACGGAGAAAGTAATCGACCACCCAAATCAGCTTCAACTAAACGCTTTCATCGGAGGCCGCAAGGTCGAGGTGGAAAAGGTGCTTATTTCATTGCTCGATGATGAGATAATCAGTGGAATGAGGGCAAAAGATGTAAAAGATTACATACTTGCCAAGATTGCCCCCAAAGTGGAAAAGGCCGAAAAGCCCGAAGAAGATCCGAACACATTTATAAAATGGTTCGACCGCTTCACCGGGCGCAAGCAAGGGCGCACAAAGGCAATCTATGAGGCAACACGCAGCCGCCTTGTGGCGTGGCTCGGAGAAGCCGGCCTTGCCAAAGTGAAGTTCGAGGACATCAAGATTTCGTGGCTCGAAAGTTTCAACGATTTCCTGGCAAAGACTTGCAAGACAAACTCGATAGCGATACATATGCGTAACATTCGCACCGTAGTTAATTACGCTATTGACAACGAGGTAACGAATACCTATGCCTTTCGCCGCTTCAAAATAAAGAGTGAGGCAACACGAAAGCGCAACTTCGACACAACAACACTCCGCGCCATATTCTCGGCGCAGGGGTTGGAGGAATGGGAAGAAAAGTACCGCGATTTCTTCGCCCTTACATTTATGTTGGTAGGCATAAATGTGGTTGACCTCTGCAACCTCGAAGAAATAGTGTCCGGGCGCGTCAACTATATAAGAGCCAAGACACATCGGCCTTATTCCATCAAGGTAGAGCCGGAAGCACTTGCGCTCATTGAGAAATACAGCGGCGAGAAGCACCTGCTTAACTACCTCGATGGCTGCGTCAACTACCGCCACTTTTACAACAATCTGTGTAAAGGTCTGAAAGCCGTAAAAGAAAAACTCGGTCTTTCTGAACTGACAACCTACTGGGCGCGCCATTCGTGGGCTACGATAGCTGCCAGCCTCGATATTCCCAAAGATACAATAGCCGCAGCGTTAGGCCACGGAGGAAATACAGTAACCGACATCTACATTGAATATGATATGAGCAAGGTAGATGATGCCAACAGAAAAGTGCTTGACTGGGTACTTTACGGCAAAGATTGGCGCAAACCTGTTGAAGCCCCGGCAAAACGGCGCGGTCGGCCTCGTAAGGCGGCTGAGGCCGAAGCTGCATAAATTACTCGGTGATTGGGTAGAAAACGCCTTTGAGTAACTGCGACATTCCCTGTTCGGTGAAGGTCGCGGTTATTTTTTCGCAGACGTATTTCTTGCCGTGTATGATGAAAACGCTCCTTACGTTTGGTATGGAATCGGCAAGGAACTTAAAGGTTGTTTTCTTGCCTGTGTCGATACGGTGTACTATACGGCGGCTGTTGAGCTGCCGATTGTTGAGGCGCATATTGAAATGGAGATACTGAAAGTTGCTCCAGTCTTCCATAATTTCAATATCCTCCACTTGCGGATAAGGCAGTTTGCCGCGAGTGTTCTGTGCTCCGTCCCAAAAGCCGACATAGATACGGTCGTAGTATTCGGCTTTCTTCTCTTTCTCCCCTGCTTCAAGGCTCTGTATGGTGTGGGTCTGCATAAACGGATATGTGCTTTCGTCCTCCCCGGTGCCGTTGTCCTCGTCGTAGCCGGAGAAAGAGAGGAACAGGCAACGTCCGTACTTTTCTTCGGTGTAGTCTATCCGCGCCGGAACAAATTCGATTTCGATCTGGTCGGCGTCTTCGCTCTCGTCCACAATGCGCCCGCCGAAAAGATTCACAGGCTGCAACACACATTTATATGTGAACCGTAATCTGTACTTGTCAAAATAAGGGGTACGGCTGACGGCACGGATAACAAAGTATGCGTCGGCATCTTTGGCATACAGCAAGCGGTCTATCTGACTGCTTCGATGATGCTGCCCGTCCCAAGTTCGCCAGCCTTTGTTAGCGGCCAAAAGTTCGCGCATGGTATCATATATGACGGCGCGGTCTTTCCATGCCTTTATAAACCAGTCGCACGAGTAATATTTCCATACGGCATGGTCGCACTCCTTATAGACGAGGTTTTTAGCCTCGGCATACTCGCACCGGGCATCTTCAACCGATACTTCGGTGGAGTGTTCGGAAAGCACGTCGCGCAGTTCGACGGCACCCGACGCGGCCATCAGGTCGTGCGTGAAGGCGAAAGCCACGGTACGGGCGCGGTGGTTTATCTCAAACTCCGCGCCTAAAAAGATTTCCAGTTTCTCGAAAAACTCCGCGACAGTCCAGTGCGGCAAAGCACGGGCGTACTGCGGCGTGTACCATGCCGCCGGGAGGCAGTTGCAGACAAGCAGCCAGCGGTGTTCTTCGGATTGCTCCCATTGCGACAGGTCTACGGCATAGCCTACGGCCTCGCAAATCTTACGCACGATGAATATGAGGTAAGGCTGCCACGACAGCCCCCATGTGTCGGAGTGCCAGGAGTAATGCCCCCTGTTCTGTGTGGCATCGTCCACGGTGTATTCGGCAAGGTTCTGAATATTGCCCGAATAATCGTTTACCCACGGCAGAGCCACAGCATCGGGATAATAAGAGGGCTGCCACGCCTTTACCGGGTCGGGCTTGCCCGAAGGCCATTGGCCGAGGTCGAGTTCATTTATATAGATGTCGTCGAAGGTCTGCGAGAAGTTCTGCTCGCTGCGGCCTTCAAGGAACTGGCATTTTACCTCGGAAGCGTTGATTTCGTTGACAGTGATGGAGCCGAATTTGAAAAACTTGCCGTGCCGTATTTCGCACTCGAAAATTACCTTACGGGCGATAACGTCCGCACGGTTGATGTTGCCGAAAATGGCCGTATTCTCCGGGCAGTCTTTCAGCGGAAAGGTTATGCTCAAAGTATAGCCGTCCGAACCGCTGAACATTCGATTTTCGGCCACATATTCAAAAGATGTGCCGGATTTGAGGACTGCATCGCGCCCGTTTATTCTAATTTCCATAAAGAAAGATTATTGATTATTTCCTTGATTTAGGCAGACGGTTTCGCATCAGGCGGTCGTATTCGTCCTGTGCGCGCTGTATGCCGTGGTCGCCTGTAACGGTATTGACGGTAACGAAAGGCTCGTTGAGCCGTTCATCGAGGCGGTCGAGCGTCGCATAGAGCCGTTCATCAGCCGCAGGTGCGGCCTGCGGCGGCACGTTGACATTGACAACGGGCATGGCCTGGGGTTGCGCGGCAAGCACCATAGGGGCTGTTATTGAGCGCGACACGTCGGCTGCGGTCAGCGATCCGACAGTGTTTGTGCGCTGTGCATAGTCGAGGGCTTCGATGAGCGGCCTTGTCTGCGGCGATTTCACGAGTTTCTGCGAGGCTACCCATTCTCCGGCATGAACCACACCGGCCACTTGGTCGGGCTTGCCCTCCGGGGTAAAGCCGCCGGATTTGTAGCCCTGCGCCTCCGATGCCTGTTGCTGCTTCTTGATGGTGGCTATCTGTATGGCACCTGCGGCAACGGCCATCGCCGCCGCTATCGGCGCAAGGATATAGCCGATAACTGGCACGGCGGCAGCGGAGCCATAGGCGTTCAGGGCATTTGTGGCTGTCTGCGCCACTGCCTGAATAACCTGCATCACGAACATTTTGCGGTTGGCCTCCTTCTTGATTTTGGCAATTTCCTTTTCTTTCTGCTTCTCGGCTTTCTTGACGCGATAGGAATTGCCCTCTGCAAGCTCTATTTCGCGGTCGTACTTTTTTTCGGCCTTTGCCACTTCGAGGTCGGAGGAAGCTCTGACAAACTCAGAATACTGCTGCATACCGGCAGTCATCACGGCAAAGACCGATTGGGCGAGCGCGGCAAGGCGTGTCGCCCAGTTGCCTCCGTCTTCCTCGGTGCTGTCAAAAAAGTTCTTCCATGCCTCGTAGATGTCGAGAAGCTGATTGGTATGTTCGGAGCCTAACCGCCTCACGCCCTCGATTGCCTTTTTCTCGTAAGCACGGTTGATGCGGTCTTTGGCGGCCTCGGCCTGTTCGTGGGTAATCACCCCCTGGGCTTCGAGCGAAGCCACAATGTCGAGTTCACGCTTCTTCGCAAGGGCTGTCCGCGCCGCCGATCCCTGCGCGGGCCTGGCGGAGTCGGGCATATACTCGTCGGCATATTTCTTTTTCAGGTCGCTTTGCGCCCGGAGATAGTCTTCGTAAGAGATAAGCCCTGCGGCATAAGCCTCGCCGAGCACCTGCGTTTCGAGTTCGAGGCGTTTCCCGGCTTCCTGATATTCGTACTGTTTGCGCCACTCGGCCACACGCTGCGCCAAAAGTTTCTGACGGCGCAGCCTCTCGGCGTCCTCGGCCTGTTCAATCTGCACGACATAGTTGTGGTATTCCTCGCTGTCTTTGGTATAGGCGTCGCGCATTTCCTTAAGGTACTTAACCTTAATCTCGAAAAGGCGTTGCTGCAATGCCTCCTCGTTCCCATAGAGGGCATTGCCGGGAGTGGCGGCGTCCATCTGCGCCTGTACCTCCTCGGCTGTCTTCTTGCGGTGGCTTTCCTCCACCGACATGGCGGCGTTCTTTTTCAGCCACTCGGCCTGAATCTCCGCTTTCTTTTTCAGCAGTTCCTGATAGTCCTCGTCCTCCTGAAGATTGTAGTCCTCGAAGATACGGAGGCGGTCGTCGTAGTATTTGATTTCGAGGTTGTGCTTGTAGAGAAGGAACTGCGTCCACGATTTCAGCCCCGCCGAATAATCGCTGACATTCTGTGCGGCACCGGCCTCCCATTCGCCTTTCGCATCGTTGAGTTTGTCCTTGAACTCCTTTCGCGCCTTTATTGCCGCGCGCCGTTCCTCGGCCTCGCGCGCCTTGCGGTCTTTTTCCGATTCATAGGGAGTAAAATCATCGAGAGTAAAGTCCGGGTTGCCCGCCACAGGGTCGTTGGAAGGTGTTTCAAGCACCGACAGCCGGGCACGGGCTTCATCGAGAAATTCGCTCACCTCGTTTGCGGCGATACGCCTCGTTGTTGGGTTCGGCTCGTTGATGCCTATGATTATGGCGCCGCCCTCTCCACGCTCGGCGTGGCCCTCGAAGTCGGTTATGAGTCGGCGAAGTTCCGTGGCCGAATATCCGGCGAGAGGATTGGTTTCACGCTCAATCTGATTTATTTCCCCCATCGCGGTTGTATATTCGCCGTGGGTGCCTATCATATCGTTAACGACATTTACGGGGTGCGCCGTCCAGCCCCATTTGTCCTGTAAGCTGCCTTTGATTCCCTGCAACTCACCGACAATATCCTGACCGATAGTGCCGGTGGTCTGCAAGTCAATGACGACGCGGTTAGTTATGCGCACGGCGTCCTTGTAAGACTTGCCGTAGGCGACAAGCTGCTCCTGCAACTTCTTCGCAAGGCCGCTGAAAGCATCGTCGAAAGTTTCCTGTGCGGCATCTTTCGCGCCCTGTATGGCACGTTCCTTAGCGGCGATGCGCGCCGCAGCCGCAAGCCTTTTGTAAGCGGCTGTAAGGTCTGTAATCTCGTTGCGCTCGTTGATTAGGCCACGCAGATACTTCCCATACTGGGATATGATAGTGTCCTTGACCTCCTTGTATTCTTTGGTTCCTCGCTTACAGGCTTCGAGTTTGCCGAAAAGTTCGTCAAGCTGCCGCTGTTCCTTTGAGAGTTCCTTTGAGAAATTGGCGGCGGTGTTGACAGCCTCGCGGAGCTTCTTCGTATATTCGGAAGTGCGGTCGCACAAAGCCTTTATAACGAGCACAAGAGCCGTAACCGCCGCGAGAATGAGGCCAAAAGGATTGGCCGACATAGCGGCGGTAAGGAGCCGGAAGGCGTGGGTGGCCGCGCCTATGCCCTGCGTAAAGGCTATCACCGCTATGCGCCCCAAAACGACAGCTATACGCCATGCGTTGTGAAGCGCGGTCGCGGCCTTGACAACGATATTATATGCTGCATGGGCTGTCTTCACCAGTCCGAGCCACGAATAATAGGCGGCAAAAACTGTGATGATACCAAGTATGGCCGTGCGGTACTTTATGATGAAAGTAACGATTTGGTTCAGCACACGGAGGAACACGGAAGAAGAAGTGTAGATGTGCCGCATGACCGGGTACAGCTTCTCGCCGAGTTCCACGGCAAGCTCCGTAACCCTTTTACGGGCCTTGTCGATTGCCGCCTGTGCCGTATTGTTGAAAATGGCGTATTCGTTAGAGGCCGAGGTGCCTTCGCGGAAAGCCTGATTAGCCTCGCCCAACTGCCATTTAAGGAAGTCGAGGTGCGAAGAAAGGTTTGACAGCACCGAGGACACGCGGGCACCGTCGAGGCCGAGATCCTGGAACAGCGGCGAGAGTACGGCAAGAGCCTGGTCTTCGCCCAGTCTGCCGAGAGCTTCGAGGAACATCATCACGCCCTCCGTGGTAGACCTGTTGAGGGTTTCGATGAAAGTATTTGTTTCCAGCCCTACCTTTTTCGCCATTTCTCCCGGCTTCTTGAAAAGCTCCATAATGGTGCGCTGCAATGCCGTGGCCGACATTTCCACCTTTTGACCGTGCGCGTCGAGCGTGGCGGCAAATGCCATGATTTCGGGTATCGTCATTTTCGCCGTCGAGCCTATGCCGGCCATACGCTGCGCAAACTCCACGATGAAAGGCTTGGCCGCGGTGCAGTTCTGCGAAAGGTGGTTGACGGTCGAGCCAACTTTCAGCATCGCGTCGCGCACACCGTACATCTGCTCCATGCCGAAGATGTTAGACAGCTTGGCGATGGTCTGCGTGGCACCTTCGCCGAGGTCAACGAGCGCGACATTTATAATAGAGGCGGCTTCGACATACTCCTTGACGGACTGCACCGTATTGTAGCCGAGGCGTCCGCCCTCCTGTGCGAGAAGATTAAGCTGCTCGCGCGCCAGTCGTGTAT
Organism: uncultured Muribaculaceae bacterium; assembly: GCA_910584525.1. Taxonomy (GTDB): domain Bacteria; phylum Bacteroidota; class Bacteroidia; order Bacteroidales; family Muribaculaceae; genus Lepagella. The sequence goes on along the minus strand of CAJUAT010000011.1, from coordinate 19,770 downwards.
CCATGCCTTTGAAAAGCTCGTTGAGTTCGAGCACTTCGGCGGCGGTCATACGGGTGTATTTCTGCGTGTTGGCAAGTGTTTCCTCCATTTCGGCGTAAGTGTTGACGGCTTTACGTCCGGCCATCACCAGCCCCGTAATGGCGGCTACCACTCCCATTATGGCCGTCTGGCAGTTGTTCAGCCAGTTGTTGAACCTCTGCCACCGTGTCTGCCCGACAGCCATCTGCGCGTTGACCTTAGCGATTTCAGCTTTAAGCAGTTTGATTTTGGCAATCTGCATATCCCACGCGGCAGTGCCGCGCTGTATGCCGTTAAGCTGTGATTGCAGGGTGCGCAGAGCCTTGTTAAGCTCCCTGGGTGTCGCCCTGTCCATTCGGGCAAGCACCTGTTCGGCGGTCTTGGCCGAGGACTGCAATTTCTGAATAAGGCCGTTGGTCTGTTTCAGTTCCTTTTGCAGTTTCGACATCGTGGCCTTATCTCCGGCGGTCGCGGCTTTCGCCAGTTTCTTCTCCAGTTTTGCGGCCTCGGATTGCAAGCGTTTCAGCATTTGCTGGGCCTGCTTGCCGTTGACAGATAGCGTTACCGTTGCGGAAGTATTGTAATTAGCCATAATTCAATAGTTTATTGCGCAAATGTAACCGCAGCCTCTCTGCCCCTAAAAGACGGATTTTAGGGGCGTCGCGCGCAAATTGTGGGCGGTGCAGCCGGTGGCCCCGCAGTTTGCGCGCATAAAGCACCTCGCCGCCGCGATGTTTCGGGTATGAAATCGGGTCCCGGAATATCGCGGCGGCAAAGAGGTGTAACACAACGTTTTAACCGTACCGCTTCGGCGGTTCTACAAAAGTCCACGGATTTTTAGGAGGTTAAAAACGTTGTAAGCCTGAAAAACAGCGTTTTATCAGGCGCAAAGGGGGTTCGGGGGAATATTTTCCACCGAGGGTGCTTCGCACTATCCCCCCACGGCCTGTCGCTTTTTTCGGGTTGTTTCGGGATTTTCGGGCGGAATATGTAACCGCACCCACCGCCGCGCCCTGCGTAGGCGAAAGCGCGGTGATGTCGTTGACGCGATAATCAAAACGGGCGCAGGTCGTTTTGAGGTCGCGGCAAATTCCTATCCTTACATCAGCCGACGGGCGGTGATGCCCCGATGATGAAGCCGTGTTGTGGATTGGCATAAAAATCAGGGTGGAACGTAGCACGGGAGGCACGGCATACACCGTGAGCGCAGGGAGCGGTGTTGCCGTGGTATGAGTTGCTGTGCCACATTCCTTGTTTATCGCGGCCAATCCACTCTCGGCTGCATCATTTCCATATCCCGGAAGCACGTCGGGGTGATGTCGCGGCAAGCGTGGCGGTGGAGGCGATGCGCGTAGTGGAGGTGGCCGGGGCAACGGGGCGGTGATGAAAGGCGGAGCAATGCAGCCCAACCGAAAATCTCGGCCATAAAAGCCTCTGTGAAACAGTGGGTTGTTGGCCGGTTAAAGGTTTTCGATTGATGCGGAATGACCGCTCGGCCTTTCATCAGCGACCGCCACGGCAGCCGTAGCGTAGCTGTGCGCCGACGCGCCGCGTTTGGGGCGTGGGGCGGGGCTTGTGTCGGTATGCCGTTATGTCAATGTGTGGTTGCCGATGCCGCAGGGCGTGTGTCGTGGGTGCACGCCCCCGGCAGACGGTCTGCCGTAATGCAGCGGCGGTGCGGGGCGGCTTTGCAATGCAGTGAGAGGCACCCCCGACCGCAGGGAGTTGGCTCTAATGACCGTAGGGCGTTTGTGCCATTGGGGTGCCACCACGTCCGCACTGCCAAGCCATGCCCGGCAACGCGGCGGAGTGCAGTCAGAACGGCGAAAGGGGGCTGTCGGCCACGGTGCGCCCGGAGGTGTCGGCAAGCCAAGTCGTTGTGTCGGCATACCGTTATGTCGGCGTGTCGTGGCGGTTGTCCGCGAGGGTGGCCGATGTTCCTCTGCCGGGCGTTGTGCGGTGGCGGATCAGGGCGTGGGCGCGAGGGTGTGAGCGGAGGTGGCGCGGCGACAGTGAGCGCGGCAAGGCTCGGAGTGTTTGAACACCGCCGCCGGGTGTCGGTCTGAACTGTGTTCAAGGCACTCTCTTAAAAGCCGGAGTGAAGCCGTGGCGCAACGTGGCGTTTGTGGAGCGACAGACGCCGGAGCAGTATGCGGAGGTGTCGGAGCGGAACAATTTGAGAGTGTGCCGGGGCCGACACCCGACGGCAGAGGGCAACAAGCGCAGCGCGGAACTCGGAGCCGCTGCCAAGTGAGCCGCCACGCGCCGGAGCGATTAAGTCAAAGCGGCCTGTGCCTGTAAGCCGCCGCCTCACAACGCTATGGGTGGGATTGGGGATAATGCAAACGGCTACCCTCACGGGCAACTGTCTGAAATACACATATGACATATCAGAGAATACGAAAAAATTGCTAAATTTGCATCATACAATCATACAGTATTAGTTTATGTATAAAGCAATCGCAATAGCCGCAGGTATTATGATGTTAGTCACATCTGTTGTTGCACAAGAAACAACATCAAGGTTTGAACATCACGCAAATCTTGTCGGCAACACGTTAAATTGTTCGGCAGTTGAAGTGTTGGGTTATAACGATTATAATGGCTGTAAAATATCAGATACTTATAATATCATTGATAGCTGTTATATGGAGATAGGCGATGCGAAAGTTGTCAATATATATCACCTCGCTATCTTATCGCCAGACTATAACAATGGGAAGAAATGGGATTTATACAGCGATAGGGTGTTGTTGATGAAAAAAGGAGAAGACACTTTTATTTATGATAATGTAATTTCAAATGAGCCGATAATAGACGACGGGATTATTGTTCCTTGCGAAAGATTCTTTATCCCATCTGAAGATGAAAATGATGGAACATTTAACCAACCTTGCGATTTCGAGCTTGCCTATGTTAGAGGTCAAGGTTATAAGGTCGGGTGGAATATTGCTATACAGATTAGAGAGGATAAACTGTATATTGTAGGACTTTGTGTTTGGGAGCATAATTCTGATTTAACGTATACCAAGCGTATTGCTTATGAATACGAAACGGGTAAATTCCCGTTGGATAGGTTTGAGCGGTCGATGATAGACCAAGTGAGAAATGATGAAAATCCGATGCAAGAATAAACGAGCCGCCCGACTTTCGCAAGCCGGGCGGTTCTGTCAATCACAATCTGCTTATGAAAAAACTTATATCTCGGTGTGGCGTTTGCGGCGGCGGAGGTAGAGGGCGATGCCCGACACAATCAGAATGAGGGCGGCGAGGGTGAGTATTATCCGGGTGGTGTCGGGCGGCTCGGCTACGGAGGTGGTGGTTGTGTGTTCGGCTCTCGATGTGGCGGAGGCGTGGCGGTAGGCCACGGTGTCAAGTCGGTTATATCCGGCTATGGCGTTGCGTGTCTGTCTGCGGCGGTCGGCAATCTTACCGCCGACGGCGCGGATTCTGACGGTTTCTTCGGGCGACGCTGCCGATAGTGCTGCGTCGGCGGCGTGTCGCTCTATTGTTATATCCAGCGTGTCGAAGTCGAAGCTGATGCGGCGCATGGCGGTGTCGATGCGGAGGAAGTAGCCGGAGGCGAGGGAGGCGGCCACGCTGTCGGTGTCGGCGGTGTTGTTGGCGACAATATCCTTTTTCGATTTGCAGCCGCAAAGCGCGGTGAAAATCAGTATGTATGCGGCAAATGTCGAGAACCGAGAGTTGAGGGTCGAGATGGCTTTCATAGGTCGGATATGTCTTTATATTGCCAAAGGTTTGCTTGATAGCTTGCACCAGCGATCGCAGAGCTTTGCCCTGCGGCCGCTGACGTACAAGCGCAAACTTTGGCGATATTCATATTTATAAATCTGAATATTCGGCGGTTGCGTCGAAGGAGGGGCACGCTTTGGGGGCAAAATCACGGTGTCCGTATATCCGTGCACCGGGGTATCGCTCTTTCAGTTTCTTCAGGAGTTGGCGCAGGGCTGTTTTCTGTATTGGTGTGCGCGTGTCTTTTGGTTCGGGCTGTCCGTCGGGTAACCGCCTGTGGGCGTCGCAGCCGCCAACATAGCACACGCCTATGGAGTGGGCGTTGTGGCCGGAGCAATGTGCGCCGACCTGTTCGACGGGGCGGCCATTATGTACGGAGCCGTCGAGATATACGATGTAGTGATAGCCTATGTCGCGCCAGCCGTTGCCTTTTGGTTTCGGCGCGGTGTGCCACTGTCGGATTTGCTGCACGGTGAAGGGCTTTCCCTCCGGGGTGGCCGTGCAATGCACGATGATTTCGGTTATGCTTCGCATAAGGTTATGAGGGTTATAAGGTTATGAGGTTATGGGGTTATGTCTTCGTCGCGGTCTTTTGGCCGTGCGTATTTGTAATGATAGTCGATGCCGAACAGTGCCCCGGCGAAGGTGAGGATTTCGCCGAAGGCTATCAGCACGGAGTTGTGTATCTCGCCCGGCGGCGGCAGAATAAACCCTGCCACGAGCAGCCCGCAGCCGAGGGCGATAAGGGCAATGGCGGCGAGTAGCTGTATGGTGGGCTTGTGTTTGCGGAGGTTCATAATTTGTGGCGTAATTATTTGTGTATGTGGTGAATTATGATTATCTTTGCGTCTGTAAGTGAAACCATACTAAAAATGACCCGGACACCTCTTAACAATGTAAAGCCGCGCTAAAGATGAACTGGATACCTCTGCGTATGGCGGATAGCATTTCCCATAAGGGCTAACACGCCGGAGTTCCATAGATAGCATTTCCGGGTGGTCTTGTACCACAAGGGCTATCTCGGCTCGTATAAAAGATAGCATACCCTTGCGGCTCGCCCGTGAGGGCTTTCTTTTTTGCGGCTTTGCCGCAGTGGAGGGTTCATTGTTCATTGTTCATAGAGAGGTGGGGGCGGTGTGATTCAATGAACTATGAACTTTCTACTATGAACTTGCGAAGCAGTCAGGTCGAGAACGTCCATCGCAGTGTTCCGGGGTCGTATATGATGGTGAAGGTGGCGAGTGAGCTTGCGAGGTTGGCAGGGGTGATGGCGGCGGTGCCGGGATAGATTGGCTTGGCGAGGCCGATTCCGAAAACGAAGCGTATCATACGCTGCTTTTTAGGATTCTTGGGGTCGGTCAACGACACGGAGCTACGACCGAGGCCGAAGCGTATGTTGCCGTGTCGGTCGGTATGCCGCGTTACGAGTGTCGAGGCGTCGGCAGACCATCCCTCTGCCTTGACTGACAGGAAGCTGTGCGGGTTTGTGGAAAAGAGGATTTTAGAGCCGTCGAGTTTTACGGCGTAAATTGAGCCGTACAGCCCCCAGCCTTTCTTGGCCTGGCAGTATTTCCTGGCGGCGCGTTGCTCGGCGGTGGCGAACTTGTTCTTATAGGGGTTGCGCTTGCGCACACGCCGAAAGAGATACGGCACATATCCGGCGGCGGTGAGTGTCTGCGCGCCGAGTAGGTGCAGCTCGCCGTTGATTACCTGACAGGAGATTTGCGAGGCTTTATAGAGGTTGTCGGCGGTGCCGACGCCGAGCAGGGAGTTTATGGTCTGTATCTGTTTCTTGATGTCGGCCACGTCGCGCCGCGCGGCGTTTAGGTCAACGACCTGTTGGGCGCGCATGGCTCCGGCTCGCTCTGTTGTGGCTTGTTGTATCTGAATCAGTGTGAGATCGGCCTGTGCGCCGGTGTATAGGTTGACGCTCCGTGCGGCAAGGTAGATGTGGTTGCGGTCGGCGTTGCCCTGCGAAAGCGCGGTGAGAGCCGGACGCGCCGTTTTCAGGGCCTCGTGCCACTTGATGATGATGTCGAGGTTGGCCTGTGTTCCAGCGGTGGCGAGTATGTCGACAATCTTTTGGAGAATAGAGCCGACGGTTTCGGGCGACACGGAGTTTGAGGCCGTCGTGTTCCTGAACTGGGTTATGAGTTGGGTTAAGGTCGTTACGTCTATCATTGCGGTAATCTTTACCGCAAAACTACGGCGACGGTGTCGCCGAAGAAAAGACACAAAATTTCGGCGATATGCGCCGTATGTCGCCGAAAATGTGTAACTTTGCGTATGGTACGCAGTCGAAAATATCTACTTGGAATCCTGGCAGTATGTTTAATGCTGCCGCTCTTTATGAGGGCGCAACAGAATAGTGAGCTAAAATACAATACAGTTTATACTAAATCGGGGGCAGAGCCAATAACAAATAATTTGGCAAAAATTATTCTACATAGTATCAATTTATGGCAAGAAAAATGTAAACGCCAAGTTAGAAATGGTGTTTGTATGCGTGATACTACGAATTTTTTGATTAGCTCCATAGGACTGCCAAGTGAGGTAATATATAATCTGCCGAGCAACACAAAATATGTTTATGATGTTAGTTACGGCAATGAATTATATAAGCAGGTGCGCAAAAATAAAAATCATAGCATAGGATATACCAAAATCGACATAGACCTTTTTGAGAATCATATAGAGATACGTTTTTTCAACCAAACTGCCGTGGCACAAAAGAAAGGAAAACGTCAATGGTGGGAAATCAGTTCATCCGAATATGATGCTGTATTCGAGTATTCATATAACGAAGATAAAGATGAATGGGAATTGATTGATGAAATGGATTAAGTCGCTGAAAAATAAAGAGGCAGCGTATAAGACTGCTTTATTCCATGAGCGAGGCGCGAAATGAGCGGTCGTTGATGGTGTCGGCGTGGAATCGGAACATAAAAAGCTACCTCCAATATTATGAATATGAATTACTCCAAAAATTACATCAAATATATTCCTAAAATAATGCTCTTGGTTTACGTAATTTTGTTCCTTTGCATACCAAATGTGCCGGAGTCCGGCGTTGACAGTATCTCGGAGTTTTTGCATATTCCTTATATAAGTGGGCGTGTAATATTTATGCTGCTGTTACTGTTGTATTTCTATAAAAGCACTAAAAATTATTCCATTTCAGAAAAAATAATAGCAGCAATAAATATCGCATTATTCCCGATATTGTTATATTTATTATATCGGGTGGAAAACCCCATTAACTTTATACCATACAGTATATCAGTTTATTTGCTAAATGGTAATGCGGAAAATATAACTATTATAGTGTTTGATTTATTGCTAACATTTGGAATGGGATTTCTTATTCAAAATGGCCTTATTAGTAAATATAATCAGCTCCACAAAAATAATTAAGACAGATGTTCAGCGGATTAGCGAGGCTCGGAATGAGCGGTCGTTGAGGGCGTTGGCGACGATGCCGCAGAAGTCGCGGCCGAGATTGTCGGCAAAGAACTCTTTCAGATTCATCACGGAGGCATAGTATTTGGTGGAGAACCATTTGCGGCGTTGGCGGATTTTATCTCTGCCAATATCGCCGGGGTTGCCTCGCGGAACTTCGCAGCCTGTGCCGTAGTCCTGGAATATGCCGTAGGTGTTGAAGCGTTGCGAGAGGGTTACGGAAGTTACTTTGCCATCGGCGGTCATGCCAATGGCCATCGTGGAGCGGTACAACGCGCCGGTGTCGATTACTTTCAGCAGGGCGATGCGCTCGCGCCATATCTTTATCATCGTGGAATTGAAGGCGGTAACGTAGCGGCGGCGTTCTTCTTCGGGGGTCAAGGCAGCCATAGGTCGGGGTTGTATCGTAAATCGGTGAAGGTGTCGATGGCGATGTGGAAGTAGGCGCAGGCCGCGCCGGAGAAGAAGTATCGCTCTATCTCGGTGAAGTTGATTTGCGGGTCAAGGTAGATGCGGTTCTGTTCGAGGCGGGTTTTCTCTTGTAGCAGTACCGACATGAATTGCCGGAAAAGCTCGCGGAGGGTGTCGAAGCACCCCTGCCGAGCTTCCATATCGTCGAGGGCGTGGCGCATGGCGAGGAATACGGTCTTTATGCGGCGTGTCCGTGGGGTGTTGTTCATATCCATATAGCCCTCGGAGGTGTCGCTGACGGCAACGATGGCCGGTGCGGATTGGAGATTATGCAAGGCTTCCTCGAAGCCCTCCAGTCCGCTGACACGGCAGAAAACGAAGTTTTCGCGCCGAGCGAGGCGGTTGCGGTCGGTCAATCGCCCGAAGAAGGCGGCAGCGTTCCATGAGAAGGTCGAGAGTTCAGGGTCGGGTGTCGAGGGGTTCATTTCTTCGGGAATTTGGCGTTAAACTCTTTGTATTCTTTTGCTTGCGCGTCCAGTTCGGTAAGGGCGCGGTGGGTGTCGAGGGCGAGAATTTCGCGCTCTTTGGTAATATCTCCTTTGGTGAGGGCGCGAATCATGGCGTTTACGGCCTGTTGGATTTGTGCGCCGGAGGGCAGACGGCTGCCTCCAAGCAGGTTGTCGGGCTGCGAGGCTGTCTGAAAGAAGTTGGGATAGAGCCGTGCGAAAAGGTCTTTGACGGAGGCAAACCAATAGAATATGCTCACTCTGTGAGCAGGTGAAAGGTTATGGGGTGAGAGGTTATGGTTATAGAGTATGCTTGCGAGTTGGTCGAGCAGATCATCACGCCGGGTTGCGAGATAACCTTGATAGAGGTTGTCGCAGATGATGAATTTCTCAAAGGCCACTTCGGAGAAGTCGGGGGCAAACGGGCGGTAACGCCCGATGCGCGAGATACAGGCCGGCTGCGGCGGTATGGTGTCGAGCCAGTCAAGAGCCGGTAGGCACTCGGCGATTTGGAGGGCGGTTAGCCGGAAAGTCCGTTTGCGGAGGCGGCAGATATAGTCGGCGTTGTGTCGGTGTCTGACCGACAGACCCGCCCACCGGCACAGGCACAGTGTCTTAATCTCGTCGGAGGTATAATTACGGGCTATCAGCTCGAAAGCGTAACGGAGTTGCGCGTCGGAAAGCTCGTGCCAGCCCAGCGGCACGGCGAGGTCAATATGTAAAACGGGCGATTCCATACCGCGAAAGTATGGTGTCGCCCATTATGACGAAAAGACGGAGATTTAATTAGTCCAGAGGTAAACTCTAATAGCAAGGACTAATTGCAATGAATACGAATGGGAACACAAGAAAATACAGATAAAACCACAATGAAGTTTTATCATTATATTCTTTCAGCCATTTATTATAGTTCTTCTTTACGAGTTTTGGAGGGAATAACCACAAAACGAAAAGATATATTATAAGAAATGTCGCACCTCCGGCAACCCAATTCCACCACCCTGCAATTCCTGATTTTATGGTGTAGTGAAATAAATAAGGGATAATTGCCAGGAATAAAGGAAATGAGATTCCAACACGAGGCCACCCTGCCATTTTTGTATCGCAGTTATCGGCTTTAATATATAAATAGTGTAGGAAGTTCATTGTGGCTGTTGAGGATTTGATGATGGCAAAATTACTTAAAATCGGGCAGATAAGCAAGAAAAGCCCCACCGATTGCTCGGTGAGGCCGGAGGCGGCGGCTGTCGTGTTCAGTCGTCGCCGTGGAGGTTGATGCTTGCGAGATATTCGGAGCAGTCGGCGAAGCGGTCGAGTGCGATTTGCAGCGCGGCGGTGCGTGTGGCGGCGAAGATGTTAGACAACAGGCAGGTCGAGAAGTCGGTGAAGTGAACGTAGACGAAGAAGCGTTTAAGCCCTTCGGGGCATACTGCCGAATAGTCGGTGAGGTTGGCGAAGCTGTCCTGTGCGATGCGTTTGTCCGATGTAATCATAATGCAATGTTTTAAGGGTTTATGTGCCGGGGCACGTTGGATTTTATGTGCATTCGGGTGCAAGCGTCAAGCGGTTGGCGGTGCAAGGGTGATTACCGTATTTCAGTATGAAATCGGGGGAACGCGGAGCGCACACCTGCCCTTGCATAAACCGCGGCTTGCTAACTTTGCACAGGAAAATCAGTGCCCCGTGCCGTAATGCCGCATTGCATAGTGTCGGGCAAACGGTGTCGGCCAGGCTCGCGGCATCACCGGCGGCGGTATGATCAGAACCAATATCCCTTTGCTTCTTTGGCGTTGCGGAACACCGGGGGCGAGAACAGCCGGGCGGTGTCGGAGCGGTGCCATTCGGGGAAGGTGTCGGGGCGTTTGCGGATATACTCAACAATATCGCGGAGGTTTTCATCGCGCGGCGGTCGGTCGCAAACGATGTCGGCGGCGTGGCCGCGGAGGGCTTCGCACAGTTTAGAGTTTATAGTCGAGAGTTGAGAGAGGGTTGATAGTCCGAGGGTTTCATCACGGAGCCGCTGCATGAGTTCGTGGGATATGTAACGGGCGGCAAGTGTCGCCTCGGCATTTATAATCTTGGGGCGCAGTTCGATGTATTTATCCCACAGTGTAGAATGTGGAGCGCGAGCCGGAGAAAGCGATATGATGTGCTTCGGCAGAAAGAGCGTGGCGCGGAAGAAGTCGCACGGGGGCGTGTCGCGCCATTCGGGAGTGGCGGCAAGCAGGGGTATGAGGGCGTTGATGGCCGTGTCGCACTGGGAGCGATGGGCGGCGATAAGGCGGTCTACCCTGTCGCGCGATGCCGGGGCGAGGTTTTGGTTACTCACCACGGCAAAGCCGTTGACGGTCTGCACGAGGTCGAGCGACGGTATGGCGTCGGCGAGTGCGCGGTGCGCGGCGACGGCGGCAAGCGCAGTGAGTAATGGGGCGTGATGATTGGCGGCGAGTGTCGCGTCAATGACGGCTTCGGGGCAGAAAGTGTCGAAAAGCCATTGCTCGGCGGTGTCGAGCCAATGGGCGATTTTGTCGTATAGTGTCTGTTCGCCCTTAACGGCGCATACTTGCTGCGGCACGAAGCGGCGCAGGTCGGTGTCGTTATTTATCAGTCTTGCCATCGGTAGTAACGGTTTTGGCGTCGCGGTTTTCGTCGAGCGTGGTTAATTGGATAAATGGGATAAGGGGCTTCACGCCTTTCCAGCCGTTGAAGCGGATTATGATGCGGTGAACGGCGAAAAGTAGGTCGTGGTACGGTTTCTGAAGGGCCTGGGCGATTGTGTAAAGCTCCCGTTTGTCGGAGCCGGAGTTGTTTGTCTGCGCCTTGCCGGGCACGGAGCCTACGAGGTTGGAGTGAACGCGCAGGGTGAAGCATATCATATTGACTGCCTCCTGTATGTCGCTCTCCCAGTCGCCGCCCTCCTTGTCGGAATCGATCTTGTTGATTACGACGTCGTGCTGCTCGTCGCCGTTGGGGTTGACGTAGAAGGTGGAGAACCACACCTTGCCGGAGTTTTCGGCGCCGGTGAGGAAGTCGAGGATACGCTGTTTTTCCTCGATGATGCGCGCCTGTTGCTTTGCGCGGTCGGTTATGCCCTCGGATTTGAAAATTGAATCCCAGTATTTCTGCGACACTTCGATGTGGTATTTGAGCGGCGCGGAGTTGCGGAGCTTCGCTTCTTTTGCGAGGCCGATAAGCCGCTTGATGTTGTACCACTTCCCCCGGAACAGCGCGCCATAGTAAGGTATGGGGTAATATGTGCTGTCGGGGGTTGGTACGCGGCAGACGATGGCGAATTTGCGGCAGGTGTCGCCGCGTTTCAGTCGGTCGCGGAGGTCGGCGAAAGGCGAGGCGGCATCGAGCATTTCGATAATCTCGCAGTCGTCGATGGTGGCGAACTTGCGCCAGTTGGCGAAATAAAGGCGAGGTATTCGCCCGTTGGTGTCCGCCGGAGCGAAGCGGCAGTAACAGGCTTCCTTGCGGATAATGCGCACAATCTTTGTCGCCTCGGAGTTGAGAATGATGACCGACACGGCGAAGGCAAAGTGCTTCAAGTCCTGGCACACGCCGAGGAAATATGAAGGGAGGTCGTTGTCGAGGGTGAAATCCTCGACGGCATCGGCGACAGGCGCGGAGGCTTGGGCGGTGTCGTAGACGAGGCCGGAGCCGTAGCAGACCTCGGCATTGAACATCTGACAGGTTGCGAGGGTTTCGTCCGATTCTATCAGGTCGATAATGTCGAAGGGCATTTGATTGTTGGCACCCCAGGGCATATATGCGTGGGTGTCGGAGAGGGTTGTCGGCGTAATCTCTCCGTCCTCCTTGAACACGGGCTTGGGGTCGGTGAAAACAACGGCAGCGCGTCCTTCAAAGATTGTTTCTACGGAGTTGAAAAGTAATGTATCTTGCATAATCTATCGAAAAAAATCAGAGGGAAGAATCAGAGGAAAACTTCGAGGCCGTTAATGCGAAAAATACAGACGTGTCGGATTTTTCGGATCTGGCCGGAGGCCAGGAGCTTGAAGTTTTGGGTGCCGGAGTATCTTGCGGCGGCTTTATTGGGGAGTGCAATGCAGTTGTGCAGATGCACGATTTCGCCGTTTCGTTTCCAAAAGGAAATATCTACGGGGTCGCCGCTGTGGAGCATAGTGAGTGCCGTTGTGTAATGGATTGCGTGTGCCATCAGTTGAAAGGATTTTTGTAGGTGTCGTTATGTATTCGGTCGGAGTATCGGAAGCTGCTGTCGGGTCGCACGGAGGTACGGCGGTAGGTGAACTTGACTTTGTTAAGTTCATCGTCGCCGTCCTGAACCTCACTGGTACTGTCGGTGATAAGCACCGGGGGGAAGGTTTCGTTAAAGAAATCATCGTCGTTATACGGGCGGTCGACAATGCGCACGTCGCGCGAGGCGAAAAGCTGCGTAAGCCATCGGGCGGTGTCGAAAGAAAGGTTGTCGGCCTGAAAGTCGAAGGACTGCTCAACGGATTGGTCGTAGAGGCGGAGAGTGTCGGCGCAGACGGCCTCGGAGCGTTTCACTTTGGTTTTGGCGGTGGTGTCACCGGTTAGTTCGGCCAGTTCGAGGCAGTTGAACATATTGGTGAACCAGAGCCGGAGGTCGGGGGTGGTGTCGGAGAAGTAGACGGTAATGGAGCGTCGGCCTATGTCGACGGTTACGCCGAGGATTTCATAAGGCGTGGCGTTGTAGTATTTGGCGGTCTTCTCGTAGAGTGCGGCACGGCTTACGGTGAGCATGGCGAGGCGGTATTTGTCGCCGTAGCCGGTATATCCGTCGGGAGAGAATATGACGCGGATAAGGCCGGTGTCGCATCGGCGAGTGATGATGTGGTATGCAATCAGTTCCTGGTCTTCATATTTGAGAGGCGGCACGACGTAAAATAGCGGCACGGGAATATTGGGCGTGGCGGTGATGATGCGGCGCGAGGTGAGGAACTGCCGCGATATGATGGCTCCGGGCTGCAGGTCGGTGTGTCGGTCGCAGTAGAGGATAGAGAAAGTACGGGAGGCGGAAGTGGCGTCGGCGGCTCGTGCCGTTAGCCGGAATGTAGCGAGTGGCTGCTCACGGAGCGACATTTCGGTTTCGATGAGGGAAGCGAAATCGTGGAGGGTAACGATGCCGCCGTATGGGTAGTAGGTTTCGGAGAAAACAGGGTTTTCGTCGGTGCCGGAGAGGATAAAGAGCGATATATCCACGGAGGCGGCGGAGGTATTGACGGTTATGCGCTCGACGGCGGAGGAAAAAGCGAGGTCGCCGAAGTTGAGTAGTATCGATGTTGCCATGCCGCAAATGTATTGCGCCCCGGCTGCCGGACAAAAGACAGCCGAGGACGGCGCGGTCAGGGGATTGCGATTTTATACAATCCCCATTTGTCTTCGGCGCATAGGTGGAAAGCCAGCCGCTCGGAGGGAGATTCCATATAGCGGAACACCTCGCCGTCGCGCCACGAGTAATAGAGTGCGAGGCGGAAGGCTTCGATGCTGCCGCAGGCTTCGATTTGCCATGAGCCTTTATCGGTGAATACTTTGTAAATCTTCTTTTCCATATCATTTCGATTAATAGGGATTATAAAAATGAGTGGGGAGAGAGGGCAAAGCCGAGGGCGTTAACCCTCGGCTGCGGCAAGCTGCTTAAGCTCGTTGAAATGCTGCTCGGATATTGATGCGCCGAGTTCGCGCTTTTTCCAGAGCATGAAGCGCATGGCCGATTGAGGGGTGCGGCAGTTGCAGCCTATGTTTTCGTCGGGCATCACGCCGAGAAGGTAGACGTAAAATCCGTTGTTGCGCGAGCGTTTGAACACCAGGAGCTTGCTCTTTTGAGCGGTGGCCTCGGCAGCGGCTTCGGGCTTCTGTTCGGGGGCGACGGGGGCTGTGGCCTCTTTCTTGGCTGCGCTCTTGCGTGTGCGCTTCTTTGTCTTGGCGGTCGAGGTGGCGTTGGCGGTTGCTGCTGTCGTGGTGGTGGCTGTAGTTTTCATTTCTTTGAATTTTAGAGGGTTTGTTACTTGCCCCGAAGGGCTTATTGAATTTTTACGTTGCAATATCAGGGAGTGTTCAGAAAGCGGCGAAGCAAAAATTTTCAGTAAAATTTCAGCCGTAGGCCGTAGATAAAAATGAAGCTGCAACGTAGCGAAGCGAGATTTTTATTGAAATTTTGCGCAGAAATCATCGCCTGTTTTGCGGCGGTGCGGTGAACCCTACCTTTGCGACAGGAAAAATCACTATGCCCTGACGGATCAGGAAAGTTACAGCCGTCTAAAACCCGGAGGGAGAAAACTTGCCTCCGCCACTGCGCAAGCGCGCTGCCTCCCCGACCGATATAAACAAGCACCCGGCAAGGGCGTTTCCGATGAGTGGCAAGCCTCCCGGCCACGGCAGCCCGGAGCGCAACGGCGCGGTCGCCCGGCGGTGTCGAAGCGGAGTGTTCAGACCGTTGCCAATAACACCGATGTTAATGTGTCTTTATGGCGTGGTGTCCGTTGAGGATATGGCCGCTGCCTCGCCCCGGGCTGTTCGCCTCGTGTCTGTCGGGGAAAAGAGTTGCCCGGCAACCTATTTCCACCGTGCGGCATCGACGGGCATAAGCATCTTGCCGCCGTGCGTCGGCTTCGGCGCGCCTCTCTCCCCACGGGGTCGAAAAGTCGATTGTTAAGGGTCGAGAGTTGAGAGAGATTTCACCGGCATAATCCGGCGGAGTATGGAAAGGTGCAATAGTTGGCGAGGAGCGTGTCGGAGCGGCAATAGGTAAACCGTGGCGGCGAGTGTCGGCAAAAGGAGCGTGGGGAAAGGCTCGCCGGTGGTGGCGAGCCTCCCTTTGGAGGTCGGAGTGCTTTATGCAATCTCGTAAACCATCGTGTAGTCGGCGTTGCCTACCATATCGGCTGCGCGGTCGGAGGCCTCTTCTTCGTTGCGGGCTTCCACATATACCGTCTGGCTGTCGCCGTCGAAGGTGATTACTTCCACTTGGTATTCTTTCATGCGGTTGGAGCGAGAGGTGGTGCTTGCTGCGAAATTCATTATATGTGTCATTGCCGTAAGATTTTGATTGTTATTACTGTGCGCCGGGGCGCATTTGATTTTTACGCGCAATAAGGAGGGAAGTAGAAAGAGCGCAAGCGCAAAAATTTCAAGCAAAATTTTACCCCTGCCGGGGCGTAGCAAATACTACCCCTGCAAGGGTGTGGAGATTTGTAAAAATTTGAGCGGAAATCGGAGCCTGTTTTGCGATAGCTCGGTACGACCTAACTTTGCAAAGTGAAATATCAGATGCGTACCCGTGCGTGTTTACAAGTAATACCAGTTAAAATCAGGTCTGCAAGAACGGAAATGACGTGATATAATGCGCGGTAAGCACTGCCTCCCGACCGTATGAAAACCTATGTGTTTATGTTTAAGGATACGCTTTAGCGCTTCCTGTGGAAGAATCGCCCGACGGCAACGGCCATATTCCTTGATGAAGCCCGTAACGCCGAATCAGCCTCACTCCTTGATTCAACAGCCAATATGAGGGGCCACGGAGATACACACCGCTTTACCCCCTGCATAAACCGGCCTCCAAAGGGAACAGATAATAACGGCACAGCCTTATCCACGCGACAACGCCGACACTTGCCGCCGCTGCCGCTTGAAAAAGAAAGACCGCCCCGAAGTGGAGCGGTCAAATGCGATAGGGATAACAGCCCTTATGGGTTGAGATTTGAAGCTCAACGGCCACGCCGCAATAGCCCGGCGGCAGTGTCGCATCGCCATTATAAACAAAAAGTGAAAACCGCGTCAACACATATTGCTACCAGAACGTTATAACTCAAAAACATTTTTACTATGGCATACGGAATATTTCTCACTGTCCTTACAGCTATCATTGCGACTTTCATTGGAGTAGGTATAGCTGATTCAGAATGGCTCAAAAAAAGAGTTCATTACCGATTCGCACGATATCTTATTGGTCTAATAATAGCACTTATCATTTTCTGCCCGCTGTACCTCGGAATTTGAAAGTATATCCGCTTATCATAAGAAACCCCGACATCACTGCCGGGTGTTCCATATTGTATGAGTTGCTGTTACACGTTATTTCAATAGCTTCAATGCTTCTTCAAGCACGTTATCTTTGCCGGAAAAAAAGCTTTCTGATTCTTCAACTACGACATCGGGAATAATCCCGACACCGATAAACTCGGTGCCGTCGGGCAACCATTCATCGCGGGCGCATATCCTTGCCATATAGCCATAACCGAGGTCTATCATAATCGGTTGGCCGGTACTGCCTCCTGTCGGTGTGCCTATAATTTTACCTCGCTTAGCAGCTCTAAACGTAGCTGCAAAATCTTCAGAAGCGGAAAATGTATTGCTGTTTACCAGAAGCACTACGGGAATTTCAAATTTGGGAATTTCTGCGTGTTGAGCTGAGAAAGGGATAAGCGGATTTCCTTTCTCAATATACGGTTCAACGGTTTTGCCCCATGCTTTCATTACGGGAATATATTTTGGTGATGACCATTCGAGAGCCGGGATTGTATCAGGGCAAATAAGTCTAAGAATAAAATCGCCATAGGTAGAGTTGCCGCCTCCGTTATCACGGATATCTATCACCAAAGAAGATACATTTTCAAGCGAATCAAACACTTCAATAAATTTTTCGTGATCGAACAGCCCCTGCTGGAAAGAGGGTATTTTAATATATCCGATATTACCGGGTAATTTTTTGTGTGAAATAACCCGTTTGTTATAAGGATTATATTGCCAGTTCATATCACGTTCCACGTTCAGGGTGAAAATACTGTCGGGCGCGTTTCTAAACTTGACTTTCACCGATTTGTCAGCAGGGCCATTTGTCAACTGGCCGCCAAAGAAAGCGGCAGACTGCGACCATTGGGGAGTGGAGGAAGGGAAATATGGAATAACGTTTTTTTCGCCATATTCAATTACAGGCATATCGTTCATCTCGAGTATTTCGGTGCCGGGTCTTAATCCTGCCGCTATCATTTTATCTGTAATGACATCTGTAACAAAAACGCGGTTGCCGAACCTTTTTGTGAAGAATGGAAGCGTCCAATCCCTGACAGCCGGTGTATTACACCAAACGGCAGTGTGTCCATCTTTAAGAGTGGCGCACAGGAGTTTCAGGCTGTCGAGAAAAGCCTCATCTGTCGGAGTGTCTACGATTTGGGGCAAACGTGCCATATAGAGGCTATCCCAGTTGCACGGCAATTTGTCCATGTGCGCGAAATTATACTTTACCTCTGTGCCAAACTTGGTAACGATGGAGGCTTTCTGTGCCGGTGTCAACTGATTAGCCGCATTCAGATGAACTGCGGCAAGCATCAGCACAACGAGAGAACATAAAAACTTATTCATCAATATTGCAGTTATGTGGTTTATTGTTCGTTGTTAACTTTCTTACTGTGTTTATTCTTGCTATATATCCGACCACCAATCAAACCTCCAATAATACCTGCCACCAGAGGAAAAAATGCGATAAATGAAATTTTCATATTTGAGAGTTAGAGATATTATATCGCCGTGGCTCTCGGCGATTATCCTTGAAAAGAAAACGTGAGCCAACTATGCCACGTCTTAACTTGATGGCCCTGAGAAAGCCTTGTACTCAGATGTGGTTGACAGCAGCCCACGCTATGCGAGGGAAGCCATCATGCCTTATCGTTGAGTACAGATGAAAATTTCTCAGGTTTTCAAGTTCAAGATAAGCATAACGCTTCTTATTTTTCAAAATGTCGTGGCAAGCAATGGCTTGCGTCAGCGGCTTGCCGTTGCAAAGTTAATGATAATATCCGATAAAACGAGCGGTTTATGCCGAAAAAAATAATGATGCGCCCCCGGCGGTGAGGTCGGGGGCGCGGTGGGCGTGATTAGTCGGCTGTCGGAGGGTCGGCGGCGTGTGCCTTGTCGTAGCGGTCGAAAGCCTCGCTTATGGCTTTCTCGATGTGGGGATTGCCGGTAAGAGCCGGGCGCTTCTCGTGGCATATTAGGCATGGCACGGTAGCCTTAGGGCGGAGTATGTTGGCGGTGGCGATAGCGTTGTAGATGCGCTGTGTTACCTCGATGCCGTCGGCATAGTAGTGAAAGGTGTACTCGGCTTTTGTTGTCTTATTTTCCATATCAGTATGTGGTAAGAAGTTAAACTTGTGGCTCGCAAGAGCCTTTTACACTGCCGTACAAAGTGCGGCTGCAAGGCGCAGGGGTCAAGGGTTGACCGACAAAAATTTCCAACGGCAAATTTTTTCGAGGCAATTCACCTGCCCTTGACGCGCCGGGGCCGCTTTAACTTTGCGGTGGAAAAGGTCGCCGTGCCACAGACGTATTGCCACATAGGAAAATCAGACAATGCCGCCGAGTGCCACGGATATGCCGGTGTCGTTGTAGGGGAACTTTTCACAGCCGATGTAGAGGGTATCGAAAGCGTCGGTGCCGTCGGTGCGATGTTCGAGGCGGTCTTCCTCGGTTTCGGCGAGTTTTTCGCCGGCTTTGTCCTTGCGGAATCCGAGGCGTCCGCGGCTCACCCCGGCAGACTGTATGGCAAGGATTAAATCGTCGTTGTTCTGACGGTTGAAAAACGGCATAAGCCGCTGTTTACCTGCGAAGCCCTGATTTATGAGCAGGTATTTTTCATCGTGTCGCATCGGATTGCCGAGGTAGACATCTTCGACGCGCCAGCCGTGCCGCTCAAACTCGTGGATAATTACCCATCGGAAATCCTGATCGTTGACGGCATAGTTGCCACCCAAAGCGGTGCTGTCGTAGTAGAACACGACGGTCTTGTTTTGGTGCGTCGCGTAGTAGGCGCAGAAGTCGGCGACAAGTTCGGGCAGTTTGCGCTCAAACTTCACATAAAAGGATTTTATGATGTTGAGCCGCTTGCCGGAGGGCTGCCCTGCCACAATCCAGTTGATGTTGGCGTTATAGTCCAAGCCTATGC
Organism: uncultured Muribaculaceae bacterium; assembly: GCA_910584525.1. Classification (GTDB taxonomy): domain Bacteria; phylum Bacteroidota; class Bacteroidia; order Bacteroidales; family Muribaculaceae; genus Lepagella. The sequence continues at coordinate 678 of CAJUAT010000011.1, read as the reverse complement.
AAATAGGCGCGAGAGGGTTCACGTCGGCGTCCGCTTTGCAGGTTATGAGGTTATGGGCTATGAGGTTATCGGCTTCCATAACCTTATCATCACATAAACTTTTGAAAGCCAAGTCAAGGCTTTCAAAGTCGGAGGCGTTATACTTGTGCCGCTCGCGCATGGAGGAATAAAAACCGTCTTTGGCTATTCCGATCCTCTGACAGAGTATGGAGGTTTGGAAAGTCAAAGGGGTAAGGTCGCGCTTCATCTGCTTTATGTAGTTCTCGCCGAGAAGCTGCAAGTTCTCGATACTGGAGTATTCCTTATAATATACGGCCACGGAGCGCATCTGATTAAGGGCGCGGTCGAGGCGTCGCAGATGATTGCGCAGATACGAGGGTATTTCGGATTGGGTGTTGCGGAGGGATTTTATGCGAGATTTGATGCGCCAAATCTCGTAGACGGTAGCCTCGATAGCGGCGATAAGGTCGGTGTCCATCTTCTCGCGGTAGTGTAGGAACCACGAGCCGCGCTTTGTCTGCGGCATATCCGACAGTATCATAATGCTGTGGTTGAAGGAGTGATGCCCGAAGTGCGATTTGATGCCGCCGTTGGCCGGGAGGGTTTCGTCTTTAAGTTTGTCATAGTCGATAAACTTAGCCTCGTCGACGAGCAGCCACGACAGGGTGAGCGAGTTAG
>CAJUAT010000010.1 GCA_910584525.1 uncultured Muribaculaceae bacterium | reverse complement strand
GTTCGACTTATACCCCAAAATTTGATGTTTTCAAATTTTTGTCATCTACTTAAATAATTTATTAGGAATAAGTTTGTTATTAGGATTTGTTTTATTAACTTTGCAAGGTTGAAACAGCTATAAAGGCTATAAAGGCTATAAAGGCTATAAAGGCTATAAAAGCTAAAAGCTATAAAAGCTATAAAGGCTATAAAAGCCATAAAAGCCATAAAAGCCATAAAAGCCATAAAAGCTATAAAAGCTGTTGAAACATTTTAACCTATTGTCTCCCTAACCTCATACAGTTCATGGATTTTCTCAAGCAGAAAGGCAGTTTCCGCAACCTTAAGGCATATCGGAAAGCCGAGTGTATCTATGACATTACTTATATCTTCACGCACAGATATCTTTCCAAGGGAGACCGTACCGTCGACCAGATGGTGCAGGCGGCCCGTTCGGGCAAGCAGAACATAGCCGAAGGCAGAGCTGCCGGCAACACGTCTGCCGAAACTGAAATAAAGCTGATGAATGTCGCAAAAGCAAGTCTGCAGGAACTGCTTGTCGACTATGAGGATTATCTCCGGGTGAGAAATTTGGAACTATGGGGGACGGATCACCCAAGATACCCACAGCTGAGAGCGTTCTGTCTCTCTCATTGCGACACAAATGATTACAGCGTCCTTAGCGGAAAGCTCAACGACTGCGAGCTGGCCAACCTTGCTGTCTGTCTGATTCATCAGACAGACGCGATGCTTTACAAGCTTATAGAACTGGTAAAGGGCGATTTCATGCGCAATGGCGGTACCAAGGAAGCCATGTATAGGGCACGCATCCAGGCACGCAACAATCCCGGCAAAAAGAAAGAAGAGCCAGAAAGGTAAATGGCCTGAATAGCTATTCAAGCTATTCAAGCTATTAGAGCTATTAGAGCCGTTAAAGCTATAAGAGAGAGGCTGTGCCGTAAACCTTAATTACGACACAGCCTCTTTGTGTTGGGCTTGTTCAGCCTATGTCTGTCGTGCTTAGAGCTTGGGGCCGGCGGCTACGAGAGCCTTGCCTGCCTCGTTGTTCTCGAACTTCTTGAAGTTGTCGATGAACATCTGGGCGAGTTTCTTGGCCTTTTCGTCCCACTCCTTGGGGTCGGCGTAAGTATCGCGGGGGTCGAGGATCTTGGTGTCCACGCCGGGGAGCTCCGTAGGAATCTTGAAGTCGAAGTAGGGGAGCACCTTTGTGGGAGCCTTGTCGATGTCGCCGTTGAGAATGTCGTCGATGATGCCGCGTGTATCCTTGATGGAGATACGCTTGCCGGTGCCGTTCCAGCCCGTGTTGACGAGGTAGGCGTTGGCGCCGCTGAGCTTCATCTTCTTGACGAGTTCCTCGGCATACTTGGTGGGATGGAGTTCCAGGAAAGCCTGGCCGAAGCATGCGGAGAATGTGGGGGTAGGCTCGGTGATGCCGCGTTCGGTACCGGCGAGCTTGGCGGTGAAGCCGCTGAGGAAGTAGTACTTGGCCTGCTCGTGGTCAAGGATGGCTACGGGAGGAAGCACACCGAAAGCATCGGCGCTCAGGAAGATAACCTGCTTGGCGGCCGGACCCTTCGACACGGGCTTCACGATGTTCTTGATGTGATAGATGGGGTAGGATACGCGGGTGTTCTCTGTGACGCTCTTGTCGGCGAAGTCGCAGGTGCCGTCGGGACGTACGGTAACGTTCTCGAGGAGGGCGTCGCGGGTGATGGCGTTGTAAATGTCGGGTTCGGCCACGGGGTCGAGGTTGATAACCTTGGCGTAGCAGCCGCCCTCATAGTTGAAGACGCCGTCATCGTCCCAGCCGTGCTCGTCATCGCCGATGAGCAGACGCTTCGGGTCGGTGGAAAGGGTGGTCTTGCCCGTACCCGACAGACCGAAGAAGATGGCGGTGTTCTTGCCCTCGAGGTCGGTGTTGGCCGAGCAGTGCATCGAGGCTATGCCGCGAAGAGGATTGAAGTAGTTCATCATCGAGAACATACCCTTCTTCATCTCGCCGCCATACCAGGTGTTGAGGATAACCTGCTCGCGCTGCTTGATGTTGAAGGCCACTACAGTCTCGGAGTGGAGACCCAGCTCCTTATAGTCCTCGCATTTGGCCTTGGAGGCGTTGAATACCACGAAGTTGGGCTCGAAGTTCTTGAGCTCCTCCTCGGTGGGACGGATGAACATGTTCTTTACGAAATGAGCCTGCCATGCCACCTCAACGATGAAACGCACGGCGATGCGGGTGTTCTCGTTGGCGCCGCAGAAGCAGTCAACCACGTAGAGAGTCTTGTCGCTGAGTTCCTTGACAGCCTTCTCGCGGAGTTTGTCCCATACCTCGGTGGTGATGGGCTTGTTGTCGTTCTTGTAGCCGTCGGTGGTCCACCATACGGTGTCCTCGGTAACCTCGTCCTTTACCAGGTACTTGTCCTTGGGCGAACGGCCTGTGTAAACGCCTGTGAATACATCCACGGCGCCAAGGTCCGTCAGGATGCCTTTCTCATACCCTTCGAGTGCAGGATTTGTCTCATCCTTGAACAGCTCGTCATAACTCGGATTGTGGATGATCTTCTTCACATCCTTAATCCCGTACTGTGACAGGTCTAATGTGCTCATATTCTTTTATAGATATTTGGGTTTTATTTTGTCTTAATCAATATCAGGGTTACGGGTTTTCATGGTCGCCGCAACGCCATGTTTATATATAACGCTCGCGCGACCCTTTTTCAGCGTGCAAAGTTAACGAAAAATTGTTAAATCTCAGCATCAATAATGAAATTTTTCTTTAATTCTCTTTTGCACCCCGCCGGGGGGGTGCTTTTCATTTAAGCGGCAGGGAGAAGATAATGTTGAATGTGGAATGTTGAATTTTGAATACCTGCCGCTTCTGAGGCCCATCTGTAAATTAATGTGGCAATGTTCTGTGACCCATCGGTGCAGTTCCGGTTCTGTTCTGTGATTCCCAAATGCAGCCGGATGGCTATTCAAAATTCAACATTCCACATTCAATATTATAAATTGGCCGGTTTGCTTTTTTATTTGGCGGTTACGAAAATTATGATTAATTTTGCCGTTGAAAAATCGCGGGTGGATACCAGAGTGGCCAAATGGGGCAGACTGTAAATCTGCTGGCTTACGCCTACGGTGGTTCGAATCCATCTCCACCCACTCGTACTACAATTAAGACAACAATATCCGGATACGGGCGTTCGAGAGGACGCCCCGCTCTTTTTAGAAACGGATGTAAGTGCGATACCATGCAATGAATAAAAACTCAAGTAATCATCAAAAAGACCGATTATGAGGAAGACATATCTATACGTGATGCTGCTGGTGGCTCTGGTGCTTGCAGGGTGCAGCAAGAACCGTAGCGCCGATGTGCGCGAGCTGCTGAACAACGTGCCCGGCACCGCCAGCTTCGTGGCCGTAGTCGACATTGAGTCGCTGGTCAACAAAACCGACTCGAAGGTCGAAGATGGCGCCATTGTCCCCGGCAAGGAACTGAAAGCTTTGATCGACTCGGAGAAAGATACCGACAAGGTCAGAAAAATACTTAACGGCGACAGCGGCGTGGAGCCCTCCGTATCCGTTTTCTTCGCCGACGGCTATGCCATATATAATACCGGCTTCCTCGCGAACACGTCGAAATTCGAGAAATTCGTGTCCGACAACACAGGGCAGGAATGGAAAGAGGATAACGGCGTGCGCTATAACGGCAAGACAGCCTTCAAGGACAACCGTTACTGGACGGTAGTCAGCGGCCGGTCGTCGATAGACCCGGCGGTAATCCGCGAATATCTTGCCTTGAGCGACAAGCAGAGCTTCGCCGCCGGCAAGTTTGCCGACGCCCTGTGCAAGGGCGAAAAAGATATCGTGGGCTGGAGCGACATAAATGCCGCGATGAACCTCTCGGGCATGGGCTTCGAAAGGAAGGCGATGTTCAAGATGGTGATGGGCACCCTCTTCGCAAATGCCGACTACAGCGTCTTCGACATAGATTTCCAGAAAGGGAAGGTAAAGGCTACGGCCAAAGTGCTCGACGAAAACGGCAAGGAGACGCGCTATAACTTCGAGGCCGGCAAGATAGATGTCTCATTGTTCGACACCATCGACATGGATGCCGATATGGTTATGGCCATGGCGGTACCGTCGAAGCTGATAAAGCAGTTGCAGGAGGAGACGAGCGGCAAGATGTCGATGGCGGGAATGGTTCTGAAGAGCCTTGGCTGCGTCGACGGTACCGTGGCGGTAGCCGCAGGTAGAGGAGAGTCGATGTCGGGTGTGGTGCAGACCACCGGCAAGAATACCGGCGACCTTATGTCGCTGCTCGGCGAGATGGACCTCGATGCACGTGTCGACGGCAAAAACATACGTTTCAGCAAAGGAAACACCGATAAGGGCGACGAGGCCAAGGAATATGGCGCCCTCCTGAGGGGAAGCACCTTGGGAGTGGTTACGAACTCCGATGCCATGGTCACCAAGGATGCCATCGACAAGGCTGTGGTGCGACTGGTACCCTCGGACGGAAGCCTCGTGCTGGATGTCGATGTATATATGGACGACGAGAAGACCAACAGCCTTCTGTCGCTGCTGGAATACGCATCGAAGTGAAAGAGTTCCGGCCATTGGAGAAGATACGTCTTGAAGGCGTGTTGCCGCGCGTATTCGCCGGCGATACGCCGAGACCGTCGGAGGTGTGGCGCGGCGACGTCACGTTCCGGCGCGGCGAGACGGTGCTCGTGGAGGCAGCCTCCGGCGCCGGCAAGTCGTCGATGTGCGCATATATCTTCGGCTCCCGCACCGATTATGAGGGACGCATACTCTTCAACGGCACCGACGTGTCGACGCTTCGTCCCGCGGAGTGGCAGCAGGTGCGCCGCCTCAACCTAGCATATCTGCCGCAGGAGCTGTCGCTTTTCCCCGAGCTTACGGCCTGGGAGAACCTGCAGCTCAAGAATGGCCTTACCGATGCGGTGACGGCACGGCGTGCCGAGGAATGGCTGACGCGCCTCGGCATCATCGACCGCCGTGACTACCCCGCCGGCAAGATGTCGATAGGGCAGCAGCAGCGCCTCGCTATCGTCAGGGCCCTGTGCATGCCTTTCGACTTCATAATCCTTGACGAGCCGGTGTCGCACCTCGACGAGGCCAACAACCGTATCGCCGCCGAGATTATCGCCGACGAGGCCCGACGCCAGGGCGCCGGAATAATCTCCACTTCCGTAGGAAACCATCTCCTCCTCGACTATCAAAGAATTCTGAGCCTATGAAACTTGTTGACAGACTGTTGCGGCGTAACACGTCGTGGGCGCGGGTGGCCGGTTTTGTGGTCTCCAATTTCATAGGTCTGGCCATTGTGACCGGCGCTTTGCAGTTCTATCTCGACGCCCGTGGCCTCTGGGAAGCCGACGACTCCTTTATAAGTACCGACTACCTTGTGGTCAACAAGCGGGTCACCGGGGGCGATGTCCTCGGCGGCGACAACACCCGTTTCAGCGCCGCCGAAATCGACGACCTCAGGACGCAGCCATGGGTGAGGAAGGTGGGACTCTTCACCTCCAACGATTTCCGCGCATATATGTCGGTGTCGGGCGCAAGCCATAGCCTGTCGTCCTATATATTCTTCGAGTCGATACCCGACTCGTTTGTGGATGTTCCGTCGGCGCGGTGGCAATGGGAGCCCGGCGCCGACGTGCCCATAATCATCAGCAAGGATTACCTCACCCTCTATAACTTCGGTTTCGCCTCTTCGGCCGGGATGCCGCAGATGTCGGAGGGAATAATGAGCGGCATACCCATACGTCTGAGTCTGCGCAGCGAGGATGGCCGCGTTGAGAAGACTGTCAACGCGCATGTCGCCGGCTATTCCAATCGGCTCAACACCATTCTTGTGCCGGAAAACTTCCTGCGGGAGGCCAACGCCGAGATGGGCACGGGGAGTCAGCAGGCTCCTTCGCGTCTGATTGTAGATGTGAGCAGCCCCGGCGATGTGGCCATCGACAGATATATGGAGGAACATGGCCTTGAGGTTGCCGGCGACAAGAGCGCCAGCCAGGCCTCTTTCCTCCTGCGCCTCGTCACGGCGATAGTGCTCGCCATCGGCGCCGTGATCACCCTGCTCTCCTTATTTATATTGGTGCTGTCGATATCGCTCATAATGGAGAAGAACCGCGACAAGCTTCACACATTGCTGATGTTGGGTTATGACCTGCCGGCAGTGGGACGGCCCTACATCCGGCTGGCTGTGACGGCCAGCGTGTCGGCCTTCGTGCTTGCCACGGGAGCAACCCTTGTGATGAGGAGTTACTACCTCGGCCCATTGGAAGGACTCGGTGGCGGTGGTGGTCCGGTATGGGTGGCGCCGGCCGCGGGCCTGGGACTCACGCTGGTGGTTATAGCCTTCAATATCCTTGCGGTACGTCGTAGGGTGCTGTCGGCATGGCGGCTGTGAGGGAGAAAAGAGGGGCGGTTTAAGGAACGCGCTCTAAATGTTAAAAACGTTAATTAACACGGTTAAAGCTCTGATATGTTAGAGTTTATTAACATTAAATATCTACTTTTGTATCCGCTAAGGGAGGAGGCGGCTTAAGGTTACCCCGTAGATACCCCTGCTTGACATGCGTTAACTGTAATTTGCAAGAACGTACAGATAGTTCGTGCAAGAATCTACATGAAGATTAGACATGAAATAAAGCGAAAAAAGAGGCTGTTTCCGTGAGGGGGCGGCCTTAAAGACATAGAATAATAAACCCAAATGTACAACTAAAATCTTATTCCTGCATGAAGAACTTATGTTTTCATCTGAACCGGAAGTTCTGGATAACGATGGCGATGCTGTTGTCGTTCGTGCTTCCCTCCGCAGCTCAGAAGATCACAGTCACAGGACATGTGGCCGATGAGCAAGGAGAAGATCTCATAGGGGCATCCATTCTCGAGAAGGGTACCTCTAACGGTGCGGCAGCGGATCTGGATGGTAATTTCACCATCTCCGTTCCGTCGAACGCAGTTCTGGTAGTGAGTTATGTAGGCTATGACCCGATGGAAGTTCCGGTCAATGGCCAGACTCATCTCAACATTGTCATGAAGCAGAACGCCACGACACTCGCCGAGACGGTGGTGATCGGTTACGGTTCTGTAAAGAAGAGCGACGCCACGGGTTCTGTGGCCGTCATCCAGCCCGACGATGTTGAGGCAGGTCTTGCGACGTCTGTCCAGGACATGCTTGTGGGCCAGACTCCGGGTGTGGTTGTGACAACCGCCGGAGGCCCCTCCGGAAGCGCTGAGATCCGTATCCGTGGCGGCGCCTCTCTGTCGGCTTCCAACGACCCTCTCATCGTCCTCGACGGTGTACCCTTGAGCAACGACACTCCTCTGGGTATGGGCTCGCCCCTCTCGATGATCAACCCTGAGTCGATCGAGAGCATGACAATCCTCAAGGATGCCTCCGCAACCGCCATCTACGGTAGCCGCGCATCCAACGGTGTGATCATCATCACCACCAAGAAAGGCCGTGCCGGCAAACCCCAGGTTACCTTCACAGCCAACTTCTACATCGACCACGCGCGCAAGCTCAACGATGTGCTCGACGCCGGTCAGTTCACCAACCTCATCACTGAGAAGTTCGGTGCCGAAAGCGCCGCAGCCGGTTACCTCGGCAGCGAGTCGATAGACTGGCAGAAGGAAATCTTCCGCACATCCTTCAGCTCTGATTACAGCCTCTCCGTGGCCGGTACCCTCGGCAAAGTGCCTTACCGTGTACAGGGCTCTTTCACCAACAACAACGGTATCATGAAGAAGTCATCGATGAACCGCGCAACCCTCGGTCTCACCCTGACTCCCAAGTTCTTCGACGACCACTTGTCGATCACCGCCAACGCCAAGGGCTACTATGTGCGCAACAACTGGGCACAGACCGGCGCCATCGGCCAGGCCGTATCCTACAACCCGACAATCCCTATCCGCACCAACGAGCCTATCGTGGGCGGCGACACCAACGGTGCTTTCCAGTACCTCTTCAATGGTTACAACGAGCCTTACACCATAGCCGACGGCCAGGTCAACCTCGAGAACAACGCCACCTACAACCCTGTGGCCACCATCTCGCAGTACAAGAACTACTCCAACGTATGGCGTTCCAACGGCAACCTTCAGATCGACTACTCCTTCCACTTCCTCCCCGAGCTTCACGCCAACCTCAACCTGGGTTACGACGTGACCAAGGGCGACGACTACTACATCGTAGACGCCAACTCGCATATGGCATGGAAGGACCATAACAACTATGGCGGCGGTTACCAGAACCACCAGTACCAGTTCCGCAGCAACACCCTGCTGGAGTTCTACCTCAACTATAAGAAAGAGTTCGAGGCAGCCAGCCAGATGCTTGACGTGACAGCCGGTTACACATGGTCGCGCGACTATGCCGACGGCTGGAACGACGGTTCGAGCTCGGAGGCCGGTATGGCCACCACTCCCGGCCTGAGTCCCGCTATCGTAGGCCCCGACGGCTTCATCCTCAACTACAACCCCGACAGAAACCTCGCAGGCAAGCCCTTCAAGGCTGACCAGAACGACGAAAGCGGCAACTATCACTGGGCCAACCATCTGCAGCTCCTCTCGTTCTTCGGCCGTGTGAACTATGGCCTTCTCGACCGTTACCTGCTCACAGCCACAGTCCGTGGCGATGCCACCTCGCGTTTCTCCAAGAACAACCGCTGGGGTGTGTTCCCCGCCGTTGCCCTCGCATGGCGTATCGACCAGGAGCCCTTCATGCAGCGCGCACAGGGCGTCCTCTCCGACCTCAAGCTCCGCCTCGGCTGGGGTGAGACAGGTCAGCAGGCCGTGGGTGGGTATTACAACTACCTCGCCACTTATACCCCCGCTCAGCCCGGTTCGTTCTATACCAACGGCGTAGGCGGATGGTACATTCCTTACTTCCCCGACGGTTACAATCCCGACCTCAAATGGGAGACAACAGCCACCTGGAACGTCGGTCTTGACTTCGGCTTCATGAACAACCGCATCAACGGTAGCATCGAATGGTATCTCCGCGATACCCGCGACCTCCTCTCCGACGTGGTTGTGCTCGCAGGTGCCTCCACCGTCAGCAAGCTCCCCCAGAACATCGGTAAGATGCGCAACTATGGTGTGGAATTCAACATCAACGCCAAGCCCATCGTTACCAACGACTTCACATGGACACTCTCCTACAATGTAGGCTGGAACCACAATGAGATCACCGACCTCGGCGGCAAGACTTTTGAAGTAGGCGGCGGCTTCGGCGGTACAGGTGGTAACTGTATGATTCAGAAAGAGGGTTATCCCGCATATTCGTTCAACCTCTACCAGCAGATCTACGACGCCCAGGGCAACCCCATCGAGGGCGCATATGTAGACCAGAACGCCGACGGTGTCATCGACGCCAAGGACCGCGTGATCCGTCACTCGAAGGATCCCAAGGTGACCATGACCTTCGGCTCCAACTTCCGCTGGAAGAAGTGGGACCTCAGCTTCGCGCTGCGTGCCTCCATCGGCAACTACATCTATGCATCGGCTCTGCGCAGCGGCTCGTCGCTCGACGGCCTCTTCCGCAACAACCAGCTCTCCAACGTGCTCGACACCGACTTCTACTTCAACACGAACCAGAACGAATCTGACTACTGGTTGCGCGACGCTTCTTTCCTCCGCTGCGACAACATAACCTTAGGTTACACCTTCGACAACCTCATCAACGACCACCTCAACCTGCGTATATTCGCCGGTGTCCAGAACCCCTTCGTGATCACGAAGTACAAGGGTCTCGACCCCGAGGAGTCAAGCGGTGTCGACGGCAACAACTACCCCCGTGCCACTACATGGTCGCTCGGTATAGTAGCCACATTCTAATCATCCATGGTTAAATACTCAAAACAGAAACAATGAATTTCAAGAAATATTTAATGATTGGCGCTGCAGTGGCAGGTCTGGGCATGACATCGTGCGTAGGCGACCTCGATCTGAAGCCCAACGATCCGAATCTCGTGGACACTTCGGATCCGAATTTCAAGGCAAATTCGCTTGCGATGTGCTATGCCGGCATAGCCTGCTCGGGTATCAGCGGTCCGGGCAGCTCCTATGTGGCTGACCTCGACCCGGGTACATCCGCCTACCTGCGTCTGATGTTCACCCTCAACGAGTTCTGCACCGACGAGTGTGTCTGGATATGGCCTGATGCCGGCGTGTCGGACATTGTGGCCTGCACATGGGGTGCCAACAATGGTTTGCTTCAGGGCGCCTACTACCGTCTGATGGGTCACATCGCCGTCTGCAACCAGTTCCTCCTGAACACCAAGGACGACACCGACGCCGAGACTCAGGAAATGCGCGCCGAGGCACGCGTGCTCCGCGCTTACTCCTACTACAACATGATGGACCTCTTCGGGGCCTCATCATTCTGCACCGAGGAGACCAACGGTCAGGACCCCACGCAGATTTCCCGAGCCGACCTCTACAAATGGGTGGAGAGCGAGCTTAAGGATATCGTAGACAACAAGCTGATTTCAGAGAACCCCGTATATGGCCGCGTAGGTCTTGACGGTGCCGAGGCTCTTCTGGCACGTCTCTATCTGAACGGTCAGGTATTCAGCGGCGAAAACCGCTATGCCGACTGCCAGAAGCGTTGCGACAACATCATCGCCCGTCATCAGGGAGGCGGCTTCGAGGGCTCCGGCCTTGCCGAGCACTGGCATTATCTCTTCAGCCTCGAGAACAAGAACTATATGCCCGGCGGGGCCAACAAGGCCGAGAACGAGATTCTCTTCGGCATCGCCTTCGACGCCGACATGACTCAGAGCTACGGCGGCCCGACGTTCATCATCTCGTCCACGATATCCAACACGCATTACATACCTCGTCAGAACTATGGAAGCTCGAGCGAGTGGAGCTGTCTGCGCGGATGCGCCGAGATGGCAGCCCGTTTCCCCGGCGCTCCCGAAGAGACCCAGGACGTGCGTGACGACCTCTGGTTCAAGGGCGTGATGCCCGCAGGCAAGGATGAGGCCGGCAATAAATGGGATGCCGAGGACTACAGCGACCGATTCGTAGGATTCACAGGCGCCTGGGCCACCTGCGGCGGTAATGCCATCATCAAGTTCACCGGCCGTACGGCCAACGCTGCCAAGGATGGCGGTTGGAACTGGAATGCCGACGGCACTCCCGGATGGCCCGTCACCACTTTCTCCAGCACCGACCAGCCTATCATCCGTCTTGCCGACGTATATCTGATGTGGGCCGAGTGCTATGTGAACGGTCAGGTAGGCGAGCGCCAGAAGGCTCTCGACTATATCAACCTCGTACGTCGTCGCGCCGGTGCCCCCAACACCGACTCGCAGAGCCTCACAAAGCAGGGCATCATGGACGAGCGCTCACGCGAGCTTTACCTCGAGAGCACACGCCGTACCGACCTCGTGCGTAACGGCATGTTCGCAGGTCCCACGCAGACTATATGGCAGTACAAGGGTTCCATCTCCAACAATGCAGGTACCCGTATCGCAGCCCACATGAACCTTTATCCCATTCCGCAGGCCGTGCTCAACTCGCAGCCTGGCTTCAAGCAGAACCCGGGTTATTGATGCATCACGACTCCCGGGGCCCCGGCCCCGGGGGACAGTATCCATTAAATTCAGAAATACCTAAAAATGAAAAAGATATTTTTAGCATTCGCCGCCTGCGCCGTGGCTCTGGGATTCTCGAGCTGCAAGGAGACATGGGAGGAGAACCCGGTGCTCAAAACGCACGACGGCATCATAGAGGCTCAGTTCCTTAACGAACCTTCGATGAAGACGCAGCCTCTGATGATCACCAAAGAGAACCGTAACGGCAGCCTGAACCTGACATGCTCGCAGCCTGACTACGGTGTGGCATGCATCGCTTCCTACCGCGTGCAGGTGGCCCTCGCACCCGAAGACTTCGCCGCCGGCAAGTTCTTCGAGATCAAGCAGAACTTCTACAAGTGCGATCAGATCAATCCCGTCAACGGCGACGTTGCCGAGGCTATGGAAGAGCTTCTCGGTATCGAGAGCGAGAAAGACCTCCCCATCGACTATCGTCGCATCTACATCCGTCTGCGCTCGTTCATAGAGCAGGATGAGGAGCATACTCAATATGTGTCGAATATCGTTCAGTTCGACGCCATCGGAGCCGACTACTATGCACGTTGGACTGCCGGCGAGAAGGTGGATATCTATATCCGTGGTGACATGAACGGCTGGCTTGACGGCGGCGACATGGCTTCCCAGGGTCCCAAGTGGCAGTTCGAGACCGATGTCCAGAAGAATACCTACGTAGTCAAGAATGTGACCATCGAGCCGGGACAGTCGTTCAAGATTGCCGACGCAACATGGGGCAGCATCAACATGGGTTCCGCCGAGGGTAACGAAAACGCCAAGGCCGATATCCTCAAGGTTGACGAGGAATATCAGCTCAACGACGGCAACAACCCGGGTCACCTCCGCGTTGACGCTACGTTCACCGGTAATGTTTACCTCTTCCATGACCCGGATACCGGTTCATATTACCTGACCCTCAAGAAATAATACGGACCACCATAAGTAAAACCACTTATTTGATCGTAAAACAATGAAAAAAATCAGTATATTACTGCTGGGCCTTCTGGGCATGATGGCCGTATCCTGCGAGGATGATCTGCCAGTGCCCAATCCCCAGGAGAACGAGCAGGGACCCATCCTGACCACCGGCGACATCACCGGTGCTGCCGAAGGTGTCATGACCGCCGGCACTCCCATCACGCTTGCCGACTATGTGGAACCCACAGGTCTCATACCCGTGTATAAGGTGAGTGCGGCCAACAACCTCCCCGCCGGAGCTACTCTCAGCTTCCCTCTGCAGGTGTCGAACACTCCCGACTTCAAGGAGTCGGTGACTGTAACCACTCTTGCCGGCGAATCTGAAAACGACCTCAACGTATATTACGCCGATGTCAAGGAATGGAACGCCGCTCAGCTCAAGCTCTTCGGAACAGGCTCCACTCCTATGAAGACCTACTACCGCATACCTTGCTATGTGAATGTGGACGGCAGCAACTTCCGCTATCAGAGCACAAGCTACTATGCTGCCGAGGGTTCGGTGGAAGTGAAGCGTATCGTTACCGTGGATGTAGAGGATTCCTATTATCTTGTAGGCAACTTCTGCGACTGGGATCTCTCGAAAGCCATAAAGATGAGCAACTCGCAGCCCGGCATCACCGATGTATATGCCAACCCGGTATTCACCGCCAAGGTGGACATTACTGAAGATCAGGCAGCTGTAGGTTACGAATGGATGGTTGTTCCCGCGTCGACCGTGACCGCCAACAATTATGGCAATGGCGCATTCGGTTGCGAGCCCGACTCTGTAGGAGCTGTAAAGGGTAAGCTTGTTAAGGTCAATGCTCAGGAGACCGATCCCTGCGTCATCAAGCAGTCAGGCCCGATGCTGATATCCGTAAACATGGAGGAGCAGACTTACTTCTACGCTTATGCTTTCTCGCAGATTTATGCATTCACCACCCCGGCAAAGGCATGGACGCTCCACACGGACGACTTCATGAACTACAATGGCGTGGCTGTTCTGGGTGCTGCCGCATACTTCGGTCAGGAACCTAAACTTTCGGGCACGATTCTGTTCAAGCAGAATGACAAGACCGAACCGAATACGGCTACGGAAGGTGTTGTTACCGGTGACCTCGTGTCGGTCGGCGGCAAGAACATCAAGATGCCGCTCAAGGGCAACAACTTCTACTGGTGCGCTCTCAACCTCGCCAGCATGACATATCAGGTAAGCAATATCGCTACCCTGAGTGTTGTGGGCGACGGCAACGACTGGGACGAGAAGAATGCTCCGTTGTTGACTCCGTCAAAGGATTTCAAGGTATGGACAGGCACCGGCATCAAGATCGGAACGAAGTTCAAGCTCAATGCCAACCATGCATGGAAAATCGCGTTCGGCAGCATGAAGGCCGGTGTGCCTGTGGCCGGCGGCACTCAGTATGAGATTACCGTCATCGACGACAAGGGCGACATGGACGCTACTCCCGGCACCTACGATGTAGAGGTGAACTTCGGTACATTCCCCTACACTGTGACGCTGAAATAATCTCGCGCTCAGCACGAATAAGACTATATAGAAAGGCGGTCGGACCCTCGTGGCCCGGCCGCTTCTATATTTGCCGCGTCCCTACAACGAATTTCCGTTATTATTTGTATTCGTAGGGTATTGACCCGGAATTTTTAATAATATTTTTTGAAAAAGTTGTGTATGTCATAAAAAAAGAGTAACTTTGCGGCAAGTATTCACAACAACCCGATTATACCTGCGTTAACCCGGAGAAAAGGCAACACGTGCGCTGACCCGACAAAGATTAAGGCATGCATTACGGTGAGTGATAACGCGCGAAAGAAACAAGTTAACTTTAAAATACCAAACAATCAATTATGAAGAAAATTTACGCAATCGCGCTGCTGGCCATGGCCGCAGCTGGTGCCAACGCTCAGAATGGCGCTCCTCTCTACATCACAGGTGAGGGCTTCGAACCCAAATGGTCGGCTGTAGAGCCCCTGCAGTTCACATGGGACGCAGCTACCAGCCTCTATTCTATCGATGCTGAGAACCTGACTTCCTTCGCAATCTCCACTGGCAAAGGTACGGAAGAAGATGGCGCATGGGATATCTTCAACGCCGGCCGTATGCAGGCCAATACCGTTGACATGAACGGTGAGTGGGCAAACCTCGAGGCCGGTACAGGCAACATCCTCGCTCCCTATCCCACAGTAGCTCCCAGCAAGGGTAAAATCGAAGTCAAGGGCGACCTCAGCCAGATCCGCATCACCATGGAGTCTGCCAAAGACAGCTATGGCGTGTATTTACGCGGCGGTATGAACGGCTGGCTCAACGAGGATTGGGATACTCTCAGCCCGAAATGGCAGCTCAAGGCCGAGAACGACACCACCTATTACATCAACTTCGACGGTGTAAGCATCAAGGCCGGCGAACCCTTCAAGATTGGCGACAAAGGCTGGGCATGGGTTAACTTCGGCTGCGGCGACGAGAACAAAGAGCCCAAAATGCTGGACGTTCCCTCCACTCTCGACTACAACGGCAACAACAACATCACTCTCGATGAGGACTGCACCGGTAGCGTCGTTATCGTATTCAGCAGCCAGAACCTGATGGATCCCGCTACTGTAACATTCTCCAACGATCCCTACGAGCCCCAGGAGCAGGGTGGTGTAGAAGGTGTGGTAGTTGACGGCAACGAGGCTGCCGAGTACTACAACCTGCAGGGTGTTCGCGTCAATGACGCTCGCAACGGCCTTTACATCGTGGTAAAGGGCGGCAAAGCCCAGAAGGTAATGGTGAAATAATTTTAGCCATAAGAATAAAAGAAGAGCGCGGCCATCGGTCGCGCTCTTTTTGATTTTTGCTTTTTTGTTGGTATTTTATCGGCACCTTCCGGCGCCGACACGGCGGCTGACTGCTCAGATGGAGAGGCGCCGCAGGGTGGAGAGGAGATCCTGGTTGATGGGCTTGTCGTTCTTGATGGCCTTGGTGAAGGGCACGTAGACAATCTCGTCGTTCTTGATGCCTATCATCACGTTGCGCTGGTCGTCGAGTAGAGCGTCGACGGCTGCGGCACCCATGCGGGAGGCGAGGATGCGGTCGTTGGCTGTCGGCGAACCGCCGCGCTGCAGGTGGCCCAGGATGGTGACGCGAACGTCATAACCGGGATATTCCTCTTTCACACGCTGTGCCAGGCCCATGGCTCCTCCCGTGATCGGGCTTTCAGCCACAAGCACTATCGAAGAGTTCTTCGACTTGCGGAAGCCGTTCTTGATAAGTTCGGAGAGCTGGTCGACCTGCGTGGAGATTTCGGGAATGATGGCGGCTTCGGCGCCGCTGGCTATCGCGCCGTTGAGGGCGAGGAATCCGGCGTCGCGGCCCATTACCTCTATGAAGAAGAGGCGTTCGTGGCTCGTGGCCGTGTCGCGGATCTTGTCGACGCATTCCATGATGGTGTTCAGCGCCGTGTCATAACCTATGGTGGTGTCGGTGCCGTAGAGGTCGTTGTCGATGGTGCCGGGGAGACCCACGATGGGGAACTGGAACTCGTTGCCGAAGATGCGGGCGCCGGTAAGTGAGCCGTCGCCGCCTATCACCGCCAGCGAGTCTATGCCGCGGCGCTTCAGAACATCGTAGGCGCACTGGCGTCCCTCAGGTGTCTGGAACTCCTTGCAACGAGCCGTCTTCAATATCGTGCCTCCACGCTGGATGATGTTCGACACATTCTGCGTGGAGAACTCCTCGATCTCATCGTAAATCAATCCGCGGTAACCACGGTAGATACCGTAAACCTTGAAACCTGCATATATGGCCGAACGTGTCACCGCACGTATGGCCGCGTTCATGCCGGGTGCATCGCCTCCCGACGTGAGGATGCCTACTGATTTGATATGTTCCATATTTTTTCTTTGATATTTTTCCTTAGATCTGTCCGGCAGCTTCCGGAAATCCTTTACCGGAAGGCCCTGTTTTTGTTTGAATACACAAAATTAGCGAAAAAAGGGGGGATTCAGAACTATAATGCCGTAAAAAAGCATTATATTTGCAAATAACTTGGAGAGAGGCCTTAGGGGAGGGGTATCTGAGGGTCTTTCTTCATGCCGTTAATATAGAGAAATGGGAAGAATCATAACCACAGGGACGTTCGACGGACTGCATCTGGGTCACATGGAGCTTCTGGAGCAAATGAAAGGCTTCGGGAGCAGGCATGGGCTTGCGCCAATGGTGGTGACATTCGACCGACATCCGCTCACGGAGATAGCTCCTCAGCGGGTGCCGGGGCTTCTGCTGCTCCCTTCGGTACGCAACAGGAAGCTGCGGGCAGCGGGTGTGGAGGTCGTGGAGATACCATTCGATGCCGCGATGCGAGGCGTCAGCGCCGGCGAGTGGATGGCTCTGTTGCGCCGTGATTATGACGCCGAGGCGCTGATGCTGGGTTATGACAACACTTTCGGCAGCGACGGCGCAGCCATGAATGTGGCCGACTACCGCCGTCTCGGCGCTTCCCATGGGCTGGAGATTCTCACGGCGCCCGTGGTGCCCGGCGTAAGCTCATCGGCAATACGCAAGGCCATAGCCGAAGGACGCATAGGCGATGCCGACGGGATGCTCGGCTACGAATGGGAGATTCCGGGAAGAGTGGTGCATGGCCGCGGCATGGGACGCAACTTAGGATTCCCTACCGCCAACATCGCCACCGACCCCCGGCTGCAGCTCCCCGCCAACGGCGTATACGCCTCGACGGTAACCCTCGACGACGGTTCCTCATTCCGCGCCGTCACCAACGTGGGTCGTCGCCCTACTTTCGGCGAAAACGGCCCCGTGTCGATAGAAACTCATCTCCTCGGATTCAACGGCGACATCTATGGCCGACGTCTCTCGCTGCGTCCACTCGCTTTCCTGCGCGGTGAACAGCGCTTCGACTCTCCCGACAGCCTCAAAAAACAGATCGCCGCAGATGTCGAAGAGACTTTATCACTGAAAAACACCTGAATTATGGGAATAGAGATAATAAATTTCGCCGACAGGCCCAGTCTTGTAAGCCGCTACATGCTGGAGTTGCGCGATGTGGAGATACAGCGCGACCCCATGCGGTTCCGCATGAACCTGGAGCGTATAGGCCAGATCATGGCCTTCGAGATTTCGCGGCGCCTGAAGTATAAGGACGTGGAGGTGACCACGCCGTTAGGCACGAGTGTATGCCAGGACATCGACGAGCAGGTGGTGCTGGCCACCATCCTGCGTGCCGGCCTTCCCTTCCACCATGGTTTTCTCTCCTACTTCGACCATGCCGAGAATGCCTTCGTGAGCGCCTACCGCCGTTACCGCGAGAAGGGCGACACCTTCGACGTGGTGGTGGAATACATGGCCACGCCGAGTATCGAGGGTAAGACGCTCGTGATTGTCGACCCGATGCTGGCCACGGGAAGCTCCATGGAGCTGGCCTACAAGGCCCTCCTCAACAAGGGGATGCCGGCGAAGATACACATAGCCTCCGTGATAGCCTCGCGGCAGAGTGTCGACTACGTATGCGGCTGTTTCCCCACCGACCGTACCACGGTATGGTGCGGAGCCATCGACGAGGAGGTGAACGCCCACTCATACATAGTACCGGGTCTCGGTGACGCCGGCGACCTCGCTTACGGCGTCAAAGACTGAAATATCCCTCCAACGGCAACGAATGAAGCTCGAAAATATCGACATACTCAACTTCAAGAACATCGCCGAGGTAAGCCTTGAGCTCAGCGGCGGCGTCAACTGCTTCGTGGGGAGCAACGGCATGGGAAAGAGCAACCTCCTGGAGGGGGTGCATTTCCTGAGTCTGGCGCGGCCCATGCAGTCGATGCCAGAAAGCGGGCTGATACGGCATGGCGAGGAGATGCTTCTGGTGAAGGGGCGTTACGATATGGGCGACGACCGGCGTGAGGAGGTGAGCATAGGCATCACGCGGGGCAAGGCCAAGAAGCTTCTGCGCAACGGCAAGGAGTATGGCCGTCTCTCGGAGCATATAGGGCGGTTCCCGATAGTTGCTGTCACGCCGTCCGACCCGGGACTCGTCACGGGAGCCGGGGAGGTGCGCCGCAAGCTGCTGGATGTGGTGATATCACAGACCGACCGCAGCTATCTGGGACGGCTGATACGCTACAACCGGGGGCTTGAGAGCCGCAACAGGATGCTGCGTGCCGGCGTGCGCGACAAACTCCTCTATGAGAGCATAGAGGCGGGACTCGCCGAGAGCGCCGCCGAGGTGTTCAAGGCCAGAAAGGAATGGACTCGCGACATAACGCCCGTATTCAACGAGTATTACGCGGCGGTGGCGGGAGGACGCGAGGCCGTGGCCCTTGAATACGACTCGGCGCTCGCCGACAATGACTACCGCGAGCTTCTGGACCGTACACGTGTCAAGGACACGGTCCTCGGCTTCACCACCCAGGGCGTGCACCGCGACGACCTCCGGATGCAGATGAACGGTTATTCCCTGCGCCGTACCGGCAGCCAGGGTCAGCTCAAAAGCTACGTCATAGCCCTGCGCCTCGCAATCTTCGACTATGTGCGACGAACCACCGGCATTACCCCCATTCTCCTCCTTGACGATATCTTCGACAAGCTCGACTCGGGGCGCGTGGCCAATATCATGCAGGTGGTGAGCGGCAGCGGTTTCGGACAGATTTTCATAACCGACACCAACCGGGAGCACCTCGACGAGACCATCGCCGCCCTCAGCGGCGACAGCCGTCTCTTCGCTGTGGCCGACGGCAATTTCACCCCCATCTCATGAAACGCCTCGAACCTGAAAGCGTCGGCGACGTGCTCCGACAGGCCCTCGACCGGCAGAACATGTCGGAGAAGTTGCGCGAAACCAGAGCCTGCGTGCTCTGGCTCAGGATTGTAGGCCCGCAGTTGGCGCAGGTCACCGGAAAACCCTCCGTGAAAAACGGTATCATGACCGTCGGTGTTCCTAATGCCGCCCTGAGAAGCGAACTCATGATGGTAAGGTCGCAGATGATAGGACAGATCAACTCGATCCTCGGTTTTGAGACAATCACTGACATACGTTACACTTCCTGAAATGATAGACATAGATACACTGCCGCCCTTGTCGGCATTCCCCCATGTGGTGCCCGTGGAAATCCGTTTCAACGACATAGATATCCTCGGACATGTGAATAATACGGTCTATTTTTCGTTTTATGACACAGGCAAGGCCTGGTTTTTCAACAAGATAGTCGACTGGGATATAGACTGGAAGACAGTAGAGACGGTGATAGCCAATGTAGAGTGCACCTACCTGTCGCCGCTGATGTTCGGAGAGGATATAGTAGTGGGGACTATGTGCGAGGAGCTTCACGACCGCAGTTTTCATATCCTGCAGGTACTTGCCGACGCAAAGACAGGCGTCATCAAGTCGGCGTGTCGCAGCGTGATGGTAAGTTTCGACCCGGCCACCCAGAAGTCGGCGCCGATGCCCGCGCGCTGGCGCCGTGCCCTCGAACGCTCCATCGCCGACAACCGCCTCAGAACCAGTAACCGATGAATTGCTTTTGACATGAACCACACATCCGATACATCCGTCACATCCGACATAAAGCCGCTGATGCGCTCCATACTGGAGCGAGAGTCGGAGGCCATCAGGAACATCCCTGTTACCGACGGCTACGCGCAGGCCGTGGATATGATTGCCGACCGCGTGCATGGCCGCGGCGGTAAACTCATTGCCTCCGGAATGGGTAAGGCGGGACAGATCGCCATGAACATAGCCACCACCTTCTGCTCCACAGGCACTCCGGCCGTTTTCCTGCATCCCTCCGAGGCTCAGCATGGCGACCTCGGTATCATACAGAAAAACGACATCCTGCTTCTCCTCTCCAACTCGGGTAAAACCAACGAGATTGTGGACCTTGTGACGCTGGCGCGTGAGCTGAACCCGGATATTCCGATAATTGTTATAACGGGAGATGCGGAGTCGCGGCTGGCGGGGCTGGCGGATGTGGCGCTGGCTACCGGCGGCAGCCCCGAAGTGTGCCCCCTCGGCCTCACTCCTACTACATCCACTACCATGATGACCGTGATCGGCGACGTGCTGGTGGTGGCCGTGATGAAAAAAATCAACTTCACCGTGGCCGAATATGCCAAGCGTCACCATGGCGGATACCTCGGCCACAAATCCAAAAGGGAGGCGTGCGCCTTCAACGAAAAAAACTCTCAGTCATGAGCCTTATAAAATACAACATCAATCACAAAGGCGCAGGGCACAACAAGCCCGATGCCGAGGTGCTGCGTCGCGTGGAGGAACTGCGCGCCCAGACAGCCATTCTCTTCGATGCTGAAGAATACAACCGTGCCCTCCAGAACACCGTAGACGCCCTCAAGGGTCTCCGCGACTTCTCCGACTATTCCGACATGGAGTTCCGCACGGTGCTGGTGGTGCTCCTCTTCGACCTTGCCGAAATACATTATGGTCTCAAGGACTACAAGCAGAGCAAGAAGGAAGTGGAGCATATCTTCAAGCTTCTGGAGCCGTTGCTGAAGCAGGATGCGGAGCGCTTCGGGGAGTATCACCTGATGGCCATGGACCTGACGGCGCGAACATTGCGTAGCCGCAAGCGCATGCTCGACCTTCTGGCCAAGCAGCAGCTTCACACGGGGCTTCTCTACGACAAGGTGAACGCCGGCGTGGCCGCCGCCACCGACAAACTTGTGGAGTCGCTGTGCAAGGATGCGGAGATGCTTGCCTCCACGGGCGACTACCGCGGGGCGGTGAAGTTCTATATGGAGGCCATAAAGCTGTCGAAGAAGCGCACGGGAAGGGTTACGCGCCGGGAAGTGGCGATGACCATCGAGATGGCCCGGCTTATGATGCGTTCGCGTCAGCAGCGAGAGAGAGCCGCCCGGCTTCTCAATGCCGTGCTGCCCCATGCCGTGGCCCTGGAAACTGTTGAACTCGAGCAGGATGCACTCGCTCTCCTTGCCCAAATCGAGGAGAAAGAGGAGGAGAGCGCCTGGCGCTCATTCATGGCCAAGGTGCAGAGTGCCGCCAAATTCCGCCGTAACGCCAAGAAGGAGGAGGAAGCGGAAGATACAGATACCGATAAAGAGTGAGGAAATGTCGACGATACTCAACACCAACGGAGCGACGCTGGAGATACCGGTCCTGATGGAGGCGTCGCGCTTCAAATGCGCGGTATTCACGGCGTCGTGGAATCCGGAAGTCACGGGAGCGTTGCGCGACGGCGTGATGGAGACCCTTCACAAGGCGGGAGTCAGCGACGACAACATTTTCGCCGAGAGCGTACCGGGCACTGTGGAGCTGGTGAACGCGGCGGCGATGGCGCTGACGCATATGCCCGACCTCAAGGCCATAATCCTCTTAGGATGCGTGATACGTGGCGATACGCCGCATTTCGACTATGTATGTCAGATTGTCAGCCAGGGGACCGCGGAGCTCAACGCCCGTGGCGGCGCTCCGGTAATCTTCGGCGTGCTTACCGTGGAGAACCAGCAGCAGGCTCTCGACCGCGCCGGCGGCGCACTCGGCAACAAGGGTGCCGAAGCCGCCGTGGCCGCAATTCACATGGCTAACCTCCACACCAAGGCCGGCGCCCTCAGATACGTCTCTTTCAGAAAGTGAAAAAATCCAACGGCATAGGAGCCAAGACGAGGGCTCTCATCAGGGAGCTAATTATCGGGGAGTGCATCCACAGCGCACCCCCTCCCGACAGTGTGATCCGCAGTCTCATAGACGCCGGAAGACTTCTGACGCTCAAAAAGGGGGAGACCCTCATGTACGAGGGCGACTATAACCCGCATTACTACATAATTCTCAGCGGCGTGATGCGCAAATGGCACTGGGACATGGATGTGGAGGTGACCAGCGCCTTCGGCGAGGCCGGCACTCAGATCCTCAGCTACAGCTGCTATTATGCCGCCCAGCCAAGCACCGAGACTATCGAGGCTTGTACAAACTGCCGACTGATGATGGTCGACAAGGAGGACTTCGACAATCTGCTCAACTCCTCCTATGCCTTCGCCCTCTTCAACTTCCAGATGGCCGCCTGCGACCTCTATTTCCATGAGAAGAAAAGGGCAACATACGTCGGCAACGCCAAGGAAAGATATATGGCGCTCCTCAAGAACAGGAAGGAGATTGTGAAAGCCGTGTCGCAGAAGGTGCTCGCATCGTATCTCGGCATCACACCGCAGTATCTCTCAAGCCTCCGCAGGGAAATGGCCAGGGAATAAATTATATAAGATTCGATTTTTTAAAATACTTTAACCGAGGATGTGATATTCTTGGTTAAATTTGCATATTCAAAAAGATTGAATTGCGGGTGCAATGACAATTCGCCGGACGAACCGGATACACAGCTTCAATAACGACAAAACACACTTAAGTATGAAATATAACTTTTTACCACTTATTCTTGCGGGACTCGCGCTGACGGCGGGAGCCGTGGATTTCGGCAGTAAGTACACATCGGAGACACTGATGCTCTGCGACGACGAGGGACGCGCAAAGGCCACGTCCACGGGAGCGACGGGCATCGAGGCGTATATCCGTTACAGTTCGCCGGCGGTTGTGGAACAGTTGCGCGGCATGGGCGTGCGCGTGGACGCCGTGGGAAAGACGGTGCTCACGGCCTATGTGCCGCTGGAGCTCCTCGACGAGGTAGCCGCCCTCGACGAGGTGGAATGCATTCAGGCGGCCACCAAGGCCGAGGTGCTGATGGATACCGCACGTATCGACACCCGCGTGGCCGATGTGGAGAAGGCTCAGGTGATAGAGGGTATCAATACCCCGTTCACGGGCAGGGGAGTGATGGTGGCCGCTATCGACGGCGGTCTCGACTTCACTCATCCCGCCTTCTATAACGACGCCAAGACAGAGCTGCGCCTCAAAAGGGTATGGGTGCACGATGCCAAGAGCGGCACACCTCCCGCCGGCTTCTCTTACGGCGCCGAGCTGAAGAGCGAGAAGGATATCCTCGCCTACAAAACCGACCTGGCATATTACTCTCACGGCAGCCACGTGATGAACATAGCGGCTGGTGCCAACACCGCCTCGCCATACCATGGCATAGCCCCGGAGGCCACCCTCGCTTTCTCCAACTTCACCGAAGTGGACAAGGGAATATCCGATGCCATACAGTACCTTTTCGCCACGGCCGACACGCTGGGACTCCCCGCGGTGATCAACATGAGTCTGGGCACACAGATGGGTCCGCATGACGGCACTTCGCTGCGCGACATACTCAGCGACGAACTCACAGGTCCGGGCAAGATTCTCGTAGGTGCCGCCGGCAACGACGGCATGGTTGACATGCACATCACCAAGACTTTCACCGACACCGACACGGAGATGCTCGCCGGCATGGCTTTCCTCGAGAACTGCCCCGGTATTGGCGAACTTCAGATATGGGGCGAACCGGGCAAAACCCTCAAGGTGAACGTCTGCACCATCGACAAGCAGACAATGCAGCCCGTCTACAAGAGCCGCACCTTCGACTGCACCAAGACCAAAACCACTACCGTGACCCTCCAGAAACCTTACGACATGAGTTCCGGTTTCTTCAAGATAGTGACGCAGACATCGCCGCTCAACAACAAGCCCATGGCGCATATCAACCTCAACATCAGCGACTACAAGCCCGACAAGGTGATAGCCGTACTGGTCACTTCTGAGGCGGGAGCCACTGTGCACGGTTGGTCGAACCCCAACTACTGTTGCTTCAAGAAGCATCTCGACAACATGCACACCCCGGATCCGCGTTACGGCGTCTGCGAGATCGGCGGCACGGGACGCAATATCATCACCGTGGCCTCCTACAATACCAAGAACGATGTCAAGACACTGTCGGGAGAGCCTATGGCCACCGGCTATGCCATAGGAGGAATATCCCCGTTCTCCAACTCGGGACCGTCGGCCGACGGGCGTATCAAGCCTGACGTGGCTGCCCCCGGAAGCCTTATTGTGTCGGCGTTCAACTCCACATCTCCCAACGACCCCTCCATCGTGGCCAATATCGAATGGAACGGCAAGAAATATCCCTACGGGGTGATGCAGGGGACGTCGATGGCATCGCCGCATGTCACGGGCGTGATAGCTCTGTGGCTGCAGGCCAACGGACGTCTGACGCCTGACCAGATACGCCAGACCCTCGACAACACGTGCCGCCGCGACGCCAACACCGGCGACATGGCCGGAAATACATGGGGCCGTGGCAAAATCGACGCTTACAATGGCCTCGTTTACGTGCTCAAGAACTTCGGAAACCCCACAGAGGTGGAGCGTGTGGCCGGCGAGACTTCCTGGAGCGCAAACATTTTCGGCCGTCAGCTCCATGTGCTCTTCTACCGTGAGGTGGAACGCACCGACATTGCCGTATATTCACCCTCGGGAGCTTGTGTGCTCGCCCGTTCCGCTTACGCCAAATCAATGGGCGACGAGGAAATCGTGGACCTCGACGGCCTCACCTCAGGCATTTATATCATCAAAGTGACCGGCGGAGGCATCACACGCACCGTCAAGACAATAATCAGATAACAACCAATTCAGTAAGATATGAAGCGAACATTACTGACCCTTCTGGCCATAGGGCTGGCGAGCGCCACATTGCCGGCGCAGACCTTCTCCGGCGAAGGCACCCAGACGTCTCCCTATCAGATTAAGACGAAGGAAGACCTGGCGGCTCTCGGCGAGGCCGTAAAGGGTGGAAACACCTATGCGGGGAAACACTTCCTGCTTGTGAACAACCTTACGTACACGGCCACCGAGACGTTTACGCCCATAGGGTATACGGGCACGGCGGCTCCCAAGAAGTTTGCCGGCGTGTTCGACGGCGGCAACCGCACCATCTCGGGTCTCACCATGTCGGGCACATACTATGTAGGCCTATTCAGCTATGTCGACGCGACGGGCGTGGTAGAGAACCTTACCATCGACAACTGCAAGCTGACATCTACCAACAGCAACGCGGGCGCTGCCGCCGCCAAGAGCGACGGTGCCGTGCGCAATGTGAAGGTCACCAACCTCGACTACACAACGAGCAACGGCGGCTATAAGGGAGGTCTCGTGGGCTTTGCCAACGCCGGTGTTGTGGAAGACTGCTATGTGACCGGCTCGATAGTGTCGTCAGGCTCTGTGGGCGGCGTGGTAGGCCAGAATTATGCCAACATACGCAACTGCTGGTCGTCGGCAACCATCGTGGTACAGAGCGAGGGAAGTGCCTCTGCCCATATCGGCGGCGTGGCTTCCATAACGCTGACCCTCAAGGGTGACACCGCACGCATCAGCGACTCCTACTTCGTGGGTTCCATCCAGGGTGCTCCGCAGAACAACTGCGCCGGAATCACCGCCACCCTTAACGTTGGTTATGTTGACCGCTGCTGGAACGGCGGATATATCACCGGCTCCGGATATCTGGGCGGTATCGTGGCTACCTTCGACTGCGGCGTCATGAAGGACTGCTATAACGCCGGCACCGTGGTGGGCGCCAGCGCAAACACAGGAGGAATCGCCGGTATTTTCACCAATTCCAACAAGAAGGAGCTCCGCATGGAGCGCTGTCTCAGTGTAGGCCCGTTGATTCTGTCGGCCGTCTACCGCAGCGAGACATGTCCCTTCGTGGGCTCCGGCGCGGAGAAAGGTGTGATCACCGACTGCCGTTATGACCGACAGATGGTATGCTACGGCGACGTCAAGGATGGCATGGCCACGGCCGACCTCTGCAACGGCACGCCGCTCCCCGGTTTCGATACCAAAACGTGGGAGTTCACCGCCGGCTTGTACCCGCGTCTGAAAAGTACTATGGCCGGTGATGGCGCTGTCCTCAATGCCACGCCCATAATGCTCGGCGAGGGACAGACACGCGTGCACGTCACCAAATCCTTCACCGTAGGCACCGCCAATGGTGTGGAATGGGAGATGCGCGGCGGTACCGCATGCTCCCTCAGCGGCGCCAATGTAAACGTGACACGCACCGCCAAGGCTCAGGACCTCGTGCTCACCTCGTACCTCGGCGACTTTGAGAAACGATTCCTCGTGACCGTCTATCCCCAGATTTTCCAGGGCCAGGGCACGGAATCCGACCCATATCTCATCAAGGACAAGAACGACATGCAGCTGCTGTCGGACGCCATCAACAACCAGGGTCTCGACTTCACAGGCGAGTACCTTAGCATGACACAGGATATAGACATGGCCGGCGTCACCGACTTCCAGCCCTTCGGCTTCGGAAGCACTGCCGTATGTCCCTTCAACGGCAACTTCAACGGCAACGGCCACGCCATAAAGAACCTCGGAATCGACGCCCTAACCAACAAGGTGATGAATGTGGGCCTCTTCATTATGGTTGCCAACGACGGCGTCGTGCGCAACCTTGTCATCGACAAGAGCTGCCGTTTCAAGGTGTTCCGTAACTTCGCTCCCGTCGCGGCTACCGTATACGGTACCGTCGAGAACTGCCGCAACTATGCCGACGTGCCGAGCACCGAAGGTTTCTCGGCAGGTATCGTCACTTTCCTCTACGGCACGATACGCAACTGCTTCAACGCCGGAACCATCTCCGCCACGGAGAAGAACGGTTACCTCGGAGGTATCTTCTGCTCTGCTTACGCCGGCTCTACTGTGGAAGGATGCCAGAACGCCGGTAAGATTACCGCCGTTTTCGACAAGGCCATCAATCTGGGCGGCATAGGACAGTCGTCGTACGCAGACATGAAGAACTGCCTCAACACGGGTATCGTGGAAGGTGGCACCAACTCATCGAAGATGGGAGGTATAGTTGCTTCCGACAATGCAGCGGCAAAGATGGCCACAACCATATCGGTGGCTCCCGTTGTGGCCGGTACCCTGACGGAAGTGGGTTCGGTGACGGGCGCACCCAAGGGAACGTACAGCAATGTATATGCCGACGGGCAGATCACCGTCTACGGCAATGAGATCGAGGGCGTCAAGATTGTGGATACCGACCAGCTTACCGTATCGGCACTCGAGGGCTTCGGCAGCGAGTGGACGATGACCGCGGGCCGCTATCCCATGCTCACGCTCTTCAAGGACCTTCCGGAGGCGCAGGTAGGCTCCATGCCGGTAGTGTTCCCCGCCGGAGAGATTCGTACGGAGCTCACTGCCGGAGGTACGCTTTACACGGCCGCCGGTCTTGCATGGACCGTACAGGGCGACGCCTTCTCCATCAACGGCGACAAGCTGAATCTCGACAAGCCCCAGGCATATGCTACGGGTACACTGACAGCCAGCTGGCAGGGCGCATCCAAGGAGATACCCCTGGGCGCTCTGCCGCAGGCCTTCGAAGGCGCCGGTACAGCCGCGCAGCCCTGGCTCATCAAGACTCCCGAGGATCTCGTGAAGCTCTCCGAGAGCACGCTCGGCGGCAACGTGAGATACAACGGCAAATATTTCGCATTGGCCAACAACCTCGACATGAGTGGCGTGGCCAACTTTACGCCCGTGGCTCAGTCGGGCAAGTTCGAGGCTACCTTTGACGGCCGCGGCAACACCATCGACAATCTGACCGTCAGCTCCACCACGCTCGCATCGGGACTCTTCTTCAATATCGGTGCTCCCGGCTGCGTCAAGGACCTCACCGTGGGGGCAGGCTCCTCGATAACCGGCAAGGGCTCCACAGGTGCTCTCGCCGCCACGCTCGAGGGTAAGCTCAGCGGATGTGTGAACCGTGCGAAAATCAGCTCCACAGGCGCCATCGCCGGCGGTCTCGTGGGTACCGCCACTGCCAACGCCCGCATGGAGAACCTTGTCAACGAGGCCGACATCAACATCAAGCAGTCGAAGGTGGCCGGTATCTGTGGCGCCGTGACTTCCGCGAATGTCATCGGCTACAATCTCGTGAACCGTGGAGCCGTCAACGCCAATACCAGCAGTTATACCGCCGGTATCGTGGCACACGCCACGGGTGTTTCCCTGACGAAGTGCGCCAACTATGGCGCCGTGACAACCACAGGCTCCGACGGCGCAGGTATACTGGGATACACTTCGGGAGCCACTCTGCTCGACTCTTGCGTGAACTATGGCGAGATCCAGGCCAAGACGGAGGGCGCCGGCATCGCCGCTTATGCCTCCCAGGCCATCGAGATCACAGCTGCCATGAACGTAGGTAAGGTCACCGTAACCAACCAGAAAGCCGCCGGTATCCTCGCTTACGGCAACAAGCCTGAAATCAGCGGCTGCGCCAACTTCGGCGACATCAACAACACCAACGCCTCCCTCAGCTCTACAGCTGCCGGCGCCGCCGGTATCGTGGCTTATGCCGACCCTGTGATCTCCGACTGCTGCAACTTCGGCAATGTTTCCGCCAAGGACAACGCCGGAAGCATACTGGGCTATTCCAAGACAACGTATACCGCGGCTTCGGTCAAGAACTTCTACAATGTTGGCGAAGTGAAGGCCACTGCCGACGGTGCCAAGGCTGTGAACATGTTCGTGGGCAAGGCTGGAAAGATTACTCTCACCAACTGCGTTTACGACAAGCAGGTGCTCTATACGAGCGATGCCGAAGATGGTGTTGACACCAAGACTCTTCTTGCCGACATGGGCGATGGCTTTACCGACGGAGCCCAGGGGTATCCGATGCCCAAGGGCGTGGCCGATTATCCCGAGGCCCGTCTGGCAAGAACGGCTATCCTCTTCAGCTGCGCCACCGACACTTACGGCAGCGTTACCGACTGGTTCTCGCTGGCCGCCGACCCCGAGGTGAAGCCTGTCGCTACCGATATTTTCTCTGTGGAGGGCGACAAGGTGTCACCCAAGTCGTACACCACCGGCACCTATGAGTTCGCCACTACTCTGGGCACTCTCAAGCGCGCCGTGCAGCTCACGCTCGACACCAAGCTCGTGACCGGTATCGAGGATGTGACAATTGGCAACATCCCGGTTCGCGTGGAGTACATCGGTATCAACGGCATCAGGATGACTGAACCCGTCAAGGGTGCCGGCACCGTGATTCGCCGCTCGATATTCAGCGACGGTACTGTGAAGACCGAGAAGATAATTCTCTGACAAAAAAAGACGGGGAACATGATTCCCTGTCATAATTGACAAGTCCCGCCGGGGTCGAAGCCAGCCTTCGACCCCGGCACCTTTTCAGCCGGCACCACAAAAACGAGGGGTCGCCACAAAAACGAGGGGTCACGAACTAAAACGGGTCGGGAAAGCGTTTTAGATAAAGAAGAATGCGTGCCGTATGACAATATTTCTGATAATACTGGGGAGTCTGTTATTCGCTGGATCGATGGCGTCGCTGGTGTGGCGCATAAGCATCGCGCCGGCGCTGTCGTACCTTGGGCTTCTGACGATAGGGCTCACCACACGCAACGGTTACCCGTTGCTGCCCGTCAACACGGTGATACTCACCACCTGGTTCTGCATGACGCTTGTAGTGACGCTTGCCGTGATGCTCCAGCCTCCTGCCGTCAGGGCCCAGACAAGGGGCGTGGGTTATATCGTGACCGGTGCCCTGGCAGGACTCGCCCTCAGTCTCCTCGCAACCTCATTCTCCTCATCGGTAAGCATCCTCTATACGGTGATGGTTATCTCCGTAATCATCGGCATTTTCCTCGGATTTCTCCTCTATACACGTACGCCTGAAGGCCGACCCGTGCAACCCGGTTCCGGCAATTTCCTCCGTTATCTCCTCGCCAAAGGGTTCCCTACGGCCATCACGGTGATGCAGGCCGGCGTGGTTCTGGTTTTAACTGTAGCAGTCAACAGATTATGAAGTTATCGTTCGGTAAAATATTGGTGTCGCTGGCCATGGTTTCGGTTTTCGGGGCAGGAATGCTCCCAGGCATGGCGGCCAAAAGCAAAAGCAAGATAAAGGTGGAACGCCCCGACCTCGAACAGATAAGGCGCGTGACCCTCGACCCGGCCAACAAGTATTATTTCCCGCGACTCATGGCCAAATATGAGGTCAACGACACCACCATGACTCCTGAAGAATACCGCTATCTATATCTGGGCTATATGTTCCAGGAAGACTATGACCCTTACCGCATATCACCGTATGCGGAGGTTACCGATTCGCTGCGCATGAAGCCCACGCATACCCGTGCCGAAATCGACACCATCACCAAGTATACCGAGCTGGCTCTTCAGGATAATCCCTTCGACCTGCGCCAGATGTCGTTTCTGGTGCATGTGCTCAAGGAACGGCGCAAGGATATGCGCGCCAAGATATGGGAATACCGGCTGGAGAATCTTCTCGGCGCGATAAAGAGCACCGGCACCGGCAAGGATACCGACAACGCATGGTATGTGATATATCCCGTGCATGAGTACGACATGGTGCAGCTCCTCGGCTACGAGGCCACCAACGCCGACTTCATAGAGCCGGGCTACGACTATCTCTCCGTGCGTCCCGACGAGTCGGACAAGCGTAAACGCGACAAGTCGGCCAAGGGTTTCTACTTCAATGTCAGAATCCCGCAGCAACAGTATGAACTCAAACACCCTGAGGAAAACTGATTTCCTCGGGTCTCACTTCATAAAAACAGAATATAATGAGCAATAATAAGATAGAAGGGGGTTCTTCGGAGGTCTATACCGTGGAGCCGGGGATGTATGTGGAGTACAGCTATGAGCTGAGCAATGCTGCCGATGGTTCGCTGCTTTTCGAGGCGGTGAAATCGCGTCCCGACCAGATGGTCTATGGAGTAAGCCAGGAGGTTGTTCCGGGGCTTGTGACGGCCATGGCGGGTCTGAAGGCCGGCGACCGTTTCGATGTGGAGCTTCCTCCCGCCGCCGCTTTCGGCGACCGTAACCCCGATGACATCGTGGAGCTGGACCGCGCCATTTTCGAACGCGACGGCAAACTTGCCGAGGAAGTCAGGAAGAATGCCCTTCTGCCCATGATGACCGCCGAAGGTTACCGGATCATGGGCAAGGTGCTCTCCATCGGCGACAAGGTCACCATGGACTTCAATCATCCCTTCGCAGGTCTTACCGTGCGTTACAAGGGGGAGGTTGTCAAGGTGCGTCCGGCCACGGAAGATGAGATACATCCTGCGAGCGGCTGCGGCGGTGGCTGTGGCGGCTGCGGTGGCGGATGTTCCTCCAAAGAGGATGGCTGCGGCGACGGCTCCTGCTGCGGCGGCTGCTGATTTCATCTTAGACATATGATGCGGGGAAGGGTATTCCTTTGTATTGTTGCGGCGGTGTTTGCCGTAGCGGTGTCGTGCGTGCGCGGTAATGGCGGCAAGCCATGGGCGCATGCCGGCAAGGAGGTGGATATCCTTACCGCGCGACTCGACTCTCTGAGCCGGACGGAGGCATCGGAAAGGGAGTTTGGCGAGGCTGTCGGCGCTCTGTCGGCAGCCGCGTCGCGTAATGGCACTACCGACAGGGCTAAGGCGCGGGCCGCTTACTGGCAGGCTTACATGATAGAGCGCTACACCCGTGCCGACTCCACGGGGCATGAGGAGTTCCTTCCTCTACTTGACCGGGCACGCAGTCTCCTGGACTCCTCGTCGTCTCCTTATGACATGGCGCGTGTGGCATCGCTGGAGGCCAACGCTCTCGACCCCGACAGGGCGGTGAAGGCTTATCTCGGTTGTTATGATGTCTTTTCACGTACCGGCGATGCGGATGCCGCCGCAGCTGCCATGTTCAACCTTGCGTATATCTTCCAGCATTACGGCGACTATGCCTCTGCCGATATATGCTATGGAAAGTCGATCGACATGATGGAGCGGCAGGAGCCTCTCGACTCGGGCAAGTATCTGCGTGCATGGAACCACCGGATGGTCATGCACCGTAATATGGGGGATACGGCTGGAGCCGTGAAGCTGGCGGAGAAGGTAGCCTCCATGCCGTTTTACGAAGTATCGGACAAGGTAGTGCTCGGCACGGAGAAGATGCTTTATTATGACGGACGTCACGACATACGTCATCTGCGCAAGGCCATGGAGCGGGCTGTCAGGCTCGGCTGGGAGGAGGATGTGACGCCTCTCTTCCTGTCGCATTTTCTTGCCGAGGGTCCGGCTGACTCTGTGGCTTGTTGGAAGATTCGCACTTTGCAGACTATGCCGGCGTCCGGAGAGCTCGACAACAGGATCAGCCGGGCCATGGCGTTGCGCGACTGTTATGCCGCGGAGGGTAATGATTCGGCGGCGCTGTATGCCGACACGCTTGCCATGCTTACGGCTGAGCTGCGGCGGCTTCGGACTGTGGCCGACGGCAACAGCGGCATTCGCCGCGCCTTGCTCGACGGGTATGTGCAGAGGGAGTCGGATAGAGAACGCCGCGGCACAGTCACGGCGATATGTGTGGCCGCGGGTATCGTGCTGTTGCTGGCTGGCGCGGTATGGCTGACATGGCGCTACCGGCGCAAAGGGAAGATGGCACTTGAAGAGAGAAACGAAGGGTTTGAGGAGCGGCTGCTTAGGAAGCATCCCGACCTTACGCCTGGCGAACTGCGGCTGGCATGCATGGTGCGCAGCGGCGCCGACAACAAGCATATAGCCCGCCTCCTCGGCATCAGCCCCGGCTCCGTCTACACCAACCGTTCCCGCCTCCGCCAGAAACTCCTCCTCGACCCCGACACCAACCTCGACATATACCTCCGTTCTTTTTAAGGAGCGTGCTCTTATGATTCGGTCGGGGAGGATTTTTTGAGCTCGGGGTAGGCTACGCGGGCGTGGTATATTGTGCCGAGGCGCTTCTTGAAGGTGTCTTTGATGATCTCTATGTCGCGGAAGGATATGGGGCTTTCGTTGAAGAGGCCATCCTTTACCTGGGTGTCGATGATTTTGTCGACGAGGTTGTTGATAGCCTCGGGGGAATAGTCGGAGAGGCTTCGTGAGGCGGCTTCGACGCTGTCGGCCATCATGAGGATTGCCGTTTCGCGGCTGCGCGGATTCGGCCCCGGGTACATGAACTTCTTCTTGTCGACAGGTTCGTCGCCTTCCTTGCGGTTGTTGACGGCGGTATTGTAGAAGTAGCGAGTCACGCTGCGGCCATGATGCTCGGGGATGAAGGCGCGCACCACCTGCGGCAGCTTGATTTTCTGGGCGAGCTGCAGGCCTTGCGTGACATGAGATATGATTTTATGGGCCGACACTTCTGGGTCGAGGCCGGCGTGAGGGTTGACACCATGCTGGTTCTCGGTGAAGAATATGGGGCTGTCGAGCTTGCCTATGTCATGGTACAGGGCGCCTGTCCGCACGAGCTGAGTGTTGGCGTTGATGGCGCGGGCAGCCTCCGAGGCCAGTGTCGACACCTGCATGGAATGCTGGAAGGTGCCCGGAGCCTCTTCGGCCAGACGACGAAGCATCGGATTGTTTATGTCGGAAAGCTCCACGAGCGTCACCGTGGACGTGAAGCCGAAAATCTTCTCTATCACCAGAATCAGGATGTAGACGAAGGAGAGCACCACGGCGTTTATGGCGAACATTCCCACCAGGCGCCATTCGAAGTCGTGGAGGGTGCCCTCGTCAAGGAGGAGCATGGTGGTGTAGCACACGAGGTATGCCAGGAAGGTTATGGCGGCGGTGCGGAGCAGCTGGCTGCGCTGGCTGAGGATGTGGATGCTTAAGGCGGCGCTCAGCCCGGCGATAAGCTCCAGGAATATGAACTGGTGCGGGTCGATGGCCACCAGCGACGATATCAGCACCGTAACCAACAGCGAGAATATGGCCGTGCGAGCGTCGAAGAATACCATGATGACCACCGCCACCGCCGCAAACGGTACCAGGAAGATGCCGTTGTTGATGTATTCGAACATCAGGATGGCGAAGGCGGCAAACAGCGTGATGAACGACATTATGAACGTCATCTGCTTGATGGAACGAAAAATGGCGGGACGGTATATCTTGAGGAACATGTATAGACACCCGAGCCAGATGATTATGAAGAGAGCCTGTCCTATGTAGAAATAGGTAGAGTCGTGTTCGCCGCGGCTCTCCTCGAGTTTCTGCATGTAAGTGTTGAGGTTGGTATAAATCTGTGGTGTCACAATCTCGCCGCGGTCGACGATTCGCTGACCTTTCTTGATTACGCCGATAGAGGCGTCGGCGGCGAGGTAGTCCTGAGCGCGGTATTTGCTGTCGGCCACGGTGTCGAGCACGATGTTGGGCACGAGCACGGCGTTGAGCGCGCGCGCTATCTCCTCGTTGTGTTCCTCAAGCATTGGGCCACCGCTCTCGCGGTATGCCGAGTCGAGGTATTCGAATGCCATGGCCGGCGAGAGCATCTCGGCGGCATCCACCACGGTGAGTGCCGGGGCACCGTTGATTTTGTTGGCTACCCTGATGGCGTTGTGGGGGTTGCGGCGTATTCGCTCGTAGGTATGAGAGTCCACCACGCCGCGGCCGTATATCTCGTGAAGGAGGTTTACGAGAAGGTGTCGCACGGGAGCCGGCGCCACGTTGGTGATGGCGGCGTTGAAGCGGGTTACGGCGTTCTCCTCCACGTTGGCGGCACGCTTCACGATGGGCTGGAAATTGCGGTTGATGCTGTCGCGCATCTGCTGCGCCGATGCCGAATCGCGCTTTATCTCCATGTCGAAGTCGGCCATGAGCAGCGGATAGCGCCATGGTTGGTTGGGCTCGTATACGTAGTTCTGAGCATCGTTATGCGGCAGCAACAGCAGCAGAACGATGGTGGCGCTGACAAGCAGGGCCATACGAAGCAACCGGCTCTTCGTCTCTTTTTTCATATACGGTTGGCTTTTTGTACGCCGTCGATACCCTTGAGGGCATTGCAGATATTGGTCACGGTATTGGTGCTGTCGGTCTGCACGGCAATCTCGCACTGGAACACCTCCTGGTTGGCCGATATGGAGAGACTGCGTATGTTGACGCCCAATTTCTGCGAGACGAGAGCCGTGATTTCCTCGAGGATACCATGTCGGTCTATACCTTCTACGGCAATTGTGGCGAGGAATTTGTCGGCGGAGCCTCCCCAGCGGGTTGCCACGAGCCGCGGCCCGTAGTTGGTCTTAAGCCGCATGGCCACAGGACACGACACTTTGTGGAGCACCACCTCCTCGTCGTCGTTGACGAATCCCAGCACGTCGTCGCCCGGTATGGGCGTGCAGCAGGGTTCCGTGATGTAGTTGGGGTATTCGGCATCGGGATGGAGCACGAACACTTCCTTGCGGTTGATGGGTTCGCGTGGTTTGTCGTCGTCGGTCTTGTCGGTCTTCTTGGAGCTGAAGGGGTTTCGCAGCAGCTTTCGCAGCAGGTTGGAGCGCTTCTTGTAGAGAGCCTTCATCTTGTCGGCGCTGAGGTTTATTTCGTCGCGGGCTATCTTGACGTAGAGTTCGTCGGTCGACTTGAGACCCATGCTGTTGCACATCTTCTTCTGGAGGTCGTCGGTGAGTTCGTAGCCCTCGCTTTCGGCGAATCTGGCGAGGATGTCGCGGCCGCGGGTAAGCAGGGCGGGACGGTTGTTGCGCAGGAAGTAGCGCAGGCAGCTCTGCGCCTTGGCCGTATGGCAGTATTCGAGCCATTGCGACTGCGGCTCCTGGCTCTCGCTGGTGATGATCTCCACCTGGTCGCCGCTGTCGAGCACGTGACCCTGCGGAACCAATTTATGGTTGATTTTGCCGGCGATGCAGTGCAGCCCCAGCTGTGTGTGTACGGCGAAGGCCATGTCGAGAACCGTCGACTTCGCCGGCAGCGTTATCAGGTCTCCTCCGGGTGTGAATACGTATATCTCCCTCGCGAACAGGTTGAGCTTGATGGTGTCGAGGAAGTCTATGGCGTTGGGCTCCGGGTTTGCAAGGATATCCTTGATGGTGTTGACCCATTTCTCGAGTTCGGAATCGTCGTCGTATTCGCCGGTCTTGTATTTCCAGTGTGCGGCGTATCCGAGTTCGGCGATTTCGTCCATCTTCCGGGAGCGTATCTGCACCTCGATCCATTTACCTTCGGGTCCCATGGCGGTGAGGTGCAGGGCGCGGTAACCGTTGGCCTTGGGCGTGGATGTCCAGTCGCGGAGCCTGTCGGGGTGCACCTTGTGGCCGTCGCTGAAGAAGGTATATACTTCCCAGCAGCGTATGCGCTCCAGGCTGTCGTCGTCGTTCTCGAAAATCACGCGCACGGCGTATAGGTCGTAAATCTCGTCGAAGGGTATATGCTTCGACTCCATCTTGTTGTAGATGGAATAAGCGCTTTTCACGCGCGTCTTTATCTCGTATTTGAATCCGGCCTGGTCGAGGCGTTTGCGCACGGGAGCCACGAATTTCTCCACCACTTCCTGACGGTGGGCCTCCGACTCGTTGACCAGTCGGCGTATCTCTTCGTATTTTGCCGGATGTTCGTATTTGAAGGCGAGGTCTTCGAGTTCGTTCTTTATTTTGAACAGGCCGAGGCGGTGTGCGAGAGGAGCGTAGACGTAGAGGGTTTCTCCGGCAATCTTGAACTGTTTCTCAGGGCGCATGCTGTCGAGAGTGCGCATGTTGTGGAGGCGGTCGGCCATCTTTATGAGCACCACGCGTATGTCGGTGCTCATGGAGAGAAGGAGTTTGCGGAAGTTTTCGGCCTGGAGGCTTGCCTTGGCGCCGAAGATGCCGCCTGATATTTTGGTGAGGCCTTCCACGATGCCGGCGATTTTGGAGCCGAAGTTGGCCTCGATATCCTCGCGGGTATAGTCGGTATCCTCCACCACATCGTGGAGGAATGCCGCGCATATTGATGTGGAGCCGAGGCCCAGCTCGGAGATTACGATTTTGGCCACGGCAATGGGGTGGAGGATGTAGGGTTCGCCGCTACGCCGTCGCACCCCCTTGTGCGCCGCTTTCGCAAAACGGAATGCCCGTTCGATTTTCTCCACCTTCTTGCGGTGATTGCTCGCCAGATAGGCTTGCAGCACCTCCTGATAGGCCGCCTCTATGATGCGGTCTTCCTCTTCTGCACTCTTTGGCAAATACTCCGGATTCATACCAACAAAATTACGAAAATTTGTGAAAACGACAAATAAAAAATAGATGGAGTGACCGATAGGGAAAAAAGGCGGCCCGCAGGCTTAAGAAAAGCAGCGGGCCGCTATGAGTCGGGGCGTGAATCAGTTCACGGCCATACGGTAACGGTTGGAGATGTTTCCGCGGTTCTTAATCTTTATCTTGTAGGTCTGTGTGCGTGTGGGAACCCAGGAGACCACGCAGTCGTCGGTATAGTCGGCGTCGGAAGCCACACAATTGCCGGCGGGGTCATATACGTAAAGGTCGAGGTCGGTGTCTCCGTCGCCAGAAACAATTACGAGAGCCAGCTCTCCGCCGCGGAACTGTACGTTGTAAACGTCGGTGGAGTTGGCGCGAACGAGGTCGGTATGTACGGCATAGTTGCTGGTGGCGCCGCGCTTCGAGGAACTCTTCAAGCCGTCGATGAGGGCGAGAAGGTTCTCGTCGCCGGCTGCATATTCGGTGGCGTCGGCAAGTATCTGGTTGACGTCGTAGGATACTTTGGACTGCTTGCTCTCGGCTTTGTCGCCGGCGTTCTCTTTTTTACCCTCGAAAGGCTTGTCGGAACCGTTCTTCTGGTAGATCTCTACAGCCTGGATCAGCGGAAGGGCCTCTTTGTTGGCATAGCCGTACTGTACGAGTTCGCCGGCAACTGTCATCATGCGAGCCTCTGCCGGTACTGCGGCGCCGGCGGGTTTCTCTTCGCCTTTCTGTGCATAGCTCATGCCGCATACTGCGCTCACGGCCATAATGGTAAGAAGTGTTCTCTTCATAATTGATTTTGTTGATTGTTGTTATTTATTGGTATTTGTTGTTATTGTGATTTTGCCTTGCAGTGTTGGTTTAATCGATGTAAAATTACTGAAATATACCGGAATAGCAAAATAAAAAAGCCGGACTTCTCACGAGGGCCGGCCTTTTTCCCGTCTTTTCCGGCATCCGCCGTAGAGACAGTCGATAGAAATTACTAATGTATATAACCCAAAATTTAGACAATAATGCTTTTCACTATGGAATTTAGATTCAGGGAAGATGCCGGTATTACGCGGCATCCTCTGATTTAAGACATGAATTACAAACAAATACTAAAATCATCTTGCGATATTATACAAAGAGAATCTGCTCCATGCATGTAGGTGTGACCGGAGGTTAGTCCGACCGCTGTTCGGAGGCCGACACTGCGGCCTCTGATGTCGTAACTCCATACCATTGACATGGCAGGAGTCGGGATTCATAACCTTGACGGAAAGTGAAGCCGCCTCGCGGCTTCGGGAAACAATTGTTGCATCAGTTGTGTCTTTTCTCCTTTTTCGTGAATCTATAACGCGGCAAAAGCACCCCATATTTTAGTATGAGGTGCAAAATATTGTTAAGGAATGTTTTTTAAGAATCTTAAATTTTTCGGGTCATAATTGTGCCGTGGCGTCTGTGGCAGGGGAATCGTCGGCCGGGGTGTAAGCGTCGGGAGATACTATAAGCATCAGTATATATCTGTCGGCATCGTCGAGGAGACGCACATCGACCATGTTGTTGTCGACGCGGCCATTCACGAAGAATAAGTCGGGTGTGTCGGCCACGGCGCCAATGTCGGCGGTTATGTCATGAAGTTCCTGAAGAAGCGTGCCGGAGAAGCCGGCCTGGTCGCAGTTGGCGGCAGCTTTGCCCTCGCCGGTGTAGGGGAAAAGGAAAAAGTAGCAGTATTCGTCGATGAAGTCGTTGTCGGCGATGTGAGCCATGGCGGCCACATCGGGCGACATTCCTTCGTAAAGGAGACGATAACCGTCGGCGCTGTCGAGCCAGAGGGCCGAACCCTCCAGCGAGGGCGTCATGCTCAAAACCTCACGGGCGCCATCCACGCACCGACGGCCGGTGCGCCCATCCTCGATGATGCCGAATACTTTGCCGACCATGTCGCGGGCGTTGACAGTCACGGCTGCGGTGGTGCCGGCGGCAGACCCCTTCGCGGTAGTGGCTGCCGGTACCGCCATGTCTGCGGCCCGTCGGTCAAGAAGAGCGCTTACCTCTCCGGCTCCCATGGCCGAAAATACCGACGCCGTGGCACTGAAGCTCACGGTCACCGTTATCAGCAGAAGTAGCATCATATGTTGCATAGCTCTCTTCATGGTCTTTCCTATTGATATTATAACAACAAAGTGGAGGGGTCAAAGTTCATCCGTCGTAGCGGAAAAGAAAGAAAAAAGGAAGGCCGCGGGCAAGATGCCTGCGGCCTTGAAAAGTTGGTCAGGAACCGTCGGGTCACTGGAAGCGGCGGTTGCCCTGGAGTACGGGTTTGCCGTCGGCACCGGCGGTGTCGTTCTTCTTCTTGTTGAGGGCCTTCATGATGTTGAAGGCGATAGGAGCCGCGCAGTAGAGCGAGCAGAATGTACCTACCACAACACCGAAGATCATGGCGAATGTGAAGCTGCGGATGGTGTCGCCGCCAAGGAAGAAGATGCACAGAAGTACCAGCAGCGTCGAGAACGATGTCATCACCGTACGGCTCAGTGTCTGGTTGAGCGACTTGTTGAAAGTCTTGAAGCGGTCTTCCTTGGGATATATCTTCATCATCTCGCGCACACGGTCGAATACCACCACGGTATCATTGATCTGATAACCGATAATGGTAAGCACGGCGGCGATGAACGACTGGTCGATTTCCATGGAGAAGGGGAGGAATCCCCAGCATACGGAATAGAAACCGATGATCAGGAACGAGGTGAGTGCCACGGCAGAGAGTGCGCCGATGGAGAATGCCACGTTGCGGAAGCGGAGCAGGATGTAGAGGAACATACATACCAGAGCTATGCTCACAGCCCAGTAGGCGTCGCGCTTCATGTCGTCGGCCACAGAGGGTCCCACCTTCTGTACGGAGATGATACCGTGGCTTTCGTCGGCGATGGCGAAGGCGTTGCGGTCCATCACCTTGCCATTGTTGGTAAGCTCCTGACGGAGGCCTTCATAAAGGATGTCGGCAATCTCCTCCTCGATACCTTCCGACTCCTGGCTGATCTTGTAGTTGGTGGAGATACGGAGTTTGGAGGGGTTGTCGATGGTGATCACGGCCACAGACACCGTGGGGTCGTTGGCCTTGGTCTGGAAGAGCTGGGTAAGGTTGTCCTGTACGGCCTGACGGTCGACATCCTTCTCGAACTGTACCACATAGTTGCGGCCGCCGGAGAAGTCGATACCCTGGTTCATGCCACGGATAGCGAGGCTGGCTATGCCCACCACGATGAGGAAGATCCATATGCTGGCGGCCACTTTCCACTGGCCGAGGAAGTTGACCTTCGGGTTGGTGAGGAAGTTGCGGCTCAGCGCGGTGGTGAATGTCATGCGCGAGTTGCGGCCATTCTTGGTGATGAGGTCAAAGGCTATGCGTGTCAGGAACACGGCGGTGAAGAAGGAGCATACAAGGCCGATGATCAGCGTGGTGGCGAAGCCCTTGATGGGACCCGAACCGAAGAGAAGCAGGATCACGCCCGTGATGATGGAGGTGAGGTTACCGTCGAAGATTGCCGAGAAGGCATTGCTGTAACCCTCGCTGATAGCCTGACGCAGGCCCTTGCCGTTCTTGAGTTCCTCTTTGGTGCGCTCGAAGATGAGCACGTTGGCGTCGACGGCCATACCCAATGCGAGCACGATACCGGCGATACCCGACAGCGTCAGCACAGCCTGCAGCGAGGCGAGGATGCCGAGCGTGAAGTAGAGGTTGAGGATCAGACCCACATTGGCCACCAGACCGGGTATCCAGCCATAGTAGGCAACCATGAGGATCATCAGCAGGAATATGGCCACGATGAAGGAGATGAATCCCATTTCGATGGCCTCGGCGCCGAGGCTCGGGCCTATCACGTTGTTGCTGACCACTTCCACCTTGGCCGACATCTTGCCGCTCTTGAGCACGTTGGCGAGGTCGTTGGCCTCCTCGAGGGTGAAGTTACCGGTGATCTGCGAGCTGCCGCCCGTAATCTCGTTGTTGACGTTCGGGAAGGAGTATACGTTATTGTCGAGCACTATGGCTATGGCGCGGCCCATGTTGTTGCGGGTGATTGTGGCCCATTCCTTGGCGCCGCGGTCGTTCATCTTCATGTTGACCATGTTGCCCTGGAGGTTGTCGTACTCAGAGGAAGCCTGCACCACGGCGTCACCCTCGAGAGCAGCCTCGCCCTTGAGGGCCACGAGCTCCCAGTAGGGGGTGGTGAGGTTGGAACCGTCATCTTTCTTGACGATGTTACCCTTGGCGTCGGTCACGGGAATCTCTGTGGGCTTCACCGTCCACATCAGAGTGAGGTCGGCGGGAAGGGTCTTTTTGGCGGTTTCGCCGTGCATCAGCGAGTCTACGAGAGCCTTGTTCTGAGGCGTCACCATACCGACCACGGGGCTTCCGCTGCGCTGCGGGCCGCCCAGAAGTGCGTAGAGGTTGGTGTGGTTCACGCTGTCTTCCTGGCTTATCAGCTGTGCCAGACGGCTCAGCTCGTTCTGAATCTCGTTGTAGTTGTAAACTTCGTAGAACTCGAGGTTGGCGCTCGATTTGAGCAGCTCGGTGACGCGCTCAGGCTCCTTGACGCCCGGGAGCTCGAGGAGCACCTGGCCGTTCTTGTCCTGGAGTTTCTGTATGTTGGGGCTTACCACACCGAACTGGTCGATACGTGTGCGGAAGATGTTGAAAGCGGCGTCTACCTGACTCTGCACCTGCTTGTCGAGGGCCTCCACCACCTGCTCGTTGGTGGCACCGCTCTTGAGCTCGCCGAGGAACTCACCTTCGCGAACGAAAAGACCCGACATGGCACCCGGCTGTATGAAGCTGGCCACCTTGGCGATGAAGCCGCTCTCGCTGCTCTTCACTCCCGCGGCCTCAGCCTTCGCTATGGCGTCGTTGATCTGCTTCAGCTGCGCCGGGCCCGACGCGTACTGACGCAATAAATCAGGTACCGATATCTCCAGGACGACGTTCATGCCACCCTTGAGGTCAAGGCCCATACCTACCTCCATCTTCCTTACCTGACCGTACGTGTACCACAGGTAGACTTTCTCCTTGTCGATGGAGTCGTTGAATTGTTTCAGGCTTTGCTTGTAGGCATCGCTCGTCTCGTCGTTGGTTTTAGACATCTGCTGCGCATATTCCTTCGCCTTTTTCTCGTAGTGGTTCGTCACGAACGAGAAGCTCAGGTAAAATCCGCATATCAAAACCAACAGAATCGCAATGGTGCTTATAAACCCTTTGTTCTGCATTTTGTGTTGGTTGTTATTTTTATTTGTTTATTTACAACAATCTATGGAGTCTCTGCACGCACTTTTCGGGGCAATGTATTGCACTTGCTCCCGGCCGGCCGCGCGGGGACTCTTTTTCAGCTTGCAAATATACCGCTTTTTTTTGAGCTTTTTGTTATTTAAGGTATAAATTTATCTGTGACCCCCTTTTTTTTAGTTCTTTTTATGTAATTTTGAACGTTGAATCAGGAGAAAAACATGAGTAGAAAGATAATAGGGTATATATTGACGATTGCCGCGGGGGTGCTTCTGTGCGGGTGTGCCAACATCGGAAATCCGAGTGGCGGCCCGCGCGACGAGGACCCTCCTTATCTCGTTGCCGCCAATCCCCCCGACGGCTCGCGAAACGTGGAACGCACCTCCATGACGCTGACTTTCAATGAGCTCGTCAATGTCAAGGATGCCTTCAACAAGGTGGTGGTGTCGCCCGCAGGCCGGCCTCCGAGAGTCACTTCCCTCGGGAAGAGGGTAACCGTCCGTTTCGACTCCCTGAAGCCCAACACCACCTATACCGTGGACTTCGCCGATGCCATCGAGGACAACAACGAGGCCAACAAGCTGCGTAATTTCGCCTACACCTTCTCCACGGGTGAGACTCTCGACTCGCTGCGCATCTCGGGTATGGTGCTCGGCGCTCGCGACCTCGAACCCCGTCCCGGCATTCTTGTGGGAGTGATTCCCGACATGCCGCCGGAAAAAATGAAGGAGGACTCCATATTTACCCGCATACCGCTGCTGCGTGTGGGAAAGGCCGACGACCGGGGCCGTTTCATAATACGCGGTCTGGCCCCCGGCGATTACCGCGTGTTCGCCCTCAAGGACAATGATGCCGATTTCCGATATAGCGCCGATACCGAGGAGATTGGCTTCTATCAGCTCCCCGTTACACCGGCCACAGAGTCGGTGACGGCTTTCGACACCACGTGGAACATCAAGACGGCGTCGGTTGACACCGTGGTGGAGCGTCTGAGGACGCGCTATCTGCCCAACGACCTGCTGATACGCTCTTTCGTGTCGCTGAAACGCACTCAGTATATAAGCCGTTACGAGCGCAACGATTCCAACCGGCTCTTTCTGAAGTTCAACGCTCCCCTACAGGCGTTGCCTCCCATGCGTATCCTCGGCGACGACATGTCGGGGACGGTCACGGAGACACGCGCCGACCTCGATTCGCTCAACATATGGCTTCCCGAGCGACTGGCAGCACGCGACTCTCTCTTTATGGCCGTGGATTATATCAGAAGCGAGCGCGGTAAGGCTCCATATATGGTGACCGACACGCTCAAATTCATACGCAAACGTCTTCCCGTGCCCAAAAAGAAGAAAAAGGAGAGGAAAATATCGGCGGCCGATTCTCTGGCGCGTATCACCACCACTTTCCGCCTTCTTGGTGAGACGCCGCACGAGGTATGGCAGCCGCTGGAGATAGAGTCGGC
The DNA here is from genome assembly GCA_910584525.1 of uncultured Muribaculaceae bacterium. GTDB lineage: Bacteria > Bacteroidota > Bacteroidia > Bacteroidales > Muribaculaceae > Lepagella. Next base: position 15,203 of record CAJUAT010000010.1, on the reverse strand, counting down.
CACGCCGCTGGCGCGTCTTGACACGACGGCGATACATCTAAGTGTATATAAGGACTCCGTATGGCGCCGTCTCGACAAAGGGGTGCGTGTATACGTGCCCGACACGCTGTCGCCGCGCCGGCTGGCAATCGACTATGCCTGGGACTATGGCGGCAAATACAGGCTGGAGACCGATTCGCTGGCCGGAACGGATATATATGGCCGTCCCACGTTGCCGCTCGAAGGAGAGGTGACCGTACGCAATGCCGACCAGTACTGCAGCCTTACCTTCAACGTGACGGGACTTGAGCCGGGGATGCCCGCCTTTGTGGAGCTTCTCGACACTTCCGACAAGGTGGTGCGCACATCCGCCGTGGAGCAGGGAAGGGCTTTCTTCCCCTTCCTGACGGCCGGCAAGTATTATGCCCGCATCATCGAGGACTATAACGGCAACGGTGTTTATGATTCCGGCGACTTCGAGACGGGACGACAGCCCGAGACCGCCTATTATTACCCCAAGGCGGTGAATATAAAGAAGAACTGGGACAAGGAAGAGAGCTGGGATGTGTTCGCCATGGCCATCGACAGGCAGAAGCCTGAGGCGATTCTCAAGAACAAGCCTGAGGCCTCCAAGAACCGCGCCCGCAAGAAGCAGAAGGAATACGACAGCGAGGAGGAGGAAGAACCCTTCGACCCCACTGCCAATCCATTCGAGGAACGCCGCAACCCCACCCGTCGCAACTATTAGAGTATCAGAGCGCGCCACTGACCACTGGCGCGCTTTAATCCACAATCCAGTCTTCGATGGTGCGTGTTTTGGTGGAGAAGTTTACGCCAATCTTGATTATCTTTCGGCCCGAGACGGCGAAGGGGAGGGCATAGCCCTTGCTCTCTATCTGGTCGAGGGCATGGCGGGCGGTCCCGTCGAGCTTGAGTTCTATGATGTAGTAGAAGCGTTCGGTAGCCACGAAAAGGTCGATGCGGCCGGCCGACGTGCAGAATTCCGTCTGCACTCTCAGTCCTAAGAGCAGCATGAGCATCAACAGCCCATTGTGCACATTGATTTCCTGATCCATCCGCATACGGTAGCTGATGGATGAGAAAAGACTCTGCAGCCGACACATGAAGCCCTCGACATCGCCTTCGCGGAACTCCCGGACGAATTCGCTGACCAGAAAGGGAGTGTCCTCCCCGTTTGTGTTCAAGTAGTAAGGCAGTAAATATCCGAGGAATCCTGACTTGACCTCTTCATTGGGGAGCCCGAGTGTGTAGAGATTCTCTTCGAAGTCATAATCTTTTATGGTGAGGTATCCTGTCTGGAAGAATAGAGCCAAAGGTTTGGGATTGTCGAGGTCGAGCCCCGAGAGACTCTCGCGGCTGCATTTTGCGCCGAGTAGCGAATCGAGATTCACGTTGAAACGCTTCATCTCCTCCATTAATAGAGTGGGGGTGCCCGACGCTATCCAGTATTTCTCGAATTTCCTGTTTTCCATTGCATTCAGCAGGGAGAAAGGATTGTAGAGATAAACCTCCTCATCGGTGAAACGGTAGCCGTCATAGAATGTCCTTAGCCGGTCAATTATCTCATCTTCATTTTTCTTATACCTTGTGGCAAGATTGCGGATACCCTCACTGAAATTTTTCTTCAGTTCATCTTCTGTTATGCCACAGATGTCGGCATATTGGTCATCGAATGAAATATCCTGAATGTTGTTGAGACCGGAGAATACGGAAAGATGGGCGAATCGGCTCACGCCGGTGAGGAACACGAGGCGTATATACTCAGCCGAGCTCTTGAAATTAGAGTATAGGGCGGCCAGCTGGTCGCGGCAATATTCGAAATTCTCGCGGTCGTGGAGGTTGTTGACCAGAGGCTTGTCATATTCATCGACGAGAATCACTACTCCTTTGCCCGTCTTTTCATATATGGAGCGGATGATGTTGCGGAAACGAATGGTTAGGTTATCATAATCTCCGGCCACTCCATAAGTCTTTTCCCACATATCCAGATGATAGGAGATTGCTTGGTCGAGAGCTTCCGGCGTCTTGTATTTCTCGGTGTTGAGGTCGAGCTTAAGCACAGGGTGCGGTTCCCAGTTCCAGTCAATGGAGTCGGCGTAAAGACCCTTGAAGAGATGGCGTTTCCCTTCGAAGAAGCATTTGAGAGTGTCGAGAAACAGGCTCTTGCCGAAACGCCGAGGACGGCCTAAAAAATAATCTTTTCCGCCGCTCTCAATTATTTTTTCGATAAAATGAGTCTTGTCCACATAAAGAGAATCTCTTTCTCTGAGCTTTGCAAACGATTGCTCGCCGATTGGATATCTTACTGTCTGCGCCATAGAGGTAAGGAATTGTTCAAAAATATTTTTTAATTCAAATTATTCCACAAAGATAAAACAACCGAACCACAAATGCAAAAAAGCTTCCCGACACTCGGGAAGCTTTTTAAAGTTATAGCAAGCTGATGTTGGTTGTCAGCTTTTGCATTTTGCGGCGATGAACTCGCGGTTCATGCGTGCGATATTGGCTATCTTTATGTTCTTGGGGCATTCAGCCTCGCAGGCACCGGTGTTGGTGCAGTTGCCGAAGCCGAGTTCGTCCATTTTGGAGACCATGGCGATAGCGCGGCGGTCTCTTTCCACGGCACCCTGGGGGAGACGTGAGAGCTGGGCGATTTTTGCGGAGACGAAGAGCATAGCGGAGCCGTTCTTGCAGGCAGCCACGCAGGCGCCGCAGCCTATGCAGCTGGCGGAGTCCATGGCCTCGTCGGCCTGTACCTTAGAGATGGGGAGCGCGTTGGCATCCTGGGCGCCCCCGCAGTTGAACGACACATAGCCGCCGGCCTGCTGAATCTTGTCGTAGGCGTTGCGGTCAACGATGAGGTCCTTGATTACGGGGAAAGCTGCGGAACGCCAGGGCTCTACAGTGATGGTGGAGCCGTTGGCGAAACGGCGCATGTAGAGCTGGCAGGTGGTGGCACCCGTGGCCGGTCCGTGGGGATGTCCGTTGATGTAGAGCGAGCACATGCCGCAGATACCCTCGCGGCAGTCGTGGTCGAACGCTATCGGCTCCTCGTGGTTCTCCACAAGGCGCTCGTTGAGTATGTCGAGAGTCTCCAGAAACGAAGTGTCGGGAGTGGTCTCCACGTTAGCGTAGGTCACGAACTTGCCCTGCGCCTTGGGGCCTTGCTGACGCCAGACCCTCAGATTAACTTTCATTATTTTGTCTTCCATCTTCCTTTTATGACTTATAGTTACGGGTCTGAACTTTTATAGCCTCATATTCGAGGGGTTCCTTGATGAGCTCGGGAGCCTTCATGTCGGCGCCCTGGTAAGCCCAGCAAGCCACATAGAAGTAGTTTTTGTCGTCGCGTTTGGCCTCGCCTTCCTCAGTCTGGTATTCCACGCGGAAGTGGCCGCCGCACGACTCGTTGCGGTTGAGGGCGTCGTAAGCCACGAGCAGACCCATGGTGATGAAGTCCTGGAGACGGAAAGCCTTGTCGAGCTCCACGTTCATGCCGTCGCCGGCCTGTCCGGGAACATAGAGGTCGGTCTCGAAGGTCTTGCGAAGATCCTGAAGCTTCTGGATGGCCAGCTGCAGTCCCTCCTTGTCGCGGGCCATGCCTACGTATTCCCACATGATGTGGCCAAGCTCCTTATGAATGGAGTCGACGGAACGTGTACCCTGGATGGCGAGAAGACGAGCCTCCTCGTCGACACACTTCTTCTCGGCGGCGGCAAACTCGGGAGTGTCCGTGCGGAAGTGGGGCACCGTGATCTGGTCGCTGAGATAGTTCTGGATGGTGTAGGGGAGCACGAAATAACCGTCGGCGAGACCCTGCATGAGGGCCGAGGCACCCAGACGGTTGGCGCCATGGTCGGAGAAGTTGCACTCGCCGATGGCGAAGAGTCCCTTCACGGAGGTCTGGAGCTCATAGTCTACCCAGATGCCGCCCATGGTGTAGTGGATGGCCGGGAAAATCATCATCGGGTTATAGTACTTCACGCCGTTGATTTCCTTGGCGAGCTGACCCGGGTTTACATCGGTGATTTCCTCATACATGTCGAAGAGGTTGCCGTAACGCTGGCGCACCACGTCGATGCCGAGGCGGTTGATGGCTTCGGAGAAGTCGAGGAACACGGCGAGGCCAGTGTTGTTGACGCCGAAACCGGCGTCGCAGCGCTCCTTGGCGGCGCGGGAAGCCACGTCGCGGGGCACAAGGTTACCGAAAGCCGGATAACGGCGCTCCAGATAGTAGTCGCGGTTCTCCTCGGGGATGTCGCTGCCCTTGATTTCGCCCGACTGCAGTTTCTTGGCATCCTCAATGTTCTTGGGCACCCAGATGCGGCCGTCGTTACGCAGCGACTCCGACATGAGGGTAAGCTTCGACTGCTTGTCGCCATGTACGGGGATACATGTGGGGTGGATCTGCACGAAGGCGGGGTTGGCGAAGTAGGCACCCTTGCGGTAGCAGGCCATTGCTGCGGAGCAGTTGCAGGCCATGGCGTTGGTAGAGAGGAAGTATGCGTTGCCGTAGCCGCCGGTGGCTATCACCACGGCATGTGCGGCGAAACGCTCGAACTTGCCGGTCACGAGGTTCTTGGCGATGATACCGCGTGCGCGCTCCACGCCATCCTTGTCTTTGATGAGCACCAGCTCGTGCATCTCATAGCGGTTGTAGCTCTTCACCTTGCCGGCATGAATCTGACGGTTGAGGCTGGAGTATGCGCCGAGGAGGAGCTGCTGGCCCGTCTGTCCCTTGGCGTAGAAGGTACGGCTCACCTGGGCGCCGCCGAAGGAACGGTTGGCGAGCAGACCGCCATATTCACGGGCGAAGGGAACGCCCTGTGCCACGCACTGGTCGATGATGTTGTTGGATACTTCTGCCAGACGGTATACGTTGGCCTCGCGGGCGCGGTAGTCGCCACCTTTTACGGTGTCGTAGAAGAGACGGTATACGGAGTCGCCGTCGTTCTGATAGTTTTTGGCGGCGTTGATACCGCCCTGGGCGGCTATGGAGTGGGCGCGGCGGGGGCTGTCCTGGATGCAGAAGTTGAGCACGTTGAAGCCCATCTCCGCAAGTGTGGAGGCTGCCGATGCACCGGCAAGTCCCGTACCTACCACGATGATGTCGAGCTTACGCTTGTTGGCCGGGTTCACCAGCTTCTGGTGTGCCTTGTAGTTGGTCCATTTCTCAGCTACCGGTCCCTCCGGAATCTTGGAGTCCGCCGGTGCCATCACTTTCACGTTGTCTTTTGTAATGTCCATGGTTGTTAGTAAGCGTTTTGGCCTGCCGGAACGGGCAGCTGGGTTTGCGGTTTGTTGTCGGCCGACTCAAGATAGTCGAAGAACTTCACGATATTGTCGAGACACTTGGCCTGTTTCTCAGCATCTTTGAGAATCTTGGCGCCGTCGGGCTGCTGCTTGAGCATCTCCTGACCCTGCGGGCTCTTCATCTGCTCCAGCTGAGAGTTGACGCCCTGGCTCATCTGCTTCATGCCTCCCGATACCTGCTCGTAGGGGAGCATCTTTATCTGGGTGGTGAACTGAGCGGCGTCGGGACCGAAGTCCTTCTCGAGCATCGGCACGATCATGTCCTTGTACTGCTCGCGGAGGGTCTCATTGGTGAGATAATATTTCTCATGCGCTCTGACGGTGAACACGATACCCTCGGCGAGGAAGAGGAAGCATACGATTGATACCCACCAGCAGCCGATGGTCTTGAGGCGGCTGATCCATACCTTGTTGTCCCAGCCCACAGAGTGGAACATCGACCAGAAGCCGTGTGTAAGGTGGAACCAGAGGGCTATGAAGCCTATTACGTAAACGATGAGAGTCCAGGGCATCTCGAAAGCCTGCTGGATGAAGAGGGTGCCGGCGGCGGGAGGGAATTCCATGTCGGCGCCGCGGATCTCCTGCAGCTGCATCTTTGCCCAGAACTGGATGAGGTGTACCACGAGGAAGGCCAGTATCACGATACCGAGCACGAGCATGTTGCGGCTCGACCATTCAACGGTGGCCGGCTTCTTGGAGATGGAGTAGCGCACGTTGCCGCGGGCCTTGCGGTTCTGCAATGTAAGCCATACGGCATACACGATGTGGAGGATTACAAGCACTGCGATTGCAGCCGAGCCTATCAGCGCGTACCAGTTGGCGCCCAGAAACTCGCATATCGAGTTATAGGCCGCCGGCCAGCATATTGCCACGGCATTCATCAGACAGTGGAAGGTGACGAACGCCAGAAGACATGCGCCCGTTACGGCCATGATGAACTTGCGTCCTACGGATGAGTTTGTTAACCACATAGATGTTCTGATTTTATTGTTTTTTATTTGTTTATCCATGTCCTGCCGGATGTCGGGCCATTGTCTGACACCCCGCTGCGGCACGACGGCGCTAACGCCTCCGTACTAATTTTGCAAATTTACACAACTTCCCGCAATTACGGAAATATTTCCGAAAATTAACCCATATTTTTTGAATATCTCCTCCGGCTCTCTCCGATTCATTCATTCCGTTATATTTTTTTAAGGGAAAATACCGTTGATTATTTATGAAATCAATGAGACGAACAATAACAACGCTCATCGTGACGGCAATAACGGCACTTACGCTGTCGGCGGAGCTGCCGTCGCTTGATGTCGCCATGGGTTCAATGCGCGGTTCCGCAGGTGGTGTTTACCGTCTTGCGACAGGTTCGGCGCGTTTTTTACCGGTGGTCACGGGCGACTCCCTGGCATGGGTGTGTGCCGCTTTCGCCGGCGACAGCATCACCGGCATTACAGTGTCCCGTGAGCATGGCCGTACCTCCGCAGGCAGGTTATGGCGTGTGCCCCGCCCGGTAGATTCCGACAGCCGCTCCGTGGCCGCCGATGTCGACGGAGTCATACCCGCCGTGATGTGCTACGAGCCCAAAGCTCACTGCTTCTACGCATGGTATACCGACAATGCCGGGAATCCCCTATGGGCTTTCCTCGACGCCTCGACGCTGCAGCCGGCGGCGAAACCGCTGCCCTGGCCCAACGCCTTCCGTCCCGTGGCTCTCGCCATCAACGACAACGGCATCATATATGCCGTGGGCGATGACGGCGTGCTATACCGCGTACACAACGAGTCGGGGAACGCCACCGCCATCGGCGACACCGGCGTGCAGCCTTCGACAGCTCTCCAGGGAATGTGCTTCGACGAAAGCGACAGTCGTCTCATATGGGCCGCGCAGGCCGAAGCCTCGGGAATATACTCCATAGACATATATACCGGCGCCGCCATTCTTGCCGTGCCATTCCTTCATGGGGAGAGGGTGGCGGCTCTCGCGCCGGTGACGCGGCGTCACAATGCCTCGGCTCCCGCCACCCCCAGGACGCCCGTTTTCGAAACGGAGCACAGCGGTGACCTCCACGGCAACGTTGTCGTGACGGTTCCTGCAAGAAGTGCCGCCGATGTGCCATATGCCGGCCCGCTGTCGGTGACCCTTTACATCGACGGAATTGTGGAGATGGAGAGAATCGCCGAGCCGGGCACAAGGATACTCTGTCCCGTGGAGCTCACACCGGGCAGCCATTGGCTGGCGGTGACGGCAACCCATGACGGCCATGCCTCGGCCACGGCCGCCACTTCTGTATTCGCCGGATTCGACAGGCCTCAGCCTCCTCGCGAGGTAGTGACATCATACGAACAGGACAAAGTACACCTCTCATGGGTGGCACCCGACTGCGATGTACACGGAAAGCCCCTGAAGGAGGAGAATATGTATTTTACGGTGACGCGCCGTCCCGACGGCAAGGTGGTGGGGAAGGATCTTTATGAATGCTACGTGACCGACAGCTACGACCCTCTGGGGGAACGCAACAGGTTCAGCTATGAGGTGACCTGCCGTCACGACACGATGGTGTCGGAGCCGGCGGCAAGTACCTCCGTAATCATAGGCCGCACGTATGTGCCCGACTTCCGCATAGATTTCCGCAATCCCGACAGCGCCTATGAGTATGACCTGCAGGGTGCGAGGTATGGCTGGGAGATTGACCGCTCGGGGGTGATGACCAATTACAGCGAGGAGGAGTCGCTGACACTGCCCCCGCTGAAGCTCAACCCCTCCAAGGTGTATTCCATAGAGGTTGACGCTTATGCGGTAGCCGACAGTGTGGCGCTCTCCATGGACGTGTCGGGAACTTACGGCATCTCGGAGATGCATGAATATGGCACATGTTATGATTGTGTTGACCGTAACACGCGGTCGATGATACGTTACGATATCATGCCGGTACGAGCCGGCAATTGTACGCTGACTCTTGATTTCAAGCTTGGCGGCAAGATGCGTGTCAGCGGGCTGCGGGTGCTGGAGATCGGCGACGGGAGGGGCCCGGCGCGGCTTACCGGTATACGTGTGGATGAATCGACCGACGGTCCCGTGGTGGTTTTCACCGTGCCTTCGCGGAGCATGGAGGGCGTGAAGCTTACCGGCACTTTGAAAGCGGAGATGGTCACGGACCGGGGTGAGACGTTGATGGTGACAGGCCTTGAACCGGGCGCATATGCCGAGATGGCTATCCCTTCTCCCGCGTTGACCGAATATGTTGACATATCCCTCTCCGACGAGTTTTTCTACAAAGGGCCGGCGGTGCGTTTTTATCCTCGTCTACGGGAAGTGCGCGGCGCTTTTGCCGATGATTTCAGCGACAACCGCTGGCTCTCGGAGTATGACAGCGGCACTTCGCGGCCCGAAGTGTTGGAGATAAGCGGCGGACGTCTGACAGTGGGCGGCGGCAAGAGCCGTGGCAACGGGGTACTTATGCCGCTGCCGAAAGTGATGCTGAGCGCCGACTCTCTATATACCGCTGTGGTGGAAGGAAATGCGGAGCGTTGCTCTCTTCAGCTTGTGCGGCAGGCCGGGGCGGCGTTGGATACGTTGTGCGTGATGGGCGATGGTCCGCGCCTGTTCCGGGGTTCCGCCGGAAATATGATGATGGCGGCACGCGGCACCGCGGAATGGCGTGCGCAGGTAGAGAAGATATCGGTCATGCCCTATTGTAGTGTCAATGCTCCGGCGTTGTGCGGCGAGGCTGTGGCTACCGCTCTCGACCCCGACACGCACAGTGTGGCCCTTTCCTTCAGGACGCCTCTCGCCAATATCGCCGGCAATCCTCTGGAGGGCACTGTGGACGTGGAGGTTCAGCGTGTGGGAGATGCGGCACCGGCTGTACGGTTTGCCGGTATGGCGCCGGGTGTGGAATGCCGCTGGACCGACAAGGGGCTTCCCGAGGATGTCAACGAGTATGAGATTGTGGCCGTCAACGCCATGGGCAAAGGTATGCCAGTGAAGGTGTCGGCATATTCCGGATGGGATGCCCCGGCGGCTGTGTCTGATCTCAGGGCAGTCACCACCGACAATGCCAACAGGATGGTGTGGCTGTCGTGGCAGGCTCCCGCCACCGGCCTGCATGGCGCTCCTGTGAATCAGGACATGCGTTATGAGGTATATTCCAAGTATGGAGTGGCCGGCGACACTGTCAGGAAGCTGATAGGGAGAGATTTGCGTGAATGCGGCTACGGGTCGCTGCTGGTGCTCGACTCTCAGCGGGAATATGTTTACGAGGTGCGTGGCGTAAGCGGTGGCCGCGAGGGTGCTTTCGCATCGACTGATATCGTGGTAGGTACTCCTGATTTGATACCTTTGTCGGAGACGTTTGCCACCGGGCGTCCGCAGCTTGGCGGATGGAATGCCGGCGATGGCTGGGAATATTCTGCGGATGTCGACGGTGCCGTTCTTGAGGATGACGGTGCGGCAGTGGGCCGTTGCGGCAAGGATGCCGGCTGGCTGATGTCGCCGCTGCTCAATCTCAATGATGTGGAGGGCGCTGTACTGACGCTGAAGGCAATGGCTCTGAAGGCCGATGGCGGTGCGCTGCGGCTTGATGTGGCTTTTGCCGGCAATGACGACACTCTGCAGAGCTTTGCCATCGTGGAGGTGAAATCCGGCTTGATGACCGATGTAAGGTTGCAGCTTGACGATTATATCCGGAGTTTACTTGTTGCCGGAGAGGGAGGCATAAGCAGGTATAAGGCGCGGCTTGCCTTCAGGGCGACGGGTGAGCGTGGCGACAGTGTAGTCATGGACCGCGTGGAGGTAACGGGCCGGTATGCCGGCATAAAAGGCGTGGAGGCTGATGCGGAGGCTCCGGCGCTTTACGACCTGCAAGGCCGGCGTCTCACGCAACGTCCTGCCAAAGGAGAACCTTATATCGTCAACGGGAAGAAAGTTATGGCAGAATGATTGCGTCAACGTGCTATACATTGCACTAAGATGTAATTTTTCAATCGATTTGTTTGCAAACTAAAAAAATATTGTGTAACTTTGCTGCCGGACGTATAGGACGTCCGGCTGAGCTGAAGCCTGGTCTTAGTTTGATGCTTTCTGAAACACATATATTCTACTGATGCGACTTGACTAATGAATCACATAACAAGAGAAGCCGGAGCTGGGTGACCCGCTCCGGCTTTGCTGCATTTTCGGGAACTGTTCATTTATTCCCTTGGATTTTTACAGATAATGCCCGATTATTCCCTTGGATTTTTGCAAATCCTCAAAATTTTCCGGATAGCATGTAATAAAAAAGGGGTCAAGCTGAAAGTTCTGTGCCCCATCGGTGCAGTTCCGGTCAGTTCTGTGATTCCCAAAAATCAGAGCAGAACAACACAAATTAATCGTTGATCTTTTACCACTTATCACTGATCCATATCCTTGTGCACCGGAATTCCGTCTTGACCCCATTTAGCCACACCGCGATCTAAGATATTTGGTTGATGGTTTTTCCACCAAGAAATACAAAATATTGGCCACGGTGAAACATATGGCCAACGACATAAATATGTTGAATCCGTTGCCTATGATGCCGGTTAACTCCAATTTTTCTCTCAGAAATCTGGTTGTGGTCCAGACATAATTTTCCTGTGTGAGAAAGAAGGCAAAAGATAATGCACTCAGATAACGGATTGTCCTTAGCTTCTGCAATCTTTCAAACCGGATATGCCCCAGGGAAAACAGAAGTGATACAAAGCATGGAAGGGCAATCCAGCTGTAAAGCATGTAGTCTCCCCGGATATGCAGATACTGTGCGAGACTTACTCCTGCTACAAGCAATATGACAGTAAGGAAACAAACCCAAGGTTGCCTCAGGAAGAGTACGGGTTTGTAATCTGTGTCACGCATATTCAGTTGACATACGAGAATGCCTATGGCAAACTCAAGCGTACGGAAAAATGGATTGCTGTAAATGCTGTTGCATTTGAAGTAATATTCAACAAATGGACTCCAAAGCAAAATTGCTGAAAGGATGACAATTATGTACGTTCTTGCCTTGTCAGTTATTCTTTGAGTGAGAATATTGAGTAGTGGGAAGGTAAAATAGCATATCATGATGCATGAAATAAACCAGCTGCCTCCATTATGGGAGAAGGGGAACAAGGTGGAAAACACAGATTGGAGGCACAACGATTCTATCGGGAAAAGCATAAGCTCTTCGATAGCCGCCTTAGTTCCACCATAAATAATATTGAAAATAACACATGCTAAGGCATACGTGTAATAGAGGGGTATTATTGCAATTATTCGTTTTATATAGAATTTTACAATCTCTTTCGGACGCCACATGTCTTGTTGGCGGGTAGAAAAGCTGATCACGTAGCCCGAAAGAAGGAAAAATCCGGTCATGGCGATGGCTCCCATATTTACAAAGCCGTTCAGCAACAGGTAGTTGCATTCCAGCATGCCTATATGAGAGTGGAATGCAAATATGAGCAAAGCCAGGGATATCCTTAACAAATCAAGCCCTATGAGTCGGTGGTTTTTAGGATTGCTATGGCTCGCTTGAGTAGTTGTGGTATTCAACGTCATTTAGTTGTTTTATTCGGTTTATTTTTGAGTTTGGTCAACTTCATTGGAAGGAACATAACAGAACGCGCTCTAAGGGTATCCGTCAGTGTAATGTCCGAAATTGCCTGTTCAATTCCGTGGTTCCAAAAGCAAACGATTCACATTGGACTCATTCTGCTCTTCCCAAATTATTGTGGCAAGATATTTATCGCTCCGGCATTGCAGATCGGCAATGCCATTTTCTATCAGCTCCGAAGTGTCGGACTGGTAATATATATCGGTTGCTTCCTTTATCGGCAGCCCGTAGAGGTCGCACAAACTCTTGATGATGTTGGCGCTTTTACTGGCTTGAAAAGCTAATTTATTTTCTTCAGTCATATATAGGGACTAAATAAGTAATGAATTTGCTATAAGTAACTGTTCAAAATTATTTTACAGTTTCCGGTCTGATTATTTCAATGTTTCTTCGGTCTGATTTTTGAATCTTTTCCTCTGTTCATCAGTCATGTGGCTCGCCACACTCCTTCTTCACAGAGAAAAATCTTCTAAAAATCATCCTCGAATAAACATTAAAATAATTTCGACCAGTTACTTAATTGAATGCTTTTTATATATTTCAAACAAACATCGAGCATCTTTTGTGAACGGATGCAGTATTGGATATTGGGTCTCTCATACTTAAGTAATCCCAATGTTTCATCTTCTGAGAGTGTTCCCTCGAAATATCTGTCAAGGGTTTGAATAACCTTATCATTTGCAATGCCCCCAATTACAATATCATAATCGTATATATCCTTGCCTGCGCGACAGTTAGCTACGAAATTAAGCCAGCGCCTATCATAACTGTCCAACTTCAAAATTTTCCATTCCGAACCATCTAATTCAAATTCATAGATGTTCAGCCATGCATCTCGCTGACGCCGGGCAAATCGTTGCGCGTATCTTACTGCCTGTTCATGAATCGAAGTCAGATAAAATCCCTTCCCGAAATCAAGATAGTCCCTTGAATGGGTAATGTCGGGTTTAACGACAGACATATCTGAAGAGTGGTATAGTCTCATTCCGGCAGCACTCCTTTCTCTTTCATATATTCTGTTAGGTCCTCCACGAGATATCGAGAGCTAAAGGTATGCAATACATCATACGATGGGACAATATATCCGTATAATATCCCTGACTGTTTTAGCCGCCTATAAACTTCCCGCTGGCTGATTTTCAGCACGTGGGAGAGTTTGCTGATGCAGTACGTTACAAATTCCAGCGTCTTGGTATCCATAATCATGATAAGGAAAGTGTCCTTAAACTATCTGATAAACATCGCATTTCAAATGCAAATATACAACAAATTTAGTTGCAAACCGAAATATCGGATAATTTCAGTAATAAAAAAGCCGGAACAGCGATGTGTTCCGGCTTTTGTGCTATTGAGGGTTTAGGGTGTGTCAGTCGATGGCGACTTTGCGCGACTTGTTGCCCTGGACGCGGATGAAGATACCGTTGGCGGGGTTGGCCACGCGCTGACCCTGCATATTGTAGTAGGACACCGGAGCATTCTCATCGTCGGCGCCGATTTCCGTCACCGAGTTCTCGCTCAGGTTGGTGAGAGTCAGTGTCAGATTCCTGAGGTTGACGCGCATCTTCACATCGCCTTCCACTTTCCATTCGGGAAGAGACCAGTTGCCCTTGCCGTCTATGGTGATATCGGACTCATATTTATTGTCGGCAAAAGAGACATTTACTGGAACGGAGTCATACCAGCTGGAACCGATGGAGCCCGGGTTATCCCAGCCATTCAGGGCATACGCGAATCGGAAATGAGGGTCGGGGAAACTTGCAGACGGAACGGGACAGCTGACAATTCCTTCATAGATGCCCGACTCGACTTCTTCAAGTACGGGGAATTTGGAAGCGTTATTTTCTATCGGAGGAATCCAACTGCTCATATATCCGATTACATATATCTTGTCGATATTGGAGTAGTCGGAACCGTACATATAACAGTACATTGTATGGTTTCTTTTATCAATGCTTCCTGTTATAAGGCGGTATAAGTCACCGGTATTGACTGTAAGCGGTTTGCCGTCTTTTATGCAGAAAGAGCGGATGTTGCTGCCTGACTTCGTGAGGTTCGCGTCCTCGTATAATCCCCATTTGTTGACAACCGGCAGTTCTTCGGCATCCGTAAGCCATATTCTCACATTTCCGGAAATCTCGACTTTAGACCATGATATGTACCAGTTGTCTTCTTCTGTGCGTATGATTCTTTTTTCATCGGTATCGATATTCTCGATGTAGAGGTTCAGATGGTTCATGTCGTTAATCGGCGCGTCGTTCCAATAATAATAAGAGTCCGAGGGAGTCTCCAACGGCATGTTCCAGACGAAGTTGATTTTCAGGGATGGCCCGGTATAGTTGGCGATGTACGTCGCGTTGGCGCGTGCGGCGGCAAGATTGTCATGGACCGGACTCTTTTCAGAATTCCAGTATCCCGTAGCAAATCCATATTTGTCATCTTCAAATAAGCGGTAAATTCCGAATACATTCGGGTTATTGGCGGATTCGACAAACTTCCCTTTAGAGTCTTTCGGGTCGATGTAATAGAAGACGAACCTGGCCCTGCCCGACGGGATAGCGGCGTTTTCGGCCACATAATAGGGGGTAATATAGGTGCTTGAAAATCCGTCGACAGTCTTCGTCAGTCCGATGGCGCCATTGTCGGTGGAGGCTGTCGGTACGGCCCAGTCGTTGAAATCGCCTATCAACCATACTTTTTCCGGTACGGGAGGTGTGACAGGCTGGCCGGGAGTGGTCAATGTGATCTGCATCTCGCCCTTTGATTCGTCAAGCCGGCAACTGAAGGTAATCTTGCCCCCTTTCCAATTTCCGCAAACAGCATATTGTGTACTCTCATTCTTACTTGAGTATAAAATGGTTTCCGCGTTTACATTGCTGAAACAGTACAGGTCGGGGGCGTATCTGTTCCCGTATGATTCATCGGAGTTCCATGTTTTTTCGGTGTATACCTTGAACTTAAGCTGATTGGTGCCGGGCTGTGCAGGTATGTCGAAAGTTCCCGAGTAGCCGCCCTCCGTGTCGGTAGGTGAGAGGACGTACAGGTTGGTGTCATTGTTGGGCGTTGAATAATTGTTGAAGTTGCCCACAAGATAGAGCTTTTCCGGCAGTGCGAATGCCGACACGGCGCAGGCGAGCGCCGCCAGCAGCAAGTAGAGTTTTTTCATTCTGTCTGTCTGTCTGTGTTAGTTGTTGTTTGATTGTTACGGGTATCCCGATTCCACAAAATTAATGAAGTGATTTAAACTTATTTCAAAAACATAAAAAGTCTTTTAAGATATAA
>CAJUAT010000009.1 GCA_910584525.1 uncultured Muribaculaceae bacterium | reverse complement strand
CCGCGTGGTGGACTTCCCGGCATACGAGGGGAACAGGACGGATGTCAGCTGCGGCACACTTGAAAGCGGTGTGTATGTTTTCTCCGTGGTCGCTTCCGACAGAAGGGTGGGTGCCCTGCGTGCCATAGTGAAGTGAAACCTCCTCAAATGCTACAGTTATGAAAACGATTACAAAACATTTACTGTGGGGACTGATGTCTGCCTCGCTGCTTCTTCCGACAACGGCGGCGGCTGACACTTTCAGCTTCTCGGTGAGTCCCCGGTTCGACGATGTAGGCATGGAGGTCATAACCGGATATGACGGCTGTGACTATACCCGTCTGGCGTGTGATGGCTGCGCCTATCTGTCGGAAACTGGACTGCCCGACATCCCCTACCGCATATATGAGATTGAGGTGCCGACATACAGCAACGGATTTTCAGTGAGTATCGAAAGCTGTTCCATGGGTGGCGACGTATGGCTGAACGCTCCTGTATGGCCGCACCAGCCGCCGGTATCGCTCAATGACAATCCGGCCGACTTCTTCACGCCGCTTTCGGATGAGGCTCTTGCAGCCGACATCCAGCCACTGCCTGTGGTGTTCGACGATGATTTTCAGAAGGGCCGGATACATACGGTCAGGATAGGTGTTCCTCTCTATTCCCATAGCAGCGGTGCCATGTCGCTGACTCCCTATGAAGCCGTTGACCTGCAGCTCGAATATCAGCTCTGTGCGCCGGAGGAGATGTGTCACCGCCCTGTCGGTCTTCAGACAGAAGTCTTCGAGTGCACTCTTCGCGGAGCTCAGGATGACTTGACCTTTGAAGGAAATCTGCCGGAGGATTACTTTGCCGGATTGGTTCCCGGTGAACCGAATTTCGGATATTACTACATCATAACTCCGGAGGAGTTTGTTGATGACCTTGACATGCTTGTGGCATTGAAAAGGGCCAAGGGCCTGGATGTCCGCGTACACTGCATCGAGGACATTGTAGCCTCTACGGATGGCTGCGATGATGCCGAACGGCTGCGGGAATGGCTGTACGGTGAACTTAAAGACAAGTTCAACAGATCGCATGTGCTTCTTGTCGGTGGCAACAAGACAAGTATGCCAATCAGAAAGTTTAGAAAATTTGAGAGCTTTGATGGCGATAATGAGAATCTTCCATTTGACGATGATAAATATATCCCTTCGGACGCATATTTTTCTGATCTCTCAACAAAATACAAACTGGATTTAGGAATGGATGGCGAAAACTATTCATGCTATTTGTATAACACTTCAACGAAATACAGCCCTACCGTTCCAGTCGGCCGTCTAATCGTCAGAAACTCGGAGGAAATTCACAACTATATAAGTAAGCTTGCGGATTATGAATTGCTCCCAGGTCATGGAGATACATCCTATTTAGGCAAAGGAGTATCAGTTATGCAAAGCGATGGACTCATATATAGTAAAGTTAGTTTATTCGATGGTCTGACTTTCAGAGGGTCATTGATAAAAATGACAGATAACGGCAACGGAACATTTGAAGGCAACAGGCCAACCGGGAAAGAAGTAATAACTGAAATGTCGGATGCAGGTATTGTTAGTCTAAACGGTCACGGAGGGCCGATGTTTATAGGCGTCAGTGGCCTAAACGATACCAATGAACAAGAGAATTTACCTCATCAATTACGGAACAGATGGCACTGGCGATACGTGAAACCTCTTAGGAATCATTTTGACTCCGGCATTGGAACATATCATCAGTTTGAATACGACAATTCATTCGATGAACTTAACAATTACCATCGACCGGGTATCTTGTACTCCATTGGATGCCATACTGTTCCCCTTGATACTTTTGGAGAAGAAGAAGGCAAACCATACAATATAGGAAGTGCTTTCACAGTTGCCGGCCTATTCGGGGGCGTAGCTTACATAGGGAATACTCGAAGCGGGTATTTCTATACGAGCAGTAAAATAGAACAGAGATTTGGCGAATTACTGAATTCAATAAACTCTATCGGGCAAACACACATGGATTCAAAAAAAGCGACCACCGACAGGCACTGTCAGATGACAAATATACTGATCGGAGATCCAGAACTACGCGTATGGAATGGAATCCCCTCTGATATGAATGTAACACATACACCGACAGCCAATAACGATGCATTGATATTTAGTAATGTCAAGCAGACTCCGTTATGCATTTCTAATGGTTCCGATTGGTTTCAGACCTTTACATCGTTATCAGAAAGTTGGACAATTAGCCTCCAAGATTTCTCAGCAGGAAATTGCTATGGCGAATCAGGTTGTTGTGGACAAATTTTCATATCGAAATCAGGCTATATACCTTTCACAAAGCTCTATGTTCATGATGCCCGTATAAATTCAAAACGGACATTCGTGCTGAACAACAATCTTTATCTCAACGGTAACGTTGGAGAAACAATAAGCATCTTAAACGGTGGATGCCTTACATTAAATTGTCTGAAAGACATATCACTCTCCAATTCTTTGAAAATTAACAGGGGTGGCCAAGTGTCCTTGGTTTCAAATGGGAAGATATCACTTGAAGCAGCAACAGTAGATAAAGGCGGTATATTGAACGCCAATGGAGACTCAGTCACTCTATTACCCGGTTTCTCTGTAGAAAAGGGTGGGATACTGGAAATTAAAAATACCGGAAAATGAAAAATCTAATCAAACTGGGCACAGCACTGGCCATGATGGCTGTAATTCTGATGTCATTTGTGGCATCGGCTTCAGAGCCCATCAAGATGTGCGACGAGAAGAATACTTGGGTATATTTCAGCTCCGACGCTGTAATGGAAAACGAAAGGGGACAAGGATTGTCCTTCATGAAGTTCGTCGGAGAGAAAGAAGTCAATGGTCACGTCTATAATGAGTTCAAGACTGTACGGACAATCTTCAGCTCTGCGAGCGGCTCCAAAGAATACGAAGAGTCGAAATATGATGGCTGGTTCTTTCGTCAGGATAGCGATAAAATCTGGTTATACTCATCAGATGTTAACGATTGTGATTATCTGATGTATGATTTCGGCACATTGACGGGTCAACCCATGCCTGGACTTGGAATTGATCACAGAGACTTAAGGGAATGTTGTGAGACTATAGTCTGGCCAGACACCATTATTGGTGGTTTTTCAAGGAAGGTGTATGCTGCAAGAATACCTTCTACCGGATACGTGCCTGAGGTCAGATGTATAGAAGGAATCGGAACGACAAATGGATTTATGCCGTCGATTGATATCGGCGATTTGGCAAGTGCCGGACCCGATTACATGTCTACCTCCCATCCCGGCTACAGATGTCACCTTGTTGCCGTCTACAACGACTCGGGCAATTTCATCTATGGCGACAAGGCATCCTATGACGCGCTTGTGAACCGCCTCAGCGGCATCGGCGACATCATAGCCGACGACAATGCCGACAATGCCGTGCCCGTCTATTACAATCTGCAGGGGCAGCGGATAGCTGCTCCGCAGAAAGGGCAGCCATGCATCGAGCTACAAGGCGGCAAGGCAAGGAAATTCATGGCAGAGTAAGGGGAAAGGCCGGACTCGGAAACATTACTAAATCAATTGGCGGGCGGCGACCGTGAGCGGTATGGCCGCCCGCTTTATGAACATATGTTATAAAACATTTTATTTATCTTAGGTTATTTGGAAAAAGATTGCTATTTTTGTGCTTGAAGAAACCGGATGCGGCGACGCGGACTCTCGGAAACGACAATAACAGCAGGCGTCACGGCTCCGGCGACACGACTCTGCAATCTAACCTTATAACCATGGCAAAAGTAAGAGGAGCAATCACAGTAAACATCGAGCGCTGCAAGGGGTGCAACCTGTGCGTGGTGGCATGTCCCACCAACACATTGGCGCTACAGGCCGCCGAGGTCAACGACCGCGGCTATCATTATGCCTACATGGCAAATCCCGAGAACTGCACGGGGTGCTGCTCGTGCGCCTGGGTGTGTCCCGACGCATGCATCGAGGTATACCGCGTAAAAGTGGAAAACTAATAGTTTAACCAAGTCTAACAAAAGCCATGGTTCCGGCGTGCCGGAGCCAGGGGAAACACAGAAAAATATGAAAGAAGACATACGGCTCATGAAGGGCAACGAGGCGATAGCCCATGCGGCGATACGCTATGGCTGCGACGGCTATTTCGGCTATCCTATCACTCCGCAGTCGGAAGTGCTTGAGACTTTGGAAGAGCTGATGCCCTGGGAGACCACAGGGATGACAGTGCTGCAGGCCGAGAGCGAGCTGGCAGCCATCAACATGGTATACGGCGGAGCCGCCACCGGCAAAGCGGTGATGACCTCCTCGTCGTCGCCCGGCATAAGCCTGAAACAGGAAGGCATCTCCTACATAGCTGCCGCAAGCCTTCCGGCCCTTATCCTCAACGTGATGCGCGGAGGTCCGGGCCTCGGCACCATACAGCCCAGCCAGGCCGACTATTTCCAGGCCACCAAGGGAGGCGGCCACGGCGACTACCACCTCATAGTGCTCGCCCCGAGCACCGTCCAGGAGATGGTCGACTTCGTGGGTCTAGGCTTTGAACTCGCCTTCAAATACACCAACCCCGTCATGATACTCGCCGATGGCATCGTGGGCCAGATGATGGAGAAAGTGGTGCTTCCCGAGCAGCGTCCGCGCCGCACCGACGAGGAAATCCGCCAGCAGTGCCCCTGGGCCGCCACCGGTCGCCTCAACGGACGCAAACGCAACGTCATAACCAGCCTCGAACTCGAGTCGGCCCGCATGGAGGTTATCAACCACCAGTTGCAGGCACGCTACCGCGAAATCGAGAAGACAGAACCCCGCTGGGAAGAAATCGACGTCGAGGATGCCGACTACCTGATAGTAGCCTTCGGCTCGATAGCCCGTATTGCCGACACAGCCCGCGAGCTCGCCGCTGAGAAAGGCATCAAGGTGGGCATCGTGCGCCCCATAACCCTCTGGCCCTTCCCCACAGAGGCCGTCAACAAGGCCGCACAAGGCAAGAAAGGTGTCCTCGTGGTAGAGCTCAACGCCGGCCAGATGATCGAGGATGTGCGCCTTGCCGTGCATGACGCTCTCCCGGTAGAGCACTTCGGCCGCCTCGGTGGCATCATCCCCAGCCCCGAAGAAGTGGTTGACGCTCTCTGCGACAAACTCATCAACAAATAAGTGTCACGCTAAGCATACTTCTACAATATGGAAATAGAAGAAATAATCAGAGAAGAGAATAAGGTATACTGCAAGCCGGAGCTTCTGGAGCAGGTACACATGCACTACTGTCCGGGCTGCAGCCATGGCGTGATACACAAGCTGGTTGCGGAGGTGATAGCCGAGATGGAGCTTGCCGACAAGACGGTAGGCGTGTCGCCGGTAGGATGTGCCGTATTCGCCTATAACTATATAGATGTCGACTGGATCGAGGCAGCCCACGGGCGTGCACCGGCTGTAGCTACGGCCGTATCGCGGCTTTGGCCCGATAACGTGGTGTTCACCTACCAGGGCGACGGCGACATGTCGGCCATAGGTACCGCCGAGTCGATACACGCCGCCAACCGTGGCGAAAACATAGTGATGATCTTCGTCAACAATGCCATCTACGGCATGACGGGCGGCCAGATGGCTCCCACCACCCTTATAGGTCAGAAGACGGCCACCACCCCCTACGGACGCCGCGTAGACCTCAACGGCCACCCCCTCGAAATCACCAACCTCATGGCTATCCTCGACGGCACATGCTACGTGACACGCCAGTCGGTGCATACCCCCGGCAACGTGCGCAAGTGCAAGGCAGCCATCAAGAAAGCTTTCGAAAACGCCATCGCCAAGAAAGGCACCAGCGTGGTGGAAGTGGTGGCTACCTGCAACTCCGGATGGAAGCTGTCGCCCGAAAAAGCCAACCAGTGGATGGCCGAACACATGTTCGAGAAATATCCGTTGGGCGACCTCAAAAATGTATAACCTCCAATAGATAAGTAACATGAAACAAGAGATAATCATAGCCGGGTTCGGCGGTCAGGGAGTGTTGTCGATGGGCAAGATTCTGGCCTACTCGGGACTTATGGACGACAAGGAGGTAACATGGATGCCCTCCTACGGACCGGAACAGCGTGGCGGTACGGCAAACGTGACCGTAATCCTCAGCGACAAAAAAATCTCCAGCCCCGTACTCGACAAATACGATATCGTGGTGGCCCTCAACCAGCAGAGCCTCGACAAGTTCGCCCCCAAGGTAAAGCCCGGCGGCACTCTCATCTACGATACCAACGGCATTCACAACCATCCCAAGCGCGACGACATAAAGATATATCCCGTCGACGCCATGGAGGCCACCCTCGAAATCGGCAACTCCAAAGCTTACAACATGGTGGTGATGGGCGCCCTGCTCGAAGCCATGGACTATAAGCTCCCCATGGAAAATGTGATAAAGGGTCTCAAGAAGTCGCTCCCCGAGCGTCATCACAAGCTGATACCCCTCAACGAGAAAGCTATCGAAAAGGGAGCCACCCTGCTCCCAAAAGCTTAAAACGAGTTCATTCGAACGCGATTCAAGATATTCTCTCCGAAGCAAGAATAAGGTGCACCGTTTGGAGCACCTTTTCTTTTTTTGTAATTTTGCAGCTTCAAAGACAACAACAACACTCATCTATGGGAGGTTTTTTCGGAGTATCATCCAGAGAGCGGTGCGTCACTGACCTGTTCTACGGCACCGACTATCATTCGCATTTAGGCACCCGCCGCGGCGGCATGGCCACCTATGACGCCGACACCGACACTTTCAGGCGCTCTATCCACAACCTTGAAAGCACTTATTTCCGCACCAAATTCGAGGGCGACCTTGACAAATTCACGGGCACCTCGGGCATCGGAGTGATCAGCGACACCGACTCGCAGCCAATCATCATCAACAGCCATCTGGGGCGCTTCGCCATTGTGACCGTGGCCAAGATATGCAACATCGGCCAGCTTGAGGAAGAGCTGCTGGACCAAGGCGTGCATTTCGCCGAACTCAGTTCCGGAACTACCAACCAGACGGAACTCATAGCCCTGCTGATAGTGCAGGGAAAGACCTTCAGGGAAGGCATCGAGAACGTGTATTCGAAAATCAAGGGGTCATGTTCGATGCTTCTGCTTACAGAGGGGGGACTGATAGCGGCACGCGACAAGCTTGGACGCACGCCGGTTGTGATAGGGCGCAACAGCCGCGGTTATGCCGTCGCCAGCGAGTCGACGGCGTTCCCCAATCTTGACTACGAGACGATACGCGAGCTGGGTCCCGGCGAAATAGTGCGCATCACCCCCGACGGTGTGGAACAGCTGCGCAAGCCGGGCGACAAGATGCAGATATGCTCCTTCCTCTGGGTATACTACGGATTCCCCACCTCCTGCTACGAAGGCCGCAATGTGGAGGACATGCGCAACCGCATGGGCTTCGACATGGGTAAAGACGACGACACGGAGGTAGACTATTCCTGCGGAATCCCCGACTCGGGAATAGGGATGGCCATAGGCTACGCCCAAGGGAAAGGGATACCCTACCGACGCGCCATCTCCAAGTACACACCCACATGGCCGCGCAGCTTCACGCCCGCGCATCAGGAGATGCGCAACCTCGTGGCCAAGATGAAACTCATACCCAACCGCGCCATCCTCAAGGGTGCGCGTCCGCTGCTGTGCGACGACTCGATAGTACGTGGCACCCAGCTGCGCGACAATGTAAAGATACTCTTCGACTACGGCGCCAAGGAGGTGCACATACGCATAGCATGTCCGCCGCTGATCTACAGCTGTCCGTTCGTGAACTTCAGCAGCTCGAAGAGCGACCTTGAGCTCATCACGCGGCGTATTATCAAAGACCTGGAGGGCGACCCCGACAAGAACCTTGACAAATATGCCACTACCGGTTCCGCCGAATACCTTGCGCTCGCGGAGCGCATCCGCGCCAACTTCGGGCTCACATCACTGCGTTTCAACTCCCTGGAAACCTTGGTGAGCAGCATAGGGCTTCCCAAATGCCAAATATGCACCCACTGCTTCGACGGCAGCTCCTATTTCTGATTCTGCGGCACTGTCTGTAACGTCAGCGAGCCGAGGATATGCCGCCAGTAAGCCGACAGCTCACGCCATTCCACGATGCGGCCTTTCCCTTTGAGCGGCTCCACATTACGGCCGTTGAGGCGGACGGCGGCATATGCTATGCCCGACGGCGCGCTGAAAAGAATCAGGCGGAAATTGGCTCCCAGCGGCGTGATGCGCTGCAACTGCCATTCACGCGACAGCTCGCTCCAGTCGAGCGGCATGGCGTAACAGCCCGGAATCCTCAGCACCGACAGCAAGGGCAACAACGTCTCGGCATGTCCGAAATAGCCGTCGAAGCATGGCGGCTCGCCGCCCCCGGCCATCGTCATGTCAGCACGGTCAATGATTGTCTCCACAAGCTGCGACACCGCTTCGGCCACGGGCCGCGAGTCGAGAGGCGTGACATTGTTGCGCAGATAATGCGTGAGGTTCGACACCAGCCAGCAACTGCGGTATTCCGCAGGTGTCATCCATCTGTCGGTGGGTGCCGGCAGACCCATGGCACGCCTTGACTGAAGCACCGAATACATCTCCATCGTAAGGCCGCGCAATTCCTTGGAGCTGAAACCGCGCACGCTGCGGAAGAGCCGCTCCACGCCACCGGTCAGCAGACTGTCGCGCTCAAATCTCTCCACAGCCTCCCGCCAGTCGCCATCCTTGCGGTAGGCACTGTAAGCCGAGTCGGTGGCGAAGAAATATACCAGCGGCGAATTGGCGTATCCCGATGCCGCAACCACATCCAAAGAGTCGTTTGCCAACATCATGGCATGGTTGAACTCATACATCGTCATCATGGCCCTGGGCACAAACGACGATATGGTGGTGACAGGCATGGCGGCGGAGCCCAGGGGCGGAAAGTCGTCGTGCATGGTGGTGCCGAGATGCTGTTCCTCGGCGATTCCCACAGCCGAAAGCTCACCCCATCTGCCCTCGCTGAGACTGCGTATACTGTCAATCATTGCCAGCATCCCGCGGCCTTCCGCCGTGAGATTCCCTCTGGCCTCAGATTCATGAAGCGCTTTCTCCAGTTTCCTGAACTTCTTCTCGCCCGTCATATACCGGGCGCCATGGCGCGCCACATAAGCGCAATAGCGCGGCGTAAGACTGTCGGGCCAAGTGAACGGCTCTTCCTGACTGTAGTCATACGGCAGCATCGACCCCTCGCAATAGGTCGGCAGCTGTTTCCACGCCAAGGCTCCCCCGCAAAACAGAGCCACCAACACCATCAGTATCAGATTCCTTATACGCATATCACTTATCGTTTATCTCTTATCGTTTATCTCTTATCGTTTATCTCTTATGAGTATAACGTCTGCGAGCGCCTGCTTGATTTCAGCCGCATCCGCCACCATGGTCTCCGGCTCGCCTACATCTCTGAGAAGGATGAAGGAAATCTTGCCATATGCGGGATTCTTTTTGTCGTGGGCCATGATTTCCATAAGGGCGTCAGCGTCTCTGACGGCCGTCGGGAGAGGATTGTAAAAGCGGAGCAGAATACGTGCGGCATACACGTCGAGCAAGGCGGGGGAAGCATTCAGAAGCTTCCGGCTCAAGGCGAGAGCCACGGCGATACCGTGAGCCACCGCCTCGCCGTGGGACAGGGTCACACCCCGACGCGCCGCCAGACTCTCGAAGGCATGGCCGGCGGTATGGCCCAAGTTCAGGATACGACGCAATCCCTGTTCACGGGGATCGCGGTCCACTATTTCCTGCTTGAATGCCGCAGCCCGCAGGGCGAGAGGTCCAAGTGACGCTGCATCCGGTCTGTCGGGAAGTTCCAGACATGCTTCATAACACTCCCGGCCGTCGAGCATGGCAGTCTTCACCACCTCGGCAAGACCGTCGCGCACCAGCGGCCAAGGCAATGTGGAGAGCCACGACGAATCAGTTATCACCCTCTCCGGCATCTTGAAGAGTCCGACCTGGTTCTTTAACCCGCAGAAGTCGATGGCAGTCTTGCCGCCGATGGCGGCATCGGCCATGGCCAGCAATGTAGTGGGGATGTTGACATGCCGTATCCCCCTCATGAAGAGTCCGGCGGCGAGACCGCCGAGGTCGCTGACCATTCCTCCGCCGATATTGACGAGCAGCGACCGGCGCGTGGCGCCACGCCACACAAGCTCCCCGAGTACCTTCTCAAGAGTGCCGAAGCTCTTGCTCCCCTCTCCGGCAGCCACCATTATCGTGGTCTCCTCGTCATGACGGAAAAGGGGCGCCACACCGCTGTCGGTGAGTATGAATACCTTATCGGGATTCAAGGCATCCACCACTACGGCAAGTTCCTCGCGCCAGCTCATGGCACAAGATTTTTGTCGAGCCATGCAGCAAACTCATGCATATTGCCGAAAATCATGTCGGCACCCGCCTTCACAAACTCGTCGCGAGGTATCGGGCCCGTTGTGACGGCGCACACGAAAGCGCCGGCGCGTTTTCCGGCCACTACCCCCAGCGGGGCATTCTCAACCACCAGACAGTTCCCGGGGCTCACGCCGGCAATCTCCGCTCCTTTGAGATAAGGCTCCGGGTCGGGCTTGCCGTGAGTCACATCGCGTGAGGTTACCATATGCCCGTCGGCGAAAATGCCGGGATAGTCGCTGCGCACCCTGTCGAGAAGGCTCTGCTGACCGGAGCCTGTGACAAGCACACAAACAGCACCCTTCTCCCTGAGGATACGCAACACGTCGGCAGTGCCCGGCATCAGCGGCGGCTCACCCCATTCGCTGAAATATGCCGACTTCCGCGCGTAGAGCCTGCGGCATTCCTCTTCGCTGACATCCGCTCCACGGTCGCGCCTGTAAAGCATCCGAATGGTGGCATGGCCCGTCATCCCCTCGTAGAGATAAAACTCGTCGCGGGGTACGTCGAAACCGGCTTCCGTCATCATACGCCACCATGCCAGTGTGTGTCCCGGCATCGAATCATACAGTACCCCGTCCATGTCTATGAGTGCTCCTTGAATCTTTTCCATATCGGCAAAATTAGTAAAATTTCGCAATTTTTAGTAATTTTGCGGTCATGACCAAAGGAAACGGAGAGACCCGTGGCGACAACGGGACAGACAGGGGCAAGTACGACGGCATCCTATTGCTGACGGTAATGGCGGGTGTTCTGGCGCTGCTGCTGTCGACGGCATGTATGCGCAACAAGGAGTTTGACGAGGCCACCGCATCGGCACAGCATACCGCAAACCCATCCCGGACCGAAGAATGTCGCCTGCCACTTGACGAACAGCCGCAGAAACCACGCGAAAAGAAGGTATACAACATAAAGCCCGGGGTACGCAACCATGACCGGATAGCCATATATTTCCGTGGCAACCTCAGGGAGTTCTTCAACGACTCCAACAAATACCAGTATGCCGCCGCGGAGCGACTGGGCATGCAGCCGATACGCGAAGTGGGAGCCGCCTATTTCACCTCTCGCCCCATTGTGAAGGTGGAAAGCAACGAATATTATACCGTCGACACGCTGAAACATTCGTTTCCCTATCTTGTTCCGGAAGCGGAGCGGTGTCTGCGCGACATAGGAGCCAACTTCATCGATTCGCTGGCGAGCCGAGGCGCCGACTCCTACCGTATCCTGGTGACGAGTCTGCTGCGCACACCCTACACCGTGAAGCGGTTGCGCCGTGTCAACAGGAATGCCGTCGATTCCAGCACCCATCAGTTCGGCACTACCTTCGACATCAGCTACACGCGCTTCCACAACACCGACCCGAGCCGCACCATTCATGAGGAAGACCTCAAGAACCTGCTCGCCGAGGTGCTGCGCGACATGCGAAACGACAACCGTTGCCTCGTGATTTTCGAAAGAAAAGGCGGATGCTTCCACATCACCGCCACCCGCTGACCCGCAACTCTTGTCTCTCCCGTTTGTTATATCTTTAATAACCCTTGAGGCTCCGCGGAGTCTCCTTAACGATAGAAATGAATATGGACAAACTTAGTTATTCCTGGGGACTGGCGATGGGTCGTCAGCTTCAGGGCATGGGTGTCAAGGATCTTGATCTCGACACATACATGGAGGCCATCAAATCAGTATACGCAGGCACAGAGCCGGCAGTACCTGTGGAAGAGGCCCAGAAGCTCATCAACGAATATCTGGAGGATCTTCAGAAGAAAGCGGAGGCAGCAGCCCGCGCCGAAGGCGAGCAGTTCCTCGCCGACAACGGCAAGAAAGAGAATGTGAAGACCACGGCCAGCGGCCTGCAGTACGTCGTAGTCAAAGAGGGTACCGGCGCACAGCCTACCGCCGAGGATGAAGTAACCGTACACTACACCGGCAAGCTCGTCAGCGGTCAGGTGTTCGACAGCTCCGTCAACCGTGGCGAACCCGCCACATTCCCCCTCAACCGCGTGATTCCCGGATGGACCGAGGGCGTACAGCTCATGAAAGAGGGAGCCAAATATACCTTCTTCATCCCCAGCGACCTCGCTTATGGTCCTCAGGGCGTGCCGGGAGCTATTCCTCCCCACTCCACCCTGATTTTCGATGTGGAACTCATTAAAGTCAACAAGAAGGCATGAAGAAGCTCAATATCATAGCCATGGGTCTGCTGATAGGCGCCGGTATCGTAAGCATGGCTTCCTGCAAGGGGAAGACTGCCGCCGCCGACTCCGACACGACAACTGATACCACTGAAGTGGCCGAGGTGGAAGAGGTGCCCGTGGCTGAACGTGACTCCCTCGCCAAAATATTCGACAACCCCGACAAAAAGTCGGAGACGGCCACCGACTCCACATATGCCGTGACGGCTTCGGGTCTGAAATATCTTGTGCTCAAAGAGGGTACGGGTGCCCACCCCACAGCCACCGACCAGGTGACCGTCAACTATGAGGGACGCCTCACCACAGGCTACGTGTTCGACTCGAGCTATCAGCGCGGCGAGCCCACATCCTTCCCTCTGGACCACGTGATCGCCGGCTGGACCGAAGGCCTGCAGCTCATGACCCCGGGAAGCACATACATCTTCTATATACCGGGCAAGCTGGCATATGGAGAGATGGGTGCGCCTCAGGCAAACATCGGACCCAATGAAGACCTGATCTTCAAAGTGGACCTTCTTGACATTGTAAAATAAATTTCATGTGTTCATGAAAATATCAAGACTCACAACTATGGCGGGGATTACGGCTACGGCGGCAGTCCTCGCCGTATGTTCTCTAACGGGGTGCAAGGGGCGCACCATGGAGAACATGACACCCAACGGCGAAACCATAGAAGTAGCGCCCGACACAATCGCCGCCGACCTTCCCGTGACCGCCGACACGGTAGCCACGCTCTGACGGCATCATATATACGACATGAAGCAGGTACGCGCCAAGAAATCGCTGGGCCAGCATTTCCTCAATGATGAAAGCATAGCTCGCCGTATCGCCGACACGATCAGTGGCGGCGAGCTTCCCGAGAGTGCCTCCCGGTGGGGTGACATCCCCATTCTCGAGGTAGGCCCTGGCATGGGTATGCTCACAAAATATCTTATCGACACCGGAAGGCCGCTGAAAGCCGTGGAACTCGATACGGAAAGCGTGGAGTTCCTGGCGCGCCTGTATCCCGGCCTGGAGGTGATTCAAGGCGACTTCCTCCACATGGACCTCGCCGACATTTTCCCCGGCAGGGAGTTAGCCGTAATCGGCAATTTCCCCTATAACATCTCGAGCCAGATATTTTTCCGGATTCTTGACAACAAAGACCAAATACCGGTTGCCGGCGGAATGCTTCAGAAGGAAGTGTCGGAACGTATATGCGCCGATCCGGGAGGGCGTGAAAGGGGAATCCTGTCGGTGCTGCTGCAGGCATGGTACGACTGCGAGTATCTGTTCACGGTAGAGCCTTATGTTTTCACGCCGCCGCCAAAGGTGCGCAGCGGCGTGATACGCCTCACCCGCAACAGCCGCACCGACCTCGGTTGCGACCAGGCAAAGTTCAAGGCTCTGGTGAAGCAGGCCTTCAGCCAGCGCCGCAAGACGCTGCGCAACTCTCTGGCACCCATGCTCGCAAACGCCAAACCCGACAAGATTGCCACCATAGAGCATTTTCTCACTCTCAGACCTGAACGACTGTCGGTCGACGACTTCATAGCCCTCACGATTGCTCTGTTGGAGTAATTCTTGAATCTTTGACTTTTTTTCGCTAACTTTGCATATGAAGTTGTTTCAACCAATTTACGTTTAATAATAAATCTTACCATAAAAATTAGTCGAAACAACTTCAATTTCAAACTGAACACAAACTTTTGCAATTCACAATACGAGGAATATGCCGAAACGCAACATACTGATAACGGGAGGTGCCGGATTCATCGGCAGCCATGTGGTACGTCTGTTTGTCAACAAATACCCTGACTACAGAATAGTCAATCTCGACAAGCTCACCTATGCCGGGAATCTCGCCAACCTCAAGGACATAGAAGAGAAGCCTAACTACAGCTTCGTGAAGGCCGACATCGCCGACCTCGACGAGATGCGTCGCATCATCCGCGACAACCATATCGACGGCATCATCCATCTGGCGGCCGAAAGCCAT
Organism: uncultured Muribaculaceae bacterium; assembly: GCA_910584525.1. Taxonomy (GTDB): domain Bacteria; phylum Bacteroidota; class Bacteroidia; order Bacteroidales; family Muribaculaceae; genus Lepagella. Next base: position 47,526 of record CAJUAT010000009.1, on the reverse strand, counting down.
GTGGACCGAAGCATCAAGGATCCCTTTACCTTCGCACGCACCAACGTGATGGGCACGCTGGCTCTGCTGCAGGCCGCCAAGGAATACTGGGAGGAAACTCCCGAAGGATTCGAGGGTAAACTCTTCTATCATATCTCCACCGATGAAGTATACGGGGCCCTGGAGCTCACCGACCCCGAGGGGATAGCGTCGCCGTTCACCACCACCGCCTCCTCGGCCGAGCACCATCTGGCATTCGGCAGCGAGTTCTTCCTCGAAACCACCCGCTATAATCCCCATTCACCATATTCGGCGTCGAAAGCCAGCTCAGACCACTTCGTGAGAGCTTACTACGACACGTATGGCATGCCCACGCTCGTGACCAACTGCAGCAACAACTATGGTCCCTACCAGTTCCCCGAAAAACTGATACCTCTCTTCATCAACAACATCCGTCACGGCAAGCCACTGCCCGTCTACGGCAAGGGCGAGAACGTGCGCGACTGGCTCTTCGTCGAGGACCACGCTCGCGCTATCGACACCATTTTCCACCATGGCAAACCGGCCGAAACATACAACATCGGCGGCTTCAACGAATGGAAGAACATCGACCTTATAAAAGTGGTTATCAAAACCGTTGACCGGTTGCTCGGCAACCCCGAAGGCTACAGCGATAAACTCATAACCTATGTCACCGACCGCCCGGGCCACGACATGAGGTACGCCATCGACAGCCGCAAACTCCAGAAAGAACTCGGCTGGGAGCCTTCTCTACAGTTCGAGGAGGGTATTGAGAAAACCGTGAGATGGTACCTCGACAACCAACCCTGGCTCGACAACATCACCTCCGGCGACTATCGCCAGTATTACGAATCAATGTACGGCAAACGTTAAAGATAAACCTTTTTTATGTGCCTCCGTCATGGAGGCACATAAAAAAGAAAAGGTTTGCTTCACAGCAAACCATGTTTCTTTTCAATTAAAACAACAATAACAACTTTTTCAGAACGTTTGTAGCAGTATATCTTTTTAGCCGCCGAGGCGACTCTCTTTTCTTAATCAGTGCGGTTTCTCAAACCTTACGCTATTATAACACAGGGTTGGAGAAATTTGTTTGCAGCCGGAGTGCAAATTTTTCTAAAAAAAATTTCACTCACACATAAATCTCTGATTTACAGGGAAATAGCATTGCCTAAATTTTCCACAACCTGCCATGCGAGAACAAATTAACCGGTACATATGGATTGTCGACACGCTGACGCGTTACGGACGTCTGACGCGTCAGGAGCTCAACGACCTGTGGGTAAACTCGTCGCAGGGCGACGGCAACCCCATACCGGAGCGTACCTTCTACCATTACCGCCGGTCGATTGAGGAGAATTTCCATATAGACATCAACTGCGACAAACAGGGCCGTTATTACATAGAGCACGGGGAGCGCGCCTTCGATTCGAAGATGACCAACTGGCTGCTGGAATCATATTCGGTCAACAGCGCCATCAAGGAGAGTTCCATACCAGCCGACAGGGTATCGGTGGAGGAAGTTCCGTCGGCACGCGAATACCTGCCGATGGTGCTCGGCGCCATAGGCGACAGGCATAAGATAATGTTCACCTACGCCGGGTTCTCACGCTCGCGTCCCGATGCCGACATTCTCTTTCTCCCCTGCTTCGTGAAACGCTACAAGCAGCGATGGTACATGATAGGCATCAGGGAGAAGAGCGGCGATGTGCGCACATATGCCCTTGACCGTGTCAAGAAAATGGAGACCGTCAACCAGCACTTCGACATGCCCGACCTCAATCCGGCCACATTCTTCGAGAACCTCATAGGCATCACTTCCAGCAAGGCCGAAGTGCGCACGGTAAGGATCAAGGTATCCACCACCCAGGCGAAATATTTCCGTGCACTCCCCTTCCACCATACACAGACCGAGGCTGTGCACGACGACTACAGCATCTTCACCTTCAGGCTCAAATTGAACTATGAGCTGGTGCACGAGCTCCTCTCCTTCGGCGACTCGCTGCAGGTGCTCGAGCCCAAGGAGCTGGTGCTGATGGTCACGACGCAGCTCCGCGACACACTCGCCCTTTATGAACATAGGGACACCGCCGGAGGTTAATTAAAAAAGGAAAAGAAAAAATGGCTGAGAGCAATTTCATAGACTATGTAAAGATACTGTGCCGGTCGGGCAAGGGAGGCGCCGGTAGCCGGCACTTCCACCGTGCTAAATACATACCCAAGGGAGGGCCCGACGGCGGCGACGGCGGCCGTGGCGGTCATATCATCCTCAAGGGTAACCGTCACATGTGGACTCTGCTTCCGCTGCGCTACCGCCGGCATATCTATGCCACCGACGGGCAGAGCGGCGGCGAGAACCGTTCCCACGGCAGCGATGGCCAGGACCAGGTGATTGAAGTGCCCATAGGCACAACGGTCTTCGATGCCGAGTCGGGTGAGTTCCTCTGCGAGGTCACCGCCGACGGCCAGGAAATCAACCTGCTGCGCGGCGGCAAAGGGGGGCTGGGAAATGTGCACTTCGCCACCAGCACCAACCGCACGCCTCGTTACGCCCAACCGGGACAACCCGGCATAGAGAAAGCCGTGGTGCTTGAGCTCAAGCTCCTCGGCGATGTGGGTCTTGTAGGATTCCCCAATGCCGGAAAGTCGACGCTCCTCTCCACCCTCTCCAGCGCCAAGCCCAAAATCGCCGACTACCCCTTCACCACCATGGAGCCGCAGCTCGGCATAGTCCCTTACCGCGACAGCCAGTCGTTCGTCATGGCCGACATCCCGGGCATCATTGAAGGTGCCGCCGAAGGACGTGGCCTCGGACTCCGTTTCCTACGTCATATTGAACGGAACGCCGTACTCCTTTTCCTCGTCCCGGCCGACGCAGACGACATCGTGAAGGAATACAACATACTTCTCAAGGAACTGAGGGAGTTCAACCCCGACCTTGACATCAAGAACCGTGTTCTGGCCATTTCCAAGTCGGATCTTCTCGACGACGAGTTGCGCGAGGAGATAGCGGCCACCCTACCCGGAGATGTACCCACGCTGTTCATATCGTCGGCCACCGGCATGGGCATCACCGAACTCAAGGATATGCTGTGGCGCGAAATCAACAGCGAAGACAATCCGGCACGCTTCGCGGCCGTGCACCGTCCCCTCGACGCCCGGCACCGCGTGGAGGCCGAAGACAATTTCATCTTCGAAACGGAGGAAATACCCGACACCGACGAGGAACTTACCGACCGCGATTGGGAGGAGGAGTTCTGGGACGAGGAATCTTCGGTTAACGACCAATGAAGCGCATAGACCTCCACAGGATTCTCAAAGAGCGTATCGGAGGCTGGAAAGGGCGTCTGATACCCGGGGCGCTCATAACACTGCTGGAAAATCTCGTTCACCAGGATGAGCTCAACGCGGTGCTGGAGGCCACCGACCCCTCCACCGGCTCGGAGTTCTGCCGCCGTACCTACGACTATTTCGGCCTCACCCTCGATGTATACGGCCTCGACAATCTCGAGGCCGGCAAGCGCTATGTCTTCGCCTCCAACCATCCCCTGGGAGGTCTCGACGGCATAGGGCTCATCAAGGTGCTCGGCTCTCTTTACGGCGACGGCAACATCACCTTCCTCGTCAACGACATGCTGATGAACGTGGAGCCGCTGCGCGACGTGTTCTTGCCGATCAACAAATATGGGCGGCAGGGGCGGCAGGGCGCCATAGCCGTCAACAAAGCATATGCCGGCGATGGCCAGATCTTGATATTCCCGGCTGGTCTGGTGTCGCGTCTGCAACCCGACGGGACAGTGGCCGACCTCGCATGGCAGAAATCGTTTATCGCCAAGGCCCTTGAGTCACATCGCGATATCGTCCCCGTCTATTTCCAAGGCCTTAACCGCCCGCGATTCTACCGCCTCGCCAAATGGCGCCGAAAACTCGGCGTCAGATTCAACATCGAGCAGATATTCCTCCCCGCTGAAGTGTGCGCCAGCAAGGGTAAGCATTTCTCCGTATTCTTCGGGAAACCCATTCCTTACGACACTCTCCGCGAGTCAAACCTCACGTACCCGCAACTCGCCGACCTCGTCAGAAAAAAAGTATACGACATCCCCGGCTCCTCATCATCCGAATCACGGAATTGAACCGGAACGTATGGAAATGGTTGACACCGAATTGCTTAGAGCGCAGTTTTGGCAATTAGCGGATTTGTGTGTAACTTTGCATTCTGAAATGTCATGTCCTGTCAGGAACGGGGGTGACCTTTCTAGATTAAACATCACACAACGTGGAGACAAAATACATATTTGTGACAGGCGGAGTAGTATCCTCACTGGGAAAGGGGATATTGTCGAGTTCGCTTGCACGGCTGTTGCTGAGCCGTGGCTATAAAGTGACCATCCAGAAGTTCGATCCCTACATAAACATCGACCCCGGCACCCTGAATCCTTACGAGCATGGCGAATGCTATGTCACCGTCGACGGTCATGAAGCCGACCTTGACCTGGGTCACTACGAGCGGTTTACCGACATCCGCACCACCCGCGCAAACAATGTTACTACCGGACGCATATACCAGAGCGTCATCGACAAGGAACGCCGCGGCGACTACCTGGGCAAGACCGTGCAGATCATTCCCCACATCACCGACGAAATCAAGCGCAATGTGAAGCTGCTGGGCAACACCGGCAAATACGACTTCGTAATCACAGAGATCGGCGGCACCGTCGGCGACATAGAGTCGACACCCTTTCTGGAGGCCGTGCGTCAGCTCAAATGGGAGATGGGTAAAAACGCCCTCTTCATACACCTCACCTATGTACCCTACCTGAAGGCCGCCAAGGAATTGAAGACGAAGCCTACGCAGCACAGCGTCAAGCAGCTGCAGAGCCTTGGCATACAGCCCGACATCCTCGTGCTGCGCACGGAAAAGGAGCTGCCGGTGACCATGCGCCGCAAGGTGGCACAGTTCTGCAACGTGGCTCCGGAAGCCGTCATAGAGAGCCTCGACCAACCCACCATCTACCAGGTGCCGCTGGCCATGCATGCCCAGAACCTCGACGGCCTCGTGCTCGACATTACCGGCACCGAACCAGGTCCCGAACCCGACCTCTCTCGATGGAATACCTTCCTCGAGAAACTGGCCTCCGCCGACAAAACCGTCAACATCGGCCTCGTGGGCAAATATGTTGCGCTTCAGGATGCCTATAAGTCGATATGCGAAAGCCTTATGCAGGCCGCCACATATCTCGACCACAAGGTCAACGTGGTATACATCAATTCCGAGAAGGTCACCGACGCCAATGTCGACGGGCAGCTCAGGGATATGGACGGAGTAATCATCGCCCCCGGCTTCGGCCAGCGCGGCATAGAAGGAAAGTTCACAGCCCTGCGGTGGTGCCGCGAGAACGATGTGCCCACTTTCGGCATATGCCTCGGCATGCAGTGCATGGTGATAGAGTTCGCCCGCGACGTGCTGGGTCTCAAAGATGCCAACAGCACAGAGATGGACACCCATACCCCCTATAATGTGATTGACCTTATGGAGGAGCAGAAAAGCATCTCCAATATGGGAGGGACGATGCGACTGGGGGCCTACGAATGCCGACTCGAAGAGGGGAGCAAGGTTGCCGCGGCCTATGGTGCGACCACCATCAGCGAACGCCACAGACACCGCTTCGAGTTTAACAACGACTTCCTCGCCGACTTCGAGAAGGCCGGCATGAAATGCGTGGGACGCAACCCCGACACCGGCCTGGTGGAAGTGGTGGAAATTCCCGGCATGCGCTGGTTCATCGGCACCCAGTACCATCCCGAATACTCATCGACAGTGCTTCATCCCAATCCTATTTTCTTAGACTTCATAAAAGCTGCCATAACCTACGGCAAAGAGAAAAAGCAATAACCCATGGATAAGAATACACTCAACGCGCTGCTGCTGATGCTGGCGGTTTTCGTGCTCTTCATGTGGCTGAGTCCCAAGGAGCAGTCGAGTACGGAAGGGGAGGCCGAGAAGCCTTCCGTGACGGCAGAGACGGCGGTAAACGTGAGCATGGACTCACTGACCACGCAGGACCGCGAATGGCTCGTAAACAACATCCGGGAGCACGGCAAGCCGGTGGCTGACCATCCCGGCGCATATAACCTGGCTCAGAACGGCGTGAACCTTACTCTCGACAATGGCGTGGTCACAGGCTTCGTCACCGTGGAAGGCCGCAACATCGACTGGGCCGACATCGCCAACGCCGACACCACCAAAATGACGGTGGCCGAACAGGCAAAGGCAATACAGACTGTAAGAAACGAGACACAGGCCATAGGCCGCTACGGCAAGTTCAGCCGATTCCTGTCGGGCGACAACAAAACCGTCAATCTCGAGAACGACGTCCTCAAGCTGCAGCTCAGCTCTCTGACCGGCTCCATAACACGCGCCGAACTCAAGAAGTACGACACAGAGTACAATGGCGACGAAACCAACCGCACCAAGCATAAGGTGGTGCTCTTCGAGGGCGACAAGAACAGCTTCAGCTTCGAGCTCCCCCTCCCCAATGCCGTAGAGACCGCCGACCTCTATTTCACTCCCCGACAGCTTAACGACTCCACGGTGCTCATGGCCCTCGAGTTCGGCCCCGACACATACTGGGGAATACGCTACACTCTGGCCAAGGGCGACAGTTATCTGGTGAAGATGGACATCGTGCAGAAAAACATGGCGCCCATAGCGCAGAGCAACAACCGCACCCTCGGCTTCAGCTGGAGCCAGGACCTCCGACGTCAGGAAACGGGCCGGATGTTCGAGGAACGCAACTCCGCCATTTACTACAAATATGCCGGCGGTTCTGTGGAAAACCTCAGCGAAGCCAAGGACGATACCGAGGAACGCCAGGCAAAAGTCAAATGGATAGGCTTCAAGAACCAGTTCTTCTCATCGGTAATGATAGCCGGCACCGTCTTCAATACCGCCGACTTACAGAGCACCGTGCTCAAGAACTCCGACTATCTGAAGACCTTCGCGGCGCAGGCCAAGATTTCCGACTATGACTGGAACAGCGCCACGCCGGCATCGATGACCCTCTTCTTAGGTCCCAACCTCTATCCACTGCTCTCCGACCTCGACCATCAGGTGAAGACCGACGAGGATCTGAGCCTCACACGCCTCATACCTCTCGGCTGGAGTCTCTTCCGCTGGATAAACACAGGCGTGGTGATTCCCGTGTTCAACTTCCTCGGCAAGTTCATCAGCAACTACGGCATCATCATCCTGCTGCTGACCATCTTCATAAAGCTGATACTCTTCCCGCTCACCTACAAGTCGTACCGGTCGCAGGCGGTGATGCGCGTACTGGCACCTGAAATACAGGCCATCAACGAGAAATACCCTGGCACGGAGAACGCCATGACGCGCCAGCAGAAGACTATGGCCCTCTACTCGCGGGCCGGCGCAAACCCGATGTCGGGATGTCTGCCACTCCTCCTCCAGATGCCTATCCTCTTCGCCATGTTCTCCTTCTTCCCCTCCTGCATAGAGCTCCGCGGCCAGTCGTTCCTCTGGGCACACGACCTCTCCGCGCCTGACGCTATCATATCCTGGACGGGAAACATTCCTCTGGTGACCGAATACTTCGGCAACCACATATCCCTCTTCTGTCTGCTGATGACGGGCACCAACATCCTGTACACCTGGCTCAACAGCCAGACGCAGTCAAACTCCATGCCCGGCATGAAGGTGATGATGTACGCCATGCCGGTGTTCTTCATGATCTTCTTCAACAACTACGCGGCAGCGTTGAGCTACTACTACTTCGTGTCGCTTCTCATCACCATCGCGCAGACCTATGCATTCCGGTTCATCATCAAGGAGGATACGGTACGCAAGAAGATGGCCGAGAATGCCAAGAAGCCGAAGAAAAAGTCAGGTTTCATGGCACGTCTCGAAGAGATGCAGCGTCAGCAGCAGGCCATGCTTCGCGAGCAGCAGAAGCAGCAAGGCAAAGGACGCCGCTGATCACGACAGTCATATTCCCTTAAGCGACATCGATGAAGACTCTCCGCGTGATACGCATAATGCTGGCTCTCCTTTTTCTGGGGGCATCGGTTGCGGCGGTAGTCATGGGGAGCAATGTGCATCCGGCGGCTCGGCTGGCGGAGAAGTCACAGATCATCTTGTCGTCGATATCCATTACAGCGGGGGCCACCATGGTGTGGCTCCTGCTGTCGTTTGTTTTCGGGCGCATCTACTGCTCCACGGCATGTCCGGTGGGCACGATATCGGATATAGCCATGAAATGCCGCAGATTCGCGCCTGAGAGGCTCAGAAAGCCCCTCCGATACCGCCATGCCTCTAAAGCTACCGTCCATATCCTCTGGGTATACGTGGCCTGCCTCCTCTTCGGCATCGTGGGATTCCCTTATCTCGTGGAGCCTTGGAACATGATGCGCAACGTCGCCGCCCTCGTCAACGCCGACGCCGTCAACACCACATGGCTGAACATAGGAATGAGCGCCATTGTCGGCGCCGTCGGAGGCGTTGTGGCTATCCTTCTGATAATTGCCCTGTCGGTACGGCGCGGACGCCAGTTCTGCACCGACTTCTGCCCCGTGGGTGCCATTCTGGGACATGTCTCGAAGTATGCTCTATACCATGTGGAAATCGACCGCGACCGATGCACTTCCTGCGGCATCTGCGAGGATATTTGCCGCTCCGGCTGCATTAAGACCGTCAGCCGATACGTCGACGACTCCCGCTGCGTCCGTTGCCTCGACTGTATGGTGAAATGCCCCGAAAACGCCATTCGCCTGCAGGTGAACCGTAACAGACCGGCTACTCCACTCATGACAAGAACCAAAAAAATCAGAAACTGACCCGGTTTTTTGAAACCGGAATAAAAATAAAAAGAGACAACAACTGATGAAGCAATATCTTGACTTGCTGCGGCACATACTCGATACGGGCGTCACCAAACATGACCGCACCGGCACGGGCACCATCTCCACCTTCGGATGGCAGATGCGTTTTGACCTCGCGGAGGGGTTTCCGCTGCTTACCACGAAGAAAGTGCACCTCAAGAGTATCATATATGAGCTGCTGTGGTTTCTGCGCGGCGACACCAACGTGAAGTATCTTCAGGATAACGGGGTAAGGATATGGAACGAATGGGCTGGACCGGACGGCGATTTAGGACATATCTACGGTTATCAGTGGCGGTCGTGGCCCGACTATTCCGGCGGTCATATCGACCAGATATCACGCGCGCTCCACGACATAAAGCATAACCCCGACTCCCGCCGCATCATAGTGTCGGCATGGAATGTTGCCGACCTTGACAACATGAACCTTCCTCCCTGCCATGCCTTCTTCCAGTTCTATGTCAGCGAGGGGAGGCTGTCGTGTCAGCTCTATCAGCGCAGCGGCGACTCCTTTTTAGGCGTACCATTCAATATCGCCTCTTACGCACTGCTGACTATGATGATGGCACAGTGTGCCGGGCTGAAACCGGGTGAGTTTATCCACACGCTGGGCGACGCACATATCTACACCAACCATCTCGACCAGGTGCGCGAACAGCTCACACGATCTCCCCGCCAACTCCCCACAATGCACCTCAATCCGGAAGTCAGCGACATACTGGCATTCGATTATTCCGACTTCCGTCTCGAAGGTTACGACCCATACCCCGCCATCAAGGCTCCGATATCTGTATAATCTCAAAAATCTAAAAATCTCATGAACATGAAAAAGCTCATACTTCTTATGACGCTGTTTATGTCGTTGACGTCATATGCCTCTGAGCCGTTCTGGCTTGGTGGAGACATCTCGGGCACCACAGCCGACGAGGCCCGCGGCCATTTCACCATGAATACCGACAGCGTGCGCACCGAGACCACCCGGCTGATGAAAGATTACGGCATTAACGCCACACGCCTGCGTGTATGGGTGAATCCCAAAGATGGCTTCTCGTCGCCGCAGGACGTGCTCGTGATGGCCAAGCGCTCTCAGGAACTCGGGATGCCTCTGATGATCGACTTCCATTACTCCGACTGGTGGGCCGACCCCGGCAAGCAGAACATTCCGGAGGCATGGAAAAACTTCGGTTACGAGGAGATGAAAAAAGCGGTGGCCGACCATACCCGCTCCACTCTTCAGCTACTCAAAAAGAATGGAATCGATGTGCGCTGGGTACAGGTAGGCAACGAAACCACCCATGGTTTCCTGTGGCCCATGGGTCGCTTCGAAGAGAATCCTCACCAGTATGCCGGGCTCACCAAAGCAGGTATCCAGGCCGTCAAGGAAGTATATCCCGAAGCCAAGACAATCATACATCTTGACGACGGTTTCGACCAGGGACTCTATGACCGCGTGTTCGACTCTCTGAAAGCCGACGGCGTGGAATGGGACATGATAGGCATGAGCGTATATCCCTTCTGGGCCATAGAGGGCAACAAGCAGGAGAGCGAGCTGATGACCCTTGTCAACAGCATCGCCAACATACGCCATCTGAAAGAGAAATACGGCACAGACGTGATGATAGTGGAGACAGGCGTGGATGCCCGCAAGCCCGTGGAGGGGAAACACTTCATCGACGCGTTGCTGAAAGCATCACGCGACCTTACCGACGGCGCCTGCAAGGGAGTCTTCTACTGGGCTCCGGAAATCGATGCCGAGGCCGCATACCATCTCGGCGCATTCTCCAACGGCCGTCCCACCGAAATCATGGACGCATTCCGCTCTGCAGCCGCTGCAGCCGCTCCATAAGTTTAAGATTCTGGTTGGTGATCACCTGCAGTATAAGCCCCGAACAGAACAGCATCAGCGACATCACAGCTACTATACCGCAGCATATCAGTGTTGGGAAACGGGCTACCAAGCCCGTTTCCAGATACTCTATATAAACGGGTATGAAGAAACCTATGGCCAACAGCAACATCACCGCGGCTATGAGGGAGAAGAAAGCCAGCGGCCTGTAATCGCGGTAGAGAGTGATTATCTTCCTGATGATTCTGAACCCGTCGGGGATAGTGCGCAGTTTCGACACGCTTTCCTCCGGTCGGTCACGATAAAGCACCGGCACCTCTTCTATTGTCCACTTGTTCTGCAACGCGAAGATTGTAAGCTCCGTCTCAATCTCGAACCCCCCTGACATCACCGGTATACTCTTGGCAAACTCCCTGTTGAAACATCGGTAGCCCGACAGTATATCGCATAGATTGGAAGCAAAAAGGCTGTTTATGGCCCAACGCACGAGCCTGTTGCCCGAATTATGGAGAGGCCGTTTGTTCTCGCTGAAATATGTTGACGACAGCCTGTCGCCGACGGTCATGTCGGCGACACCGTTCATTACCGGTGCTATAAGCTCATGGACGCTCCCGGCATCGTAAGTGTCGTCGCCATCCACCATGACGTATACGTCGGCATCTATTTTTCTGAGCATCGACCTGACCACATTCCCTTTACCCTGGCGAGGTTCCCCTATCACGAAGGCCCCGGCACGCGCAGCCTCCAGTGCCGTCCCATCGGTGGAATTATTGTCGAACACATAGATTGCCGCCTCCGGAAGCTCCCGCCGAAAGTCGCCTACAACCTTCCCTATCGTCGATGCCTCATTGTAGCACGGTATGATTACTGCCGTCCTTTTCTCTGCCTTTAGCATATATTGTCCTATTATAGAATTCAAGAATACTGAAAATGGTCAGGGATAATATCCTCCACACAAACCAGTAGTGCACCGCGGAATGGTTCTGCAAAGCCAATACCCAGATGAAAGGGATCAGTGCGATTACGGCAAACGGCATCGCCGAGTCAACCCTCTGCGGCACGCGCACAGATCTCCTGACATAAATCACCGAGAGCAATACGGCAGCCAGCCCCATGAAGAAAAGAGCCAGCAACGTCCATTCCTTGGCATTTCCGGCCATCAGTGCTTCCGAGATGCCTCCAGCACGTATGTGGGCCGCGTTGACAGCTTCAGCCATTATGTCGAGGCCCGACACCAGCGGGGATATGACCCATTTTGTGGCCCATAGTCCGAAATATCCCAGTCCCCAACATATGACGCACAGCAGAAGCATGCGCCAGTCGGGAAGCGCGTCACGTCGCAGCATTATGAATATGGCCGGAAAACCGAGTGTGAGTACCGGAGTGGTCAAAAAGTCGAAATATACCGTGACTGCGCCCGTCACAAACATGACAACGCCGCAGAACATGCCTGTAAGACGCTTCCGGTTTACCGCCAACACAAGTATCGAGCAGAGCATCATCAGAAAGAAGCATGTAAAATACTGCAGAACACCGGGAACCACGGGAAAACCGACAGCCATAATGGCAATAATGAAGAAAAGGGCTTCCCGGCCACCTATACGCCTCCATACCATAACCGTAGTCAAGAGGGCCAGCAGCCAGAGAATCACCGTGTCGACAATGCGAATGGTATTAAGGTCCGTCATAGCCAACATGGGTCGGAGGGTCACGAGGAATCCGCACCAATAACGGCTGTACGTATCCATATTGCCGGTATTATAATCATCAATGGCGGCAAGAGCCCTTGTGGCGCAAGTGTTGCCGGCACTGCGGTCGAAGGGCATGGGATTAGCGAATGCGCCGCGCATATGGCCGTAACCTTCAGGCAAAGGCATCGACGACGATACCATCGTGGCATCCGTGAAATTGTCTTTCTGAAGCATGGCTCCCCCTACCCGATAACGGTAATACTCACCCTCGTCAACAAGAAGCTGGAGCGAATTCCTGACATTTTCTTTCATATGCTCCGACTCCACATAGGTGCTGAGCCACATCAACGCCGTAAACAGGCCTGCCAACGCCACCCACACGCAGGCTATCACCACAGCCATTTTCAGCCACCATTTACTTCCCTGTCTTCCCATCTTTCCTCGTTTCATACTTCCAGGGATGCTCGTTGACATATCGGTGTCGTCTGACAAATGCGGGCGACAATACATCCCGCGTGGAGTCATAAAGCTGATACTGCGTGCCGGTAAGGGTCATGAGCTGATGCTCCACATTGGCTGTCGACAGAGGCAATGACAGAGATTTTCGCAACCTTTCCACCATCTCCGGCTCTTCCTCCCTGTAACGCCTGTTGGGATACACGATCATCGGGACGCGTACATATTTCTCGCCACGTCCCATAGACCTGCCCTCGTCGTACACATTCTCGCCATGGTCAGAGAGATATATCATCAGCGCCTTGTCATTGCGGGCAGAGACCTGTGCCATTATCTGCGACAGCAGATAGTCGGTATAGAGGATTGAGTTGTCGTACTGCGCCACGGTCGCAGCCATCTTCTCGTCGAGCCACGGATGGTTCAGAGCACGCTGCACGTCGGCACCTTTTATACGGTCGAAATCCCGTGGATACCGGCGATTGTAGGCCACATGCGACCCCATAAGATGCAGAAAAATTATTTTATTAGTGGCGGTGTCGGCCAATGCTTTATACAGAGGTGGCATCAGTATCTCGTCGAATCGCTGCACAAGAGCATCCTCGCTATTGTCGGCTCCTACATATTCAATCTCATCGGCATTCATGACCATGACGCCCGACGTGTTGCTGAAATTCCCCATAATCTCCTGATTGGAGAGCCAGAAAATCTTGTAGCCGGCTTGCTTGAATATGTCGACCACCAGAGGGAAATCGAGGCCATCCTCGGAAGTATCGTCGTCGTATTTCAGCGACAGCATACGTTCGAGACTGCCGGCGGTGATGCTTGCAGACGATATCGCATCGCGGTAGATGAAAAGAGAATCGGCGGCTGCGCAAAGCTCCGGGGTGGTGCGTAGCGGATAACCATAAAGCTGCATATGGCCGCTGGAGGCCGACTCTCCAATGACAAATATCACGGTAGCCGCCTTATGCGTGGATATGGCACTCTCGGCGTACAGCAATGGCTTCTTATGTGTACGGAGCTCCTCGAACTTCCGGTTCCATGCCTGTACTTCGCGCCCGTAACGTACTGTACGCATCGCCAATGAGTGAGCCGTGCGTCCCCAGTCAAAGTTCACAAGATACCAGCCGAATGCAACCACCCCCGCAATGCTCAATGCTCCCGTAATCCACAGATACACTCTCCTCCCGCAGCGCGTCAGCAGCATATACAGACCTGCAATCCCTATTACCACTATATAAAGAGCCGGCGATTCGGCCAATGACACGATATTCGCCCATATGCCGGTGGCAAACTGGCTTGCCTCTCGGAAATTCGTCTGCATAAATATCAGAATCAGCTTGCGGCTGATTCCGAAGCCGTAAAAGAAGAGGCTGAAACAATTCACCGACGCAGCCAGTGCGTAGATTACAATCACAACCCATGCCAGAGCCTTCAGCCAACGCCCGCGCTCCATGAGCCACGCCAGCGGCAGCGTCATCACTGTCGCCTTTAATGAGCTGAAGAATATGACATACATAATCTGCAGCCATAAAGGGAATTTCAGCGAATCCGACATCACTAAATCAACCACGCTCATGATGCCAAACAGGAACATGGCAAGCCACAGAATCCTGTATTTGCGCCGCGACAGAATATCCGGAACCCTATTTACAGCCTTTCTTATATTACCGACAATATTATTTATATTTATATTCATATGTAAATTTCTATATGGGAGCCGGCTTGGCGCAGGAGGCGAGTCAGAATGTGCGGCCGTATGATGCACGGTCGAGGGTCCGGTAAGCGATAGCTTCGGAGATGTGACGTGCGAGGACCTTCTCGGAGGCGTCGAGGTCGGCGATTGTGCGGGCCACGCGCAATATGCGGTCGAAAGCACGGGCACTCATGTTAAGTTTCTCCATGCGTTCCTTAAGTTTCGCCATGCCCTCCTCGTCAGGCCACGCATAGGCATGGATGAGTCGCGAGTTCATCTGCGCGTTGCAGTATACACCCTTCACACCGGCAAATCTGGCCTCCTGTATCTTGCGCGCCTCCACAACACGAGCCCGTATCTCCGCCGAACTTTCGGCCGGTTGCGTGGAGGCCATGGCATCGAAAGCCACAGGCTCTATCTCGCACTGTATGTCGATACGGTCCAGCAGAGGCCCCGATATGCGGTTCATGTATTTTGCCACGGCTCCCGGCGTACAGGTACATACGCGCGTGGGATGTCCGTAATATCCGCAGGGACATGGGTTCATAGAGGCCACCAGCATGAAGCTCGCAGGATACTGCACGGTATATTTTGCCCTTGACACGGTAATCACCCTGTCTTCTATGGGCTGCCGGAGCACTTCAAGCACCTGACGGGGAAATTCAGGGAATTCGTCGAGAAAGAGCACGCCATTGTGCGCGAGCGAGATTTCGCCGGGCATGGGGTTGACACCTCCGCCAACGAGAGCCACCGGCGACACAGTATGGTGAGGCGTACGGAAAGGACGCGTGGTCATGAGCATGTCGCCGCGGCCAAGCTTCCCGGCCACGGAATGAATCTTAGTGGTTTCCAGCGCCTCACCCATGCTCAACGGCGGCAATATCGAGGGAAGACGCTTCGCCATCATCGACTTGCCGGCACCCGGAGGCCCTACCATCAGTATGTTGTGGCCGCCGGCACAGGCTACCTCGAAAGCGCGTTTCACCGACTCCTGCCCTTTTACTTCGGAGAAGTCATAGTCGAAGTGTCCGGCATCGCGTGCGAAGATGGCACGCGTGTCTATCTCCATAGGCTTTATCTCCGAAGTACCCGTCAGAATCTCCACCACCTCGGTAAGATTTCTGGCTCCGAACACCTCCAGGTTGTTCACCACGGCAGCCTCGGTGACATTCCCCTCGGGCACTATGAGACGCTTGAGTTTCATTTCCCTGGCCTTTACAGCCATCGGGAGGGCACCCTTCACGGGTAGCAGGCTGCCGTCGAGGCTCAGCTCGCCGGCAAACATGTAGCTGCCGAGATCGTCGGCCTTCACAGTGCCCGCTGCCGTCAGCAGCCCTATCACCATGGGGAGGTCGAAAGAGGCTCCCTCCTTCTTCACATCTGCAGGTGCCAGGTTGATGATCGTACGAGCCTTAGGAAACCGCAGACCCGTGTGCTCAAGCGCCGACTGCATACGTTCATAACTCTCCCGCACCGTGGTATCCGCGAGGCCTACTATGGCAAACCCCACCCCCTTGCTGATGTCCGTCTCTATCGTGACGGGGAAGGCGTCGATACCCTGGATACAGGCCGTGAGTACTTTCGAGAGCATCTTATCTTACTTTATGAGGAGGCATTTCGGGCTTTTCCCACCCTATGCCGACCTTCTGTGCGGCCATAGAGGCCATATAATGGTCAGGACCGGTGTATACAATTCTTCCGCCCCTCTCTATGACCACGAACATGGGTAATGAATTGACACCCAGGGCGATTGCCGCTGTGTCGGAGAACTGTACGGGCATCCAGCCCCTGACAATACCTCTCATGAGGCTGTCGCGCTTCATCTGGTAAGCCCAGGCCGCCGAGTCGGGTTCCATGCTGATGTCGGCCACTACGAACCATGCGGAGTCACGGCGCATACGCGCAAGATCCCGCAGCTCATCAATGGCTATGTCTCGCTGGTTGCTGGAATTTTCGGAAAAATAGAGTATGCCGCCGGATTCCGCAAAGGAGAGGGTATCCTTGCCGCCGGGAACTGTAAGCGTAAAGGCGCCCGCCCTCGGGTGTACCGGCGAATAACCCAGCAGGTAATCGATGTGTCCCATGAGCAGCGACCATTTGGGGTCGGCAGCCGCTCCCTTCATGCTATTGTACAATTTGTCGAATCCATAGTAGTTGTAACCCCGGTAATAGTACTGCAGAAGTATAAGCTTCGCGGCGGGATTGTCGGGATTCTGCCTGACATACATTGCCACGGCGGCGTTGACCTTGCTGATATCCCGGGCCATGAGTATATCGCGGTTCTGCTGCCGCCATAGGCTCATGTCCCTGTTGATTTTGTTACCGCCCACGGTCCAGGAGATCGGGTGGCTGCTGTCGCCGGTGATCTCTATTTTGTCGCCACGTTCGGCATAGAACATCAGTGCCGGCTCGATGGCTCCCTGGAACACATATACCAGCGTTGGTTCCTGAGTGGGGCATTCCAGTGTGCACTCCCCCTGATGAACCACAAGCACCTTGTCCTCCAGATAATCATCCCAGGGATCCTCGTCGTAATAAAGGATGCTGAAATTCTCGTTGACCTGCTGCGGGAGCTTCAGTTCAACGGTAAATTTACCTCTGGAACAGCTGCCGCAGAGCAGCAGCAGAGCCATGGCGAAACAAGCCGTAAGCGTTCTCATGATTCAGACATATTTCTCGCCGAAGCGGTCCTTGACCTCATTGACGAGGCGCCGGATGTTCTGCTCATCCTTCTTGGGATATATGAGCAAGGCCTTGTCGGTATCCGCCACTATGAAGTCGTCAAGACCGGCAGCCACGATTATTTTGTCGCCTTCTGTTGCGAAGATGGTGTTACGGCAGTCGCCGGTAAGGACGCTGCAGTTCTGGGTCACATTCCCTTCGGCGGTTTTGGGCGAGCACTCATACAGCGCCTTCCACGAACCGAGGTCGCTCCAACCGAGGTCGGCAGTCTTGACGTACACATTGCCGGCCTTCTCCATGATGGCGTAGTCAACGGATATTGCCGGAGCCGTGGGGAAAGCCTTGGCTATGAAGTCGCTCTCGGCCGGTGTGCCGTAAGCCTTTATACCGGCATCGAACACATTGGCTATCTCGGGGGCAAGCTCGCCGAAAGCTTTAAGGATGCTGTCGGCACGCCAAAGGAACATGCCCGAGTTCCAATAGAACTCTCCGCTGTCGACAAATACCTTGGCCATCTCCAGATTTGGTTTCTCAGTGAACGACTTGACCTTTCGTATACCCTCGCGTTCCTCCACGGGGCTGCCGAGCTGTATATATCCATAGCCGGTATGGGGGCATGTGGGTTTCAGGCCTATTGTAAGGAGCCTGTCGCCCTTCTCCACGAAGTCGAGACCCTCCTCGATGGTACGCAGGAACTCACGCTCCTTGAGGATGAGATGGTCGGAAGGGAGGGTGACGATTGAAGCGTCGGGATTCTTGGCGTAAATATGGTGCACGGCCCAGCATATGCAAGGGGCCGTGTTGCGGCGTGCCGGCTCCAGAAGGATGTTGTCTATAGCCACATCGGGCAGCTGCCGGCGTATGATGTCGAAGTAGCTGCTGTTGGTGACCAGAATGATGTTGGAGGGGTCGCAGATTTCAAGCACACGGTCGTAGGTCATCTGCAGAAGGCTGCGCCCCGTGCCGAAAAAGTCGAGAAACTGCTTGGGCATGTCGGCACGGCTCATGGGCCAGAATCGCGACCCTATGCCGCCGCACATTATGACACAATATCTGTTGTCGCGCTTATTCTCTTTCATACTGCTGAATCTTTGTATTTTATAGTTTTACATGAGGTGCAACCCCGGCCGTCAGACGGCCGGCGACACCGGCGCCGTACGGAACTGATGCTTCACACCCTCGATCACATTGAGCATGTAGTCGCCGAGTTTCTCGGCCTCCCCTATGAGGTCCATGAAGAAGATACCCTCCTTGTAGCCATACTCCTTGTTGTTGATGTTGAAGATATTTCCGTCGCGCAGGCTGTTGCGCAGGTTATTGATTTCCCTTTCCTTGTTGTAGGCCTCGATAATCTTGCTCCGCTCGGGATTCTCCATCTCGTCGAGGACATTGAGCATGTTGGTCATCGCTCTGGATACAATCTCGAACATCTGGTCGATCTCATGAAGCACCGAGTCGGTGAACTGCACATGGTTCTTGTTCTTACGTTCGAGCGTCTTGGCAATCTTGAGGCAACCGTCGGCAATGCTCTCAATCTCGCTGATGATGCGGAGCATTCCGGTGATACGCATCTTTCCTTCCGGACTCAGGCGTCCCTCGGCTATCTTGTTGAGGTAAGTGCCGATCTCAATCTCCATACGGTCGGAAATCTGCTCGTATTTTTCAATGCGGTTATATGTATGCATGTAATTGTCGTCGGATTCCTTCATGTGGATCAGATCCTTGCACATGCCGAGCATACGCTCCACGCGCTTGCCGTACTGCTGAATTTCCTTCTGCGCCTGGAGGATGTTGAGTTCGGAAGCCGACATGAGGCCTCTGCCGATATATTTGAGGGAGAATTCCTCCTCCTCGTCTTTGTGGCGTGCGGGCACCATCCAGCATACAATCCTGACATACAGCTTGGTGAACCATATCATCACCAGGAGGTTGCAGGCATTGAACACAGTGGGGAACATTGCGAGGCCGAAAGCCACACAGCTCTGCGCCCTGGCGGTATATCCGCCTTTTTCATCGAGAAGAGTGGTGCCTCTCATACCGGCTTCCTGAGCCGCGCTGATGTCGAGGGGACTCGTGCCGGTACAGGCCTTGGTGATGTCGGCCACCATCTCCATGAAGGGATGGAATATGCACAGCACTATAATCGAGCCGAGTACATTGAAGAGGAGATGCCCCATAGCGGTTCGTTTGGCGGCGATATTACCGCTGAGCGACGCCAGGATAGGCGTTATTGTCGTACCGATGTTGCCGCCCAGAATAATGGCGCACCCCAGCGAGAAGGATATCCATCCCTGCGAGCACATGATCAGCGTCAGGGCGAAAGTGGCCGCCGAACTCTGCGCTATCATGGTGAACACCAGACCCATGAAGAAGAAGATGAGTACCGACCAGAGTCCCATGGTGGTCCAGTCGGTCACGAACCGTAGCATCTCCGGATTCTCCTGGAGATTGGGCACGTATTCGCTGATCATGTCGAGACCCATGAAAAGGAGGGAGAATCCTATCATGAACTCGCCGAGGCTCTTGAATGTGCTCCGCTTAAGGAAGAGCATTGGCACGCCCACGGCCAGCAGCACAAGGGAATAGTCGGAAAGATTGAACTCGAAACTGAATGCGGAGATGATCCAGGTGGTGAAAGTAGTGCCGACATTAGCGCCGAAAATCACGGCCATAGCCTGCTGCAGGGTCATGAGCCCCGCGTTCACAAAGCTCACCACCATCACTGTGGAGGCACTCGAACTCTGTATGAGTGCCGTGATCAGTATGCCTGTCAATACCCCTGTGACTCGGTTGCGCGTCATGATTGCCAGGATATTTCGCAATCTGTCGCCCGCTACCTTCTGTAAGCCTTCGCTCATAACCTTCATGCCGTAAAGAAACAGGCATATCGAGGCCATCAGGCAGAAAAAATCCAATACTGTGTAGTTCATGTTACGGCCTATGGTCGTTCATATTCATGCGTTAAGGGAATCCGGAGAATAAGGCTTCGGAGTCTCCTTCACTTTCTTGTGCAAATTTACGTATTATTTTCGATTGTTTTATTAATTTTACCCCAAATTTTAAGATAATGGGAAAAGTTTCGATGATAGCGGCGAGCGGCAGGGATATGTCGATAGGCCGCGGAGGTGACATGCCATGGCATCTGAAGGAGGATTTGCAGCATTTCAAGCGGGTCACGACGGGTCACGCCGTGATTATGGGTCGGCGCACCTGGGAGTCGCTTCCCAAGCGTCCTCTGCCGGGTCGCGTGAACATCGTCATAAGCCGCGACTCCCGTTATTCCGCTCCGGGAGCCCTCACCGCCACATCCCTTGACGAGGCGCTCGCCCTCTGCACCGACGACCCCGAACCTTTCATCATTGGCGGCGGCGAGATATACCGCCAGGCTATGCCATCAGCCCACAGGATATATCTTACCCTCATCGATACCGATACTCCCGACGCCGACACATTCTTCCCGGCCATTAATCCAGATGTCTGGCACGTGGCCGAAGAAGAGGGTCCCTATACCTCTCTATCGGGCTTATCCTACAAATTCATGGTCTATGAAAGTGACAATCATAAATAAGTCAGACGCCACGGGAGGTGCTGCCATAGTGAGCTACCGTCTTATAGAAGCTCTTACGGAAGCGGGCGTGGATGCGCGTATGGTTGTAGCCGACAGGCAGCGTCCGTTGCCCCGCATCTCCCTTGCCGCCTCCCCATGGCGGCTGAAGGCGGCATTCCTTAAGGAGCGGCTCGGCATATTCCTTGCCAACGGCATGAACCGCGAGACCCTTTTCAAGATAGACACTGCGGCCGACGGCGTGCCTCTGCACCGTCATCCCTGGGTGAGGGAGGCCGACGTGATATGCCTCGACTGGGTCAACCAGGGTCTTCTGTCGCTGAAAGGTCTCAGACGCCTCGGAGAGATGGGTAAGCCGATGGTATGGACGATGCACGACATGTGGAACATGACAGGGATATGCCATCATGCGGGAGTATGCGGCCGCTGGCGTCAGAACTGCGGATGCTGCCCGCTGATGAACCGCAGAGCATCGGCCGACGACCTCTCGGCCCGAACATGGAAGCGTAAGAAGGGAGCATACGATACATTGGTTGGCACACTGCCGCATGGGAACGAGCGCGAAGGGATTGCGTTTGTGGCCGTCAGCAACTGGCTTGCCGATAAGGCCCGCATGTCGTCGCTGCTGCGCGACGCCGCGGTGCATGTGATACCCAACGCTTTCCCCTTCGACGGCAGCGAGAATCCGGGCCGTGTGCGCGACTCGGGCAACAAGGCTCGCATACTCTTCGGCGCCGCCCGTCTCGATGACCCCATAAAGGGGTTGCCGGTGATGATACGCGCCACACAGATTCTCGCCGACAGACATCGCGACATTGCCCATGATTGCGAAATAGTGACCTTCGGCAGAATCAACCGTCCCGAAGCCCTCAGCGACTTCGGCATAGACCACCGCCACCTCGGCGTGCTTCGTGGCCACGAGGTGAAGACCACCTATGAACAGTCGGACATCGTGTTGTCGGCATCGAGCTACGAGACGTTGCCCGGTACTCTTGTGGAGGGTCAGGCCTGGGGCTGCGTGCCGGTATCCACACTCAGCGGCGGCCAGGAGGATATCGTGGAGCATGAATCGACGGGTTATCTCGTGCGACCCGGCGACAGCATAGAAAAAACAGCCGCCGGCATAGCCGACGGCGTGGTATGGGCATATAAACAGCTTCAGAGCGACAGCACGGGCATCCGTGAGAGGATGCTTGCCTCGGCGCGGTCGCGATTTGCCGGCGAGGTGGTGGCCTCCCGATATATCGACCTTTTCAACCGGCTTCTGGGCCGTGGCTGACCCGACATTCTCAACCGGCTTCCGAGCCGGGGCTGACTGTCAGGCGTCGATATTGGCGTAAGTGGCGTGGGCTTCTATAAAGTCGCGGCGCGGTGCCACATCTTCGCCCATAAGCATCGTGAAAGTGCGGTCGGCCTCCGCAGCGTTCGTCAGCGTTACCTGCTTGAGCATACGGTTCTCCGGATCCATGGTAGTCTCCCACAGTTGCTCCGGATTCATCTCGCCAAGACCTTTGTAACGCTGCAGCACAAGCTTGTTGCGGTCGCCGTTGCACTTCATGTCAACGAACCGCTGCACCTGCTGGTCGGTCCAGCAATACTCCGTATCCTCGTCCTTCTTCTTACCCTTGATATTGCACTTGTACAATGGCGGCGTGGCTATGTATAGATAGCCGTTGTCGATGATAGGCCGCATACGGCGGTAGAAGAAGGTCATGAGAAGGGTGGCTATATGTGCACCGTCGACATCGGCATCGGTCATGATCACAATCTTGTGGTACCTCAGCTTGCTCATGTTCGGGGCTTTGCTGTCCTCCTCAGTGCCTATGGTCACTCCCAAGGCCTTGTACATGTTGACAATCTCCTCGGAGGACAGAATCTTGTGGTCCATGGCCTTCTCGACGTTCAGAATTTTACCTCTGAGCGGGAGGATAGCCTGGAAATGGGGATTTCTGCCCTGTTTGGCGCTGCCGCCTGCGGAGTCACCCTCGACGAGGAAGAGTTCGCAGTCCTCGGCAATACGGCTCTTGCAGGGGGCCAGTTTGCCGGGGAGTCCTGCACCGCCAAGCGACGACTTGTTCTGCACCCTCATCTTGGCGTTGTAGGCGGCATGACGGGCCTGGGCTGCCAGCACCACCTTCTCCACGATGACCTTGGCCTGCTTGGGATGCTCCTCGAGATAATTGCGCAATGCCTCGCTGACAGCTGTCTGCACCACGCCCATCACCTCGTTGTTGCCGAGCTTCGTCTTCGTCTGTCCCTCGAACTGGGGTTCAGCCACCTTCACCGACACCACTGCCGTAAGTCCGTCGCGGAAGTCCTCTTTCGACAACTCTATCTTCAGCTTGTCGAGCATATGGTTGTCGTCGGCATATTTCTTGAGGGTTGTGGTCAGGCCGCGCCGGAAACCGGTGAGGTGCGTACCTCCCTCGATGGTGTTGATATTGTTGACATACGAGTAGATGTTCTCGTTGAAGTCGTTGTTGTAAGTCATGGCCACCTCCACGGGGACTCCGTTACGCTCGGTCTTGAGGTCGATGATATCCTCGATGAGAGGCTCCTTGCCTTCGTCGATATATTTCACGAACTCTCGCAGTCCTTCTGCGGAGTGGAATACCTCGCTTTTGGGGTTGCCGTCATCGTCACACACGCGCAGGTCGGTGAGCGTCAGGGTGATTCCGGCGTTAAGGAATGCGAGGTCGCGCAGACGGTTGGCGAGTGTCTCGTAGCTGTATACCGTCTCGGAGAATATGCCGGCGTCAGGATGGAAGTAGATTACCGTACCGGTATGGTCGGTGCTGCCAATCACGCATAGCTGGCTGGTGGGCTTGCCATAAGCATACTCCTGCATGTGAATTTTGCCGTCGCGGTGTATTTCGGCACGCAGATAGTCGGAGAGAGCGTTGACGCAGCTCACGCCTACGCCATGGAGACCGCCCGAAACCTTGTAGGAGCCTTTGTCGAACTTGCCGCCGGCATGGAGCACGGTAAGCACCACCTCGAGGGCCGGCTTGTGAAGCTTGGCGTGCATGTCCACGGGAATACCGCGGCCATTGTCCTCGACGCGTATCGAGTTGTCTTCAGTGATTGTCACGTCTATTCTGTCGGCAAAGCCGGCAAGGGCTTCGTCGATGGAGTTGTCAACCACTTCATATACGAGATGGTGCAGGCCGCGCACCGACGTATCGCCGATATACATCGACGGACGCTTGCGCACAGCTTCCAGCCCTTCCAGCACCTGGATATTGTCGGCCTGGTATTTTTTCTCTTCTTCTATATCTGCCATTTGGTGGGTATGTTTCAACATTGTGGGGGAGTGTCGGGATCTCTTTGTATCCCATGCTTCATACTCCGCAAATCAATTGCAAATTTACAAAAAATCCGGCAAAAATCAAAAGATGCACACCCTCCGGGCATGCATCTATTATTTAAGAATGATAAGCGTATTTCAGTCTTCGTACTTCTTGAGAATAAGGCAAGTGTTGTGACCGCCGAAGCCGAAAGTATTCGACAGAACGGTTTTGACATCACGTTTCACGGCCTTGTTGAAGGTGAAGTTAAGCTTTGGGTCTACCTCGGGGTCGTCGTCACCCTCCTCGTGGTTGATAGTCGGAGGGATAATGCCGTCGGTAATAGTCTTGACGCTGAAGAGAGCCTCGATTGCGCCTGCGGCGCCGAGGAGGTGTCCGGTCATCGACTTAGTGGAGCTGAGGTTCATCTCATAGGCATGAGGGCCGAATACTTCGACGATAGCCTTAGCCTCGCTACGGTCGCCCACAGGAGTGGATGTGCCGTGGAGGTTGATATAGTCGATATCTTCGGGTTTCATGCCGGCATCCTTGAGGGCATTCTCCATGACGAGCTTAGCGCCGAGACCTTCAGGGTGCGTGGCGGTGATATGGTAAGCGTCGGCGCTCATGCCGCCGCCAGCCACCTCGGCATAAATTTTGGCGCCGCGTGCCTTGGCGTGCTCGAGTTCCTCAAGCACGAGGGCGGCAGCGCCCTCGCCGATCACGAAGCCGTCGCGCGAGCCGCTGAAGGGACGCGAAGCCCCCTTGGCATCGTCGTTGCGCGTTGACAGCGCCTTCATAGAGTTGAAACCGCCTACTCCCGCGGGGAAGACGGCTGCCTCAGCTCCTCCAGCAACTATCGCGTCGGCCTGCCCGAGCCGGATAAGGTTGAACGCATCTACCAATGCATTGTTCGACGACGCACACGCCGATACCGTGGCATAGTTGGGGCCGCGGAACTCATGCGCTATCGAGATGTGTCCGGCAGCTATATCGGCAATCATCTTAGGGATGAAGAAAGGGTTGTATTTGGGTCCCTGCTCCTCGCCATGGACAGCGTAATAACCGGCTTCCTCCTCGAAAGTGTGAAGGCCGCCGATACCGGCGGCGAAAACAACGCCCACGCGGTTCTTGTCGACGCCCTCGGCATCTATGCCGGCGTCGGCGATAGCCTCGTCGGCCGCCGTCATCGCATACATCGCATACAGGTCAAGCTGCCGCATCTGCCGGCGGTCAAAATGATCCTTGGGGTCATAGCCCTTGACCTCGCAGGCAAACTGCGTCTTGAATTTCGATGCGTCAAAGTGAGTGATCGGGCCGGCGCCACTGACTCCGTTCTTGGCGGCCTCCCACGTGTCGGCCACATTGTGGCCGAGGGGATTGATGGTCCCCAGTCCCGTCACTACTACTCGCTTCAATTCCATTTACAGGATGTTTATTCGAGTTGTCGGCCTGTTATGCCTGATGTGACTCGATATAGGCTATAGCGTCGCCTACGGTCTTGATGTTCTCTGCGTCCTGGTCGGGGATCTGAAGATTGAAAGCCTTCTCGAACTCCATGATCAGCTCTACGGTATCCAGAGAGTCGGCGCCAAGGTCCTTGTTGAACTCTGCCTGAGGCGTTACCTCGTTCTCGTCTACTGTCAGTTTGTCTACGATGATCTCCTTAACTTTCTGTGCTATGTCAGACATGTTTTCTATTTTTTAGGTGAATTTTCTTTTCAGGGTCAGAACATTTCAGCCTGAGAAAATCCCTTGCGGAATTCCCCCATTTTCAGTTCAGAATGCAAAATAAGCTAAAATTTCTCTAATACGGAAATTTTTCTATAAAAATCTGCACAACATTTTTGATGTTGTGCAGATTTTCTTTGATTTCCCCTCTTTTCAAGGGGCATATGGGGTCATGTCACTTGATTTCCCAGGTTTCCTTGGTTTTGAGCACGAGGTCGCGCAGGGAAGTGAATCCATGTGCTTTCTGTACCTCTCTGGTCTGTCGGTCCACCTCCTGATCGTAAACCGGGGCATCGTAGTCGCGGATCACGCCGAGGGCTATCGGGAGCTCATGGCCATCCATCATGGCAAGCTGCTGATGGAGGAAGTTCTCTTTGGTATGTGCGTCGTGCACCAGCACGTCGTCGAGGGTATATCCGTCTTCGCCGATGGTCACGGCCTTCAGTCCGAAGCCATCCTGCACGAGGCCTTTCTCCATATTCTTGCCGAAGAGCATCTTCTCGCCCTGGCGCAGAGTGATTGTATGGTCGTCGCGCAGCTCCTTGTCGGTGAAATAGGAGTGGATGCCATTGTTGAAGATTACGCAGTTCTGGAGAATCTCCACCACGGAAGCCCCCTTGTGGCGAGCGGCGGCCACCATAACCTGACGGCTCACCTCAAGGTTGGTGTCGTAGCTGCGGGCGAAGAAGTTGCCCCTGGCGCCGAAGCAGAGTTCGGCGGGTATGAAGGGATCTTCCACGGTGCCGTAAGGGCTCGACTTCGACACGGTGCCACGGTCGGAGGTCGGCGAATACTGGCCTTTGGTAAGGCCGTAGATCTTGTTGTTGAAGATCATGATGTTTATGTCGACATTCCTGCGTACGGCGTGTATGAAGTGGTTACCACCGATAGCGAGGCCGTCGCCGTCGCCCGATACCTGCCATACGGTAAGTGCCGGGTTGGCCGTCTTCACGCCGGTAGCCACCGCGGCGGCACGCCCGTGGATAGTGTGCATGCCGTATGTGTTCATGTAGTAAGGGAGGCGCGAGCTGCATCCTATGCCTGAGATCACTACTGTGTCATGGGGTGCGATCCCCAGCTCGGCCATTGCCTTGTGGAGCACTGTCAATATGGCATGGTCGCCGCAGCCGGGACACCAGCGCGCATTCTGCCCGTTCTTGTAATCGGCGGCTGTATACGTCTTCATTTCCTTGTTTTCCATGTTACAGCAGTTTAGCAGGTTGTTTCATTGATATGCTTCATCACTCCGTCCATCACTTCCTTGACGAGGAAAGGCTGACCCTCCACCTTGTTGATACGCAGTATTTCCTTGCCGGGGAGATGCATCTGGAGATAGTCGGCAAACATGCCGGTGTTGAGCTCGGCCACGATGATTCTCTTATATCTGGAGAGCGTCTCCACAGTATTTGCGGGCAGAGGATTGATGTACCTGAACTGCCAGAAAGCCACTTTATGTCCCTGGGCGTTCAGTTCGGTTGCTGCGGCGAGGAGATGTCCGTAAGTACCGCCCCAGCCGAGGAGAATGGTGTCGGCGTCGGGGCATATCATTGGTTCCATGGGGGGCACCTCCACGGCGATGTTTCTGATTTTCTGACGGCGGGCCTCCACCATAATGGCATGGTTATGGCCATCGGTGGATATTACGGAAGTCTCATAGTCTTTTTCGAGACCGCCGAGGCGGTGCATGGCGCCGGGCATTCCGGGGATTGCCCAGAACCTTGACATTGTCTCGCTGTCGCGTTTGTAGGGGCGCCATCCTTTGGCGAGTTCCTCGTCGGTGAGCAGGCGCGGTTTTATCTCTGGATAGTCACCGGCCTCGGGGATACGCCATGCCGAGGAGCCGTTGGCTATGAAGGCGTCGGTGAGCAGAATCACGGGCGTCATGTGCTCCATAGCTATTCTGGCGGCCTCGAAGGCCATATGGAAGCAGTCGGTGGGGCTTGTGGCGGCGAGCACGCAGAGGGGAGCCTCGCCGTTACGGCCGTAAAGGGCCTGCATGAGGTCGGTCTGTTCCGTCTTTGTGGGGAGACCTGTGGAGGGTCCGCCGCGCTGAACGTCAATGACCACGAGCGGGAGCTCGGCCATAACGGCCAGTCCTATACCTTCCGACTTGAGGGCGAGGCCGGGGCCGGAGGTGGAGGTCACGGCCAGGTCGCCGGCATAGCTGGCACCTATGGCCGAACATACACCCGCAATCTCATCCTCCATCTGCACGGCTTTCACGCCGAGGTCCTTGCGCTTGGCAAGTTCATGAAGAATGTCGGTGGCGGGAGTGATGGGGTAAGAACCGAGGAAGAGAGGGCGTCCGCTCTTCTCGGAGGCGAGTATAAGGCCCCATGCGGTGGCGGTGTTGCCGGTGACGTCGGTGTAGAGGCCGGGCACAGATGCGGCGGTCTCCACGCGATATACGGGCATGGAGCTGTGGGTGTTGTGGCCATAGTCCCAGCCGGCGCGGATCACCTTGGCGTTGGCTTCATAGACGGCCGGTTTCTTGGCGAACTTGGCACGCAGTTTGCGGAGCACTGCCTCTACCGGGCGGTCGAAGAGCCAGCATATGATACCGAGGGCGAGCATGTTGCGGCTCTTCATCATGGCCTTGGGGTCTGTACCGCTGTCGGCAAGCGCTGACTTGATCAGGGTGGTCATCGGCACCAGCATCACGCGTGCCGGGTCTATGCCCAGCTCAGTGATGGGATTGTCGGTGGCATACTCCGCCTTGCGGAGGTTGGCGGCCGTGAATGAGTCGCCGTCGCACACGATGATGCCCCCCTTCTTCAGATAGCGGAGGTTGGTCTTCAGAGCCGCGGGGTTCATGGCCACAAGCACGTCGGCTTCGTCGCCAGGAGTATACACTCCGCGTCCTACGCTCACCTGATAACCCGACACACCGCTCAACGAACCCTGCGGGGCGCGTATCTCCGCAGGATAGTCAGGGAACGTCGATATCTCGTTGCCTGTCTCTGCCGATATGTTCGAGAAAATGTTACCGGCAAGCTGCATGCCGTCGCCGCTGTCGCCGGCAAACCGTATGACAACTTTCTCAAGAGTCTTCACACTCGTTTCCTGTAGCATACTTTTGTGTTTTATGTGTATTAGAACCGTCATGCCGGCCGGTGAGACCGGCATGACGCAAGGAATATTCCCGATTATTTCACCATTACTTTCACAGCCTTTCGGAAGGTAGGCTTGGTGACGATATATACACCTCTGCCGAGGTTTTCGCCATTCACTCTCCTGCCGTTGAGGTCGAAGATCACGGCCCCTTCGGGAGCTATGATATTGTTGCCCCAGACCTCCACCAGACAGCTGTCGTCGGTGTCGGAGCCGTCGCCGATCTCCTTGATGCCGGAGGGTCTGGTCTTGAGCACGAGTTTCGCATTGTTGATTTCCCAGGTGTCGGCACCCGCAACGCCTGACTTGTAAAGGAATCCCACACGTATATGCGAGTTGGCTATACTGGCTGCGGGTATCTCGATGGTTCCGGAATTGCTGAATGTCCATGTATCGGCCTGCGGCCACGAGGGAATCTCGCAGGTACTGATGTATCCGTCGGCTCCTGCGTTTACATCCATGTTGAGCACCACCACTTTGCACAGGTCGCGCAACGTTTTCTGGAATCTGGCAGCATGGTCGAAGGTAAAAGTGGCCTTCTCCACATTCTCCATATCGATTACCGGACTCCAGGCTATTGCCTCCGCAGCATACGGCGTGTCGTCCTTATAAGCGCTTCCGCACAGGTAATAGTTCTTGTTGTTATGGCTCTTCCACTGCCATACGTACGACAGAGCTTCCGGAAGGTCGGTGTTCTCGAATTCCCATCCTGAGTCGATGGAGGAGCTCGTGGAATTGAGCCAGCTGTAAACCTTCTCGTTTTCAGGATTCCCGGGGTCTTCGGGGATATCCGGAGCTCCTTCTATCTTATAAGGCACGGTATTCTTGCTGCCCCATATATGGTCGGCAAGGTCGGGAAGGTCGATGAAGGGATTGCGGTTGTTCTGCTCTTTGTATATGCCGTCGTTACGGTCGCGTTCCTTCTGGCTCACGGCGTCGGAAGCCGACCAGCGCAACACCAGGTCGCGAGCCCAGGGCTTCAACATCAACGGGTCTGAGGTATCGTACATCCATGTGAAACGTGTACCCCACGCCATGTCGCGGTAGGCCGTGAACATGTACATGAACACGCGGGCGAAGTCGCCCTTGTATTCGTCGGCCGGCTCGTAGACATAGTCGGAGCCACCGCCCTGACCCGATACCGGACTCCCCACAAACGTCACGCCATTCTCCCACTTCATCGTAGCCACTTCTCCAAGGGGATAATTCGACTTGCGGTTGTTGGCGGTGGCATCCGACGGGTTGAGATGCACGATGTCTTTGTAAGCATCGTTATGCACACCTTCCCACCAGGAGTTGGCCACCGAGTGCTCTATGTTGAGACCGCCATGGCCGCTGCTCACCTTCACCAGATTGTTGGAATACATGTCCCACCAGTATTCGATGCCGTTTACAGTCTTGACGTCGGTAGATTTGAAAGCTCTCCATGTGGCGTCGCCGTAAGATATTACCTTGTGCCCTTTGGCCAAGTTCTTGAGAGCGGTGACGAGTTCAGCCCCGCACTTTCCGTTAAGAGAGTTGTAATACCCCTTGGGATATGACGCCAGAGCGTCGACACTCCCTGCCATAAGAATGCCGGTCACAGCGCAGCCGATGATGTATAATATGCCTTTTGTTCTGTTGTACATAAAAAGTTGTTCATTGTACGGTACCGTCGCGCATGGCGGCGGCACCTTGATTTTCAAGTTTCGTTTTGCAAGACGGGATACGAGTCAACAGAGCCTTTAAAGAGGTTTTGGCCTACATCCTGCTTGCACGTGGCAAAGTTAATAATTATTTTCATATTACCGCAATCAATGCGGCAAAAATCCCAAAAATCACCATACCCTCACTTTATGCGGCTTGTGTCCGGGAGCGTAAATGATATATATTCCTGCCGGCAGCCGTATATCAGTAGCATCGGGAACATCGTCAACGATTAACACACGTCCGGCGGGGTCGGTGATGGTAAGGCTTCGTATCGGCATACCGTCGCCGGAGAGGATTGTGATGCATCCGTCGGAACCGATGGCGCGGAAGGGCACCTCATATTGCATCGACTCCATGCCGGAGGCGGCGACATATATGGTGTTGGATGCGGGCGAGACAAGTCCCAGCCGCGAATATGTCACGCTGTAAGTCTCGGCGACGCCGGCATCTCGTCCCGACAAACGCAGCTCGGTGGCATTCGTCTCGTAGGTCTCGGCCTCCTCGCCTTCTTCGTTATAGCGTACGCGGGTCACGGTATAATAGTCGGCGATGCCGTCGGCCGGCAACCAGCAGGCAGTATAGGCGCTGTCGGTGACATCCTTAGGTTCGAGGGCTGTAAGAGCCGTGAGTTCGGGCACAGGCAGAGCCTCCCCTCTGAGCGTCACGACCACTGACCCATCCAGCCCACCGTCGTAGAGCGTGAGGCGTGCCCCATGCTTGCCGACAGCCGATGGACGATAGATGATGTTGAGCAGATAGCCGCCGCCCGCATTGAGGGTTGAGGCAGGTATCTCCGTGACTTCAGGTACGTACATGTCTTTGTCGGCACCTATCACTCTGAGCGACAACGGGCTTGTGAAATTGCTGCCGCGAATCTGTAGGGCACGACTGATGTTGTGGCCCTCGGCAGTCTGTCCGAAGTCGAGGGTCTCCCCGTTGACAGGTTCGCTGATTGTGGGGTCGCCGGTAATCGGCGGCGTCGGGTCAGTGTTCTCCTGCTCGGCTATGATGAATGTCTCGCTTGTGCGCACGCCCCATATATACTCGGCAAGCTCAGGGAAGTCGACGAAGGGATTACGGTTGCCCTGATACTGTTCCACGAGGTTGTTGCGGTCGATTTCCTTCTGGCTCACCTTGTCGGTACGCGCCCATTGGAGAAGCATGTTCATGGCCCAGGGAGTGAGCGTGGGCCATGCCTCCTTGCGGAACATGTAGTTGATCACCCAGTTGATGTCGTCGTAGACACAAGCCATATAGAAGAATGCGCGGGCGAAGTCGCCCTTGTATTCATCGGCAGGCTCGAAGACTCTGGCGGCGCCACCGCCATAACCCGTCTTGGGATAACCCACCTTGGTGACGCCATTGTCGTATACAGGCTTGTCGGTAGGCCCGAAAGGGTAGTTTAGCTTCGCCGAATTGGCCTCGGCATCCGAGGGATAGAGATTCCACAGGTCGGAATAAGCCGGAGTATATTCCACATCGCCGTTCTTCTTCCACCAGGATTTGGGCACGCTGTGCTCACGGTTCATCCTGTTGGCGGAAAAGCTCTGGAATGCCGTCTGATATTCATAAATAAGGCACATGCGGTCGGAATACATGTCCCACCACCGTTTGTTGCCGTTGACGAGCTCGGGGTAAACGTCGGTATACTGCCAATATTGAGGCAATTCGCCATATACCAGCTTGCGGTGCGACGACACGCATTGTTTGACGGCACTCTTCAGTTCCTCCTTCTGTTTGCCGTCCATACGGTCGTAATAACCCTTTGTGTACCCGGCCTGCAGCGTCAGAAAAACTGTCAGGAATATCAATGTTGTTGTAAATCTTCTCATGGTATTTAAACAATTTAAAATTAAGAAAATGAAATAAATAAGAGTAGAATAAAAGCCGCCGGAGACTGGATACACTCCGGCGGCTTTTATATGGGGAAAGAATTATCTTGCTTCTACTGTGACATTGCGGATTTCCCAGGTATCGGCGCCGTTGGTGTCGGAGCCATACTTGAAGGCTATCTGTATTTTCTTGCCGGCGAAACCGGAGAGATCGATGAATCCGGAGTCGACGAACGTCCAGCTACCGGCCGTAGGCCATGTGGGTATGGGGAGTTCGGTCCAGGAGGCCTGTCCTTCCTCACGCACGGCGAAACCGCAGAGGGTTCGGAGCGTGGTCTGGAAACGGGCGGCATGGCTGAAATGCACGCGAGCCTCGAGCTTGTCCTTGAGGTCAATCATCGGCGATATGGCATATGCCAGGGCTTTCTTGGGAGAGCCGCCCACATATGCGCTGCCGTTCAGATAATAGGCTCCGTCGTACACCTTCCAGTTCCATACATAGCTTACGCCGCTCGACAGTTCCACATTGTCGAATGTCCAGTCGATGGAAGTGGCGTTCTGGTCGAGGCCGAAATAGACTGTGGAATAATCAGCGGCCGGCGGATTGATAACCAGACCCTCCAGGGAGAAGGTGCCGTATTTACCTGCACATTCAGTAATCGCGGGCCTTCCGAGATCCTTACCGATGGTGCCCTGCACGGATATCTTCTTGAGATAATTGTCAGGATGGTCCAGGAGGTTGGCATAGTTACGGAGCAGAGTGCGCTGAGGGAGTTCCACCACGGCGCATTGCGACCAGTCGCGGCATTCCTTGTCGGCAGCGATCACGAGATTGTTGTCGAGTTCGGCATCTTTACCGAAGATTATGTCGTCGTTGCCAGTGACATTTGACACGCCGGCCTTTACAGAGCCTACGATATAACCGGCAGTCCAGCCCTGCACGCCCTCGTAATCGGGGTTGAGGATATCGGTCACGGAGTAAGGTTCCTTCTCGCTGCCGGCACCGCCGATCATGATGTCGTTTCGGTCGCGGGGCGTGATCTGCCATGAGTCGTTGAAGTAGCCGAGGATACCGCGCACGCAGCCTGTGCCCTCGGGTATCGTGTCGTTATAAAAGTTGCTGTAGCCCGAGAGGCGCACGGCAAGCGAGTCGCCGGCCTCGTTCTTGAGATAACGCGACACGGTTTCCTGTCGGGGGGCATAGGTGGTCTTCCCTGCCTGCACGAAATGCACGTTGCGCACTTCCACGAGCTGGCTCTGCATCTTCACCAGGTCGCTGTTGGAGATGGGAAGGGTAAGTTTCAGACAGTAAATCTTGTCGGCGGGCCATGTCTGGTCCACATTGACGAGCTGCATCGCAGGGTCAGGAAGACCGTTGCACTGTGCATGGTCGAGCCAGTAGTCGTAGGTCATGAAACCGAGCTGAGGCAATCCATTGTAAGGGTCGCCGGGGGCGCCTACCTGCTGCAGGCCGCGGTAATAACCTATATATAGGCCTGTCATGTCGACCACCACCTCCTGACCCAGACGGTAACGGGTGTAGAGATTGCGCTCACGCATGGAAAATGTCAGCGCGGCGGTCTCATCCTGAATCACAAGGTTCTGGTCGATGTTTCCGGAGGCATCGGAGGATACCACGCGGCCGTGGATTATGAAGTGCTCCTTTGTGGCTTCATCCTTGAAGCCTACAAGAGACGTTTTGTTCTCATAGAGGGTTTTAAGCTCGGCGATGGTGGTGTTGGCCTGTATCGTGGCCTCGGGAACCTCCAGCCCCGGAGCATCCATGTCGGCCTGACACGACCACAGTCCGCCGGCAAGCACCAACGCCCCCGCTATTCTTATTATATTATCGCGATTTTTCATCTTCATCATTATTTAGACTTTCCTGTAATCTGGAAATTACGTATCTCCCACGAATCGGCATTCTGTTTAGTAGACTCGTACTTGAAAGCCACCTGTATTTTCTTGCCTTCGAAATCGGCGAGGGAAATCTGGCCGGAGCTTGCAAAGTTCCAGGTCCCGGCGGCAGGCCAGTTGGGGATAGCGATCTGAGTCCATTCAGTCTGGCCGACCTCGCGAACCATGAAGCCGCAGAGCTGGCGTATGTTGCGCTGATAGTTGGCGGCATGCTCGAACTGTGCGGAGACGTCGGTCTTTCCGGTGAGGTCTATTTCGGGTGAAACGGCGTAACTGAGAGCTTCATGTGAGGTGCCGGCGTAAGCCGTGCCATAGAGGTAATGGGCGCCGTTGCGCTCGTACCAGCTCCATATATACTCAAGGCCGCCGAGGTTGATGTTTTCGAAAGTCCAGTCGATGGTTGCGGCGCCGGCGTCAAGACCGGCATATATCACCTCGGGGGCGCCGCCGATGTTGACATCGTCAAGATTATATGCGGTGCATTCGCGGCCTCCCTTTTGAGTCTTATAGAGCCATCCTATGCGTATCACGCCGCTGACGTCGGAGAGGTCGATGAGCGACGACGTCCATTCGCTGAAACCGTTCTCGGGAGCTACAGGGATGTTGGCGTCGAGACGACGCACGGGCTTGTCGTCGGCGATAAGCCATACCTCCATGCTCGAATCGGGCGAATAATAGCTTGAGCGCATCTTGAAGCTCACGTTCTTCAGCATGCTCTTGTCGATATCCACGGCAGGACTCTGCAGCCAGGCATCGTAAGGGCCTCCCGACAGGGTGCCCGAGTAGGCGGAGGCTGTCATGCAGTTGCCGTTGGCAAGCTGAGCGATGCCCCAGCCCAGCAGGTTACCCTCTACGGTGAGCACGCGCCAGCCAGAGTTCTTGTAATAATTGAGGTCGAGCGACGAGTTCCATCCTTCCCAAAGGTAAGGAAGCGGCTGCAACTCCACGGGAGGGAGGTCCTTGCCCTTGTCGCCCCATTCGAAGTCGGATACGGAGCGCACGCCGTAGGCGCCGCAGTATTTGGTGCCGGTGGTGCCGCGCAGGGTCACCAGCTTGCCGAAATTGTCGGGATTATCCTTCAGGTTGAGGGCCTTGCGCACATCGGTATTGGGGAGCTGCACGGTGGCGCAGTCTTCCCATGTTATGGAATCGCCGGGAGTCAGGTCGGCGGGGTTCTTCCAGGTGATGAGCATGTTGGTGGGCACGGTGCATCCCTCGCCTTTCAACACCGCCGAAGCGGCGGAAAGAGTATTGCTGACGTTGGTGTTGCAATAACCCACGATATAGCCGCAGGCCCAAGGTTCGGCGATTGAGTCGTTGACGAAGCCCTGAAGCACCTGATATGCCGTCATGGGGTCGTCCCAGGTGCCTATGCCGATCACGCCACCCTCCGGTTGCGGTACCGGCGGCTCTGCATAGTCGTTGTCGCAGCCGGCCATCCCGATGCCCAGCATCAGGATCAGACCATATATCATTTTATGTAATTTCATCTTTGTATTGCTCTTAGAAACGGATGCCCACATTCAGGAACACGCGGATTCCCTGGGCATACCATATCTTGTTGGGGAATTTGTTGACGTCGTAATTGGTATAGTCGAACTTACCTTCCTGCCAGCCACCGGTCTGTATGTTGCGGTTGTTGAGGAGGTTGTTGACGTTGAGGTTCACGTTGATGGAGCCGAACTTGGTGTATATCACCTTTCCTACAGAGACGTTCACCACCCACTCGGAGTTGAGTTTGTCCTGATAGGCGATTTCGTTGCGTTTGCGTATGAATTCTTCCTCTGAGGAGCAGAATTTCCAGAGGCCCGGGAGTTCTTCATGGCGTGCCGGAGAGAGCTCGAACCATGTGTCGCCGAACCACTGTGCGTTCACCTCGAAGAACCACTGCTTGATGTTGTAGTTCAGGCCGATGGAGTAAACCTGCTGCGGAGTGCCTCCAACATGATAGTTCTTGTAGTAGAGCTGACGGACCACATCGGCTTCGGAACCGTTCTCATATGAACGAACGCCCATAGGATTGTTCTTGTACTGGTAACGCGAGAATGTGGCTGCGCCCGTGACGGAGAGATTGCTCAGGATCTTGTACTCCATGCCGAGTTCCACTCCCTTGTATTCAGTCTCCATGCCCGATATGGCATAGTTTACGAACGAATTGAGGTCGTAATCGTAGAAACCGGTTCGCTTCATACCATCCCAGGTATGGGTGAAGAAGCCGGTGATGCTTCCGCGGAATCGGCGGTAGTTCCAGGTATACGAAAGGTCGGCCGATATATATTTTTCTGTTTTGAGGTCGCCCATGGGAGTATCCTTGGTACGCGGCGACACATAAGCGTCGTTGGCGAGAGGAGCACGGTTTCCGATGGCGAAGTGTGCCGTGAAATAGTTACGGCCGTCGAGCTTGTAAGTGGCTCCGGCCTTGAATGCGCCGGTGTTGAAGGTATGGCTCTTGCCGTCGCCGTAGGAGTTCTGCGGTGCGCGGCCATTCTGCATGTTACCGTGACGCATGAAGCTGACGATGTTGTACTCAAGGCCATAGTTTACATTCCAGTGGGTGGTCACGATTTGGTTCTGCGCCCACAGGTGGCCGCGATAGTTGCGTATATTATAGTCGTAACCGAACACATCGCCGACGCCGACACGGCGGTTGGGGTTGCGCATGTCGTTCTGCATGATGTCGGGGTTACCGGCGAAGTCACGCTCGGAGAAGTTGTCGACATCGCGCCAGAACTCGCCGCCGAGCAGGTCGCGGATCGTCTTGTAGTAATGGGCATCGGTATAGTCGAAGCTCAAACCTCCCTGGAAGGTCATCCTGTCGTTGATACGATAATCGAGATATGAATTGAGCATCCACTGTATGAAGTTGGAGTGGCGGTTCTCGAGGA
The DNA here is from genome assembly GCA_910584525.1 of uncultured Muribaculaceae bacterium. Lineage (GTDB taxonomy): Bacteria > Bacteroidota > Bacteroidia > Bacteroidales > Muribaculaceae > Lepagella. The sequence goes on along the minus strand of CAJUAT010000009.1, from coordinate 10,243 downwards.
TGTACGACGACTGGCCGCGAAGGTCGGGGTCTCGGTCGTACTGGAGGGTGTTGAGGTAGTTTATCTGATAAATTTCGTTCCAGTCAATCTGACGGTGGGCCTTTTCGCCGCCCCACCAGTCGGCCACGAACTGCTGCTGGGCGAGCTGCGCGGCATATAGGTCGGGGTCAAGGTCGCGGTCGGCTGTCGGCTTGAAGTAGGAGGGCAGCTTCTTATAGTAGGTAGGCCTCGGGTCGGAAGCCATGTACCAGTTGAGCGCCGAGCTGGAATAGTTGGAGCTGCGGAAACCGACACCTGTGTTGAGTTTGACGCCCATTTTAGGCTTCCAGATCCAGTTGATGAGAGCTGTGGGATCGAACGACTCCACGATGCGCTCGCTCTTCTTCTTGCCGTTGAGGTAGCCCCATGAGGGGTTGTAGAGGTTTGAGCCGGCGAGGTCATATGCCTCCTGCGTGGCGGCATTGTTGGTGGCTCGCTGAGTGGGTGCTCCCCATGTGGAGATGTTCAGGCTGTGACGGTCGTTGAACACCTTCTCCAGCGACAGGAAATAGCCGAAGGAGTTGTAGAATGTACCCTCCACTATGCCCTGGGGCGCATATCTGCCGATGATGGATGCCGTGAAGGCCCAGCCATTCTTGGTGAGACCTGTGGCATACTGCAGCATGGCGCGGAGCATGTAGTTGGAGTTGGTATATGACAGATTTCCCTTCCATCCGGGGGCATATTCGGAGGCATAGGTGGTCATGTTGGTGGAGCCGCCGATGTCGCCGAAGCCGTAAGAAGCGGCGGAGAGACCTATGTCGGTGGTCTTGTTGCGGAATGCGGAGGATGTCATGCCGCCGAACTGCGAATAGTTGAAGCGGCCGCGCATGGCGTCGTTGAAGTTGAAGCCGTTAACGTAGCCGGCCTGCCAGTTCTGCTCATACCCGCGGAGACGGAATCGCATCGTGGAGAACTTGTAGTTGGCAGCCTGGTAATAAATGTCGTCGGTGGCTCCCTGGATTGTTCCCACATTCTGGCTGAGACCTTCGTCGTCGAGGATGTCCTCCTCGTTGAAGAGATAGTCGTCGGAATCAAGCTTGGGGGCGTCGAATCCGGAGGGGTCGAGCTTTATGTCGCCGAGATTCTTCATCATACCGGCCACGATGTCGACATCTATATACGTGTCGTTATAGCCGGAGGCGATGATTTCGAGCACATCCTTGCCATGCTGGGCGTTGGAGATGGTGAATACGCCGTCGGAACCGCTCGTCACGAAGATGGCCTGGTCGCGCAGCAATATGTTGGCATTGCTTACCGGCGCTCCCGTGCGTGCGTCTGTCAGCGTTCCCTTGACTCCGGTGGCTGCCATGCATGGTATCCACAGCACAAGCAGCAGCAGAAGTATCAGTTTCGTTCGCATTATTGTTTTTTATTGAATTTCGTGGATTAGAAATATTTCTGTGGGGAGGTGGTCGGAATAACCGTTGTTCCAGGCGCCTGATGAGAAGGTGCGCTTGGGGTAACCTTTGTACTGGCCTTCCTGCTGGATGAGGAAAGGCTTGTTGAGGACTTCGGCGTTATGGAACTTGACGCCGCAGGCACCGTCGACGATGTTCTTGTTGACGATAATCTGGTCGAAGAGGTCCCATGAGCCGCGATAGATGTATGAGCCGATACCTTTGTCGAGTTTTTCCCAGAAGGGGTTGAAGAATCCGCCGGGGAGAGTCTTGCCGGCATCTTTGACAGCTCCGAGCACTTCGGCCACCGACTTGTTGTATGGGTCGTCGTTGAGGTCGCCCATCACGATCACACCCATATTGGGGTCAACTTTGTATAGGGAGTCGGTGATTTGGCGGGTGAGTTTTGCGGCTGCCTCGCGGAGCCAGCTGCTCTGTTTCTCGCCGCCGCGGCGCGACGGCCAGTGATTCACGATTACCGCGATGCGGCTGTAGCCCACCTTGCTGTTGCCCAGAAGACCCATCACGCACATCTGGTCGCGGGTCTTGAAATATGGCAGCGAATCCACTACCAGCGTATGGTTGGTGACCGTCAGGGGGCGGAAGAACTTGGGGTTGTACAGGAGTCCTACATCCACGCCGCGGCGGTCGGGGCTGTCGTGATGTATCACGCGATAGTCGCGGCCCGCTATCTGCGAATCCTTCACGAGGTCGTCGAGCACCGTCTTGTTCTCGATTTCGCTCACGCCTATTATGGCTGGTCCGTTGGGAGTGGTGCGCGTGGTCATCTGCGAGATGCTGTAGCCGATGTTGCGTATCTTCTGCCAGTATTTCTTGCCGTCCCAGCGATAAGAGCCGGAGGGACTGAACTCGAGGTCGTACTTGCCGTTGTTGTTGATGGTGTCGAAGAGGTTCTCGAGGTTATAGAAAGCCACGCCGTAGACGGCGGCCCTTTTCTGCGCGCCGGCCATGGCCGCACCCAGCAGCAACACCGCCAGCGTCAACGCTATATGTATCCTTCTCATGGTATCTGTCTTAGAGCTTAAAGCGCGTTCCTTATTGTCAGAAATATTTTATTTCGGAGCCTTCGAGCGAGGTGAGCACGGCATTTGCCAAGCTTGACGCGCCGATACGGAAGAGGTCGGTATTGAGCCATTCTTCGCCGAGCACTTCGCGGACTATGGCGTAATAGGCGAGGGCATCTTCAGTGGAGCGGACACCGCCGGCAGCCTTGAAGCCCACCTTGCGTCCGGTGCGCTCGTAATATTCCTTGATGCATTGGCACATCACATAGCATGCCTCATGGCTGGCACCGGGGTATATCTTGCCTGTGGAGGTCTTGATGAAATCTGCCTCGCAGTACATGGCGAGTATTGAGGCGGCCTTTATGGCGGCGGCTGTCTTGAGACACCCCGTCTCGAGAATCACCTTCAGCCGCGCGTTGCGTGCCGTATGACGCAGCTCTATGAGCTCGTCGCACAGCTCTTCATAATTGCCGTCGCGGAACATCCCTAACGGGAGCACCACGTCGACCTCCTGAGCACCGGCCTCAACGGCCAACGCCACATCGGCCACCTTTACCGCCGTGAACGTCTGGCTCGACGGGAAACACCCGGCAACAACACACACGTCTACTCCCTCTACGTCAAGATGGTCCTTGACAACTTCCGCGAAATTGGAATAAACGCATATGGCCGCCACATGTCCATATTGTGGATAGTCGGCGTCAAAGTCATTGACACGGTTGGTGAACTTGGCCACACTGCGCTCCGAGTCTTCCGAGCTCAGCGTGGTGAGGTCAATGGAATTGAATAGGAATTTATATACTTCGGGCGAGGCATACTGCGATGCCTTCTCTATGATTTTGGCCACTTCCGATGCCACAACTGCGTCGTCTTCCACGACATTGCTCGATTTTATAGCCTGTTCGTATCTGTCCATAACTTCTGGATTACAAGTGTTTCTTTGGTATTATTTATCTGCCTATAAAGGCCGGGCATTCCATAACGGGAGGCCCGACCTGATGACGTCAGACATTAGTCTGCAAATATATCAATAATTCTTCAGATAATCAAAAAAATATTCATATCTGAGCTTAATGCCGAGGAAGCTGAAGGCTTAGAGCGCGTCGTATGCCCGCAGGGCATTCTCGAAGCGGGCCATAAGGTCGGCCATCTTATACAGGCCGTCGGCGTTGCGTTCAAGCCCCTTGATGCTCAGAGGGTATATCTCCGGCGGGTTGTCGAGGTCGAGAAGCGTCATGTTGCGCAACTGGTCGACATTCTGGTATACGATGTTTATGTCGCCATATTCCTGACCGTCGGCACCGATGAACTTCTCCACCACGATTTTGCTGCCGATAGGCGTCTTCTTCTCTATTGCGTTGGGGAGCTCATACTCTTCGACGCCGAGAGCCGTGGCCACACTCGACAGGTTGCTGTCGTGGCCTACAAGGAATGTGAACTTACGGTCGGGCGAGCGGAGCTCGTCGTACATATATTGCACCAGGGGACGTGCCACATTGGCGGCTATCATCGGGGTCGTGAACAGCACATCCTGATATACATCCTTGACATGAGCAAGGCGTTCCCAGTCCTTGCGGCTCAGCTTCTTGCCGAAGGCTGCCTTGACGCTGTCGGGCTCCTCATAATACTGCAGGATGAAGGCGTCGCTGGCGCTGTTGAGCTCTTTCAATGCCGACCCCGACTTGAAATGTGGCTCCTGGAATGGCTCCAGAACTATCTCGGTGTCATAATTCGTGAGTCCCTGCAGCTTGGGGTCGTTGCTCTGGCCCATCGGCGAGTTCTTCACGTCGAGCACTTCCATCATGAAGTTGTAGTCGGGGGCCAGCTGCTCGTTGACGCCACGCAGTCCTTTCTTGCCGCCGAGGGCATTTACCTCTTTCAGGGCAGCCTCGCGGAACGCCGGACTCACTTTGGTGAGCTGCGGATTGAAGAGGGGATCCATCTTGGAGAGAAGATAGCGGTGGTTCACCACAACATCGCCCGTGGGCATGAAGCCGGAAGTGAAATAGCGTGCCGTGGCAATGCAGCGCTGCATGGAATTGGCTATCACATTGAGGTCGTCGGCCGTGGGCGTGTAATTCTCGGGGAAGAGCCCGGCATTCTCCGCCCATTTGCGGAAATACTGTCCCATCATGGTCTCCAGAGCCCCGCCACGAAGGGTAAGCTCGCTCTTGGGTGCCGTCCACTTGGTCCATTCGCCGCTCGTCATCCTGCCAAGGTCGCTCTTCGAATCGCTCAACGGCGAACGTATGTTATGACGACTCAACACTACAGCCTCTTTCAGCTTGTACTTGTTCTGAAATTCAGGACTGCGCTGCTTCTGCGCGTATGCTCCCGGCAGGCAGCTCATCATCACGGCCACCATCACCGCCTTTGTAAAGTTCTTCATAGCATATAGGTATTTGTTGTATTTGTGATATTTTCGCAAAATCCACGACCCCTGCATTATCATTCCACAGGAGTCGGAATCTTACCCGTTGCCTAAGAGTATAACACAGCTCGGGCCACATTGCTCACTCAATCTTTAATAAAAATTTAATGTTTTTAAACATATACCCTGCAATAAACCAATCTTTGTTAACATTGTTTGAAATGCTAAAAACGTCAATACAACAAAATACTATGAAGAAACTATTCATAACCGTATCACTGCTGGCCATGAGCGCCACCCTGTACGCCGAGACTGTGTCTGAGGAAGAGGCTGCCGGAGAAGCCGTAACCACTGAAACATCGGTAGCCGCCGAGTCGGCTGTGACAACTGATACCGATGCAACCGGCAACGACGATACCGCCGTACGCAAACAGTCGAAGGGAGCCAGGATTCTCAATGATATCGACCGGTTTCTGTCGGGTGAAATGACCGGAGGCAGCGGCAACGATGACGGCAAGCCCAAGTTCAAGTTTTCGCCCGCGGGTCGTATTCTTCTTGACGCCGCTTATTATGCGCCGGGCAAGGATGGCTTCGCGCCGGGAGTGGCCGTGCCCGACATACGTATCGGCGGCAAGGCCTCCTATGGTCAGTGGACCGCCAAACTCGACATCGGCTTCGGTTACGGCAAGCTCTCGATGAAGGATATCTTTATCCAGTACACCTTCAAGGGCACCAACAATCTGCTTCGCGGCGGTTATTTCGTGCATCAGTATGGATTGAACGCGGCAACGTCAAGCTCCTTCAAGCCGAGCGGCGAAGCCCCCACATCCGATGACTTCTTCGCCGCCACGGGCCGCAACCTTGGTATTCAGTTCGTGCTCGACCTTCCGAAGTTCTTCATGGGAGTCAGCGGCATCACGGGCACAGGTCTTGGCGGCGACAACACCGCTACCACCGGCCATACCAGCTTCGGTGCCCTCGGCCGCTTTGTATGGCGTCCGCTGGCCCGCGAGGGTGCCGTGGTCCAGGTGGGTGTGAGCCCCTGGATTCAGTCGGCATTCAAAAAAGATGTGGAGGTTGACGGCGTTAAGCAGACAACGAGCTCCTTCACCTATTCGGCCAACTACCCCACACGTGTGGCCAAGGTAAAGGCCATAGGCGTCACCGTGGACGATGCCCGCAGCGTCTTCAAGCTCACTCCCGAGCTGCTTCTCAGCTATGACCGCTTTGCCCTCGAAAGCCAGTATTACTTCATGAACATCGCCCGCAAGAACAGCAATCCGGCATATCAGGCACAGGGAGTCTACGGACTATTCCGCACCTTGATTCTCGGCGACTCCAAATACAGCTATTCACATGGCGACGCCGGCCTCGCGCTTCCCAAACCGAAGACTCTCGAACTCGTGCTCGGATACAACTACACCAATGCCAACAAGGCCGGCATCAACGGCGGCATCTTCAACGACTACAGTGTTACCCTGAACTATTACATCAACAAGTACATGCTTTGCCGACTCGCATGGCACTATGCCGACACGCGCTCCAGCGCCTACACCCCCAACCGGCACGTCAACATAATACAGGCCCGTATACAGTTCAAATTCTGACCTTATCCAGGGTCGGGGTCGAGGCCGCGACGTCTGGCTATTTTGTCGGGGTTTTTGGCGAGGAAGTCGGCCCACGATTTGGGACCCTTCTGGAGGGAGGGTTTGCGGCTCTCGTAGAAATGGGTCAGGGCCACGGCAAGGGCGTCGGTGGCATCCAGCAGCGAGGGCATCTCCGAGGATTTCATTCCCAGGAGATGCTTCAGCATGTTGGCAACCTGCTCCTTGCTGGCTTCGCCGTTGCCGGTGACCGCCATCTTTATGAGCCGCGGCGCATATTCTGCGATAGGTATGTCTCTTGCCAGACATGCGGCCATGGCCACGCCCTGCGCACGTCCAAGCTTCAGCATCGACTGCACATTCTTGCCGAAGAAGGGCGCCTCCAAAGCCACCTCGTCAGGAAGATACTGCGCGGCAAGTCCGCCAACCCGCTCATAAATGCGGTGAAGCCGCAGATAATGACTCTCCAGCTTGTCGAGCTTTATGACCCCCAGCACCACAACCTCCGGCTTGTTGCCCACAACTCCCAACACGCCGTAGCCCATAACCCGCGTGCCCGGGTCGATGCCCATTATTATCTTGTCAAATTTTTTAAGATTCTGCGCCTCCATCATATATATTCCGAACGGGTATACTACTGCACGGGGACCGACTGCCAGTTATCGAGCACCCTGAAAACGGAGCTGAAAGTCATGGCTTCATTGCCGAACCGCTTGTAGAAAGCCTCTACAATCCTGTTCCACGGGCCGTTGACCCATGCTTCGACACCCCACATGTCAGGGAAATCCACCTGGAAAGCCACACAAGCGGCATCGGCGTCAGCGGTAGAATCGCCGGCGCTCACCAATTCCGAGAGACGCATACCCGACGCCGGCACCGACTGCCGATGACGCCGCCATTCCTCGGCCAGCAACTCCGCAAGAGCTCCGCGCATAGCCGGTACTACCATGAATGTGGTGTTGTGTACAAACATAATATTGTGATTAAAAAACGAAAGCGAGGCAGCTTTAAGGGAGCTGTCTCGCTTTAGAGCCTCTTGTCGGATTCGAACCAACGACCCCGAGATTACAAATCACGTGCTCTGGCCAACTGAGCTAAAGAGGCGAGTGGGCGAGCTGCCTGCATCGCACCGCTACAACCCGTTACCCTTGCTTCGGTCAAGACCTGGGGGATTCACGGGGAGCTGGTCGTCCAGGACTCACCCGATGCAAAATTACTACTTTTTCATTTCCCCACCAAATTTCGGGTACTAAAAATTCTTAAATCTTCTTATTTACGCCTTCCACGCCCCTTTTTGCCTTTGGCTTCATGCCGTTTCCCCGGCTTTTTCTCCCATAAGGGCTTGTTGGGATTCCCCTTGTCGTCAATCAGGGCGAAGTCGAGCTGCTTACGCTCCAGGTCGGCTCGCGCAACCTGAACCTTGACGCGGTCGCCAAGAGTATATTTAACGCCATGACGACGCCCCACAAGACAGTAATTCTTGTCGTCGAGGTCATAATAGTCGTCGGCAAGGTCGCGCACCGGAACCAGTCCCTCGCACATCGATTCGTCGAGCTCCACATAGAAGCCCCATTCCGTGACGCCCGATATCACGCCGTCGTAAATCTCGCCAAGACGATCTTTCATATATTCCACCTGCTTATATCGTATCGAGGCCCGCTCGGCATTGCTGGCAAGCACCTCCATATCGCTGTCATGGCGGCACTCGTCCTCAAGCTTCACCTTGTCGACGCTACGCCCTCCCTCGGCATAGCGGGCAAGAAGCCTGTGGACCATCATGTCGGGATAGCGGCGTATCGGCGATGTGAAATGCGTATAATAGTCCATGTTCAGACCATAGTGGCCTACATTCTCGGTGCTGTAGCAAGCCTTGGCCATCGACCGTATGGCCAGAATCGACAGCATGTTCTCCTCCCCTTTTCCCTTGACGTCGCGCAGCAGCCTGTTGACGCTCTGGTTCACCTCACGGGGCTTGCCGTCGGTGTCGAGCTTATAGCCGAATCGTGTGGCTATCAGCGCCAGATTGCTCAGCTTGTCGGGGTCGGGATTCTCATGGATGCGGTATACGAAAGTCTTTGCCTTCTTCCCTTTCGCCACCTTCCCTATATGCTCGGCCACAGTGAGGTTAGCCAGAAGCATGAACTCTTCGATAAGCTTGTTGGCATCCTTCGACTCTTTGAAATATACCGATATAGGCTTTCCGGTCTCGTCAATTTCGAATCTGACTTCCGCCCTGTCGAATTCGAGCGCACCTTCCTGATAGCGGCGGCGACGCATCGCCTTGGCAAGGGTGTTGAGCACGCCCAGCTCTTCGGCATATTCTCCACGGCCGGTTTCAATTATTTCCTGCGCCTCCTCATACGTGAAGCGGCGGTCGGAATTGATCACTGTCCGGCCGATACGGCTGTTCACCACCCGGGCGTCGGCGTCAAGCTCGAAGATTGCCGAGAAGGCGAGTTTCTCCTCATGGGGGCGCAAGGAGCAGAGTCCGTTGCAGAGTCGTTCGGGGAGCATGGGTATGGTGCGGTCCACAAGATATACCGAAGTGGCACGGCTGCGTGCCTCCTTGTCGATGATGCTGTTGGGTCGCACATAGTGGGTGACATCGGCGATATGCACGCCGACCTCCCAGTTGCCGTTGTCGAGGCGCCGTATCGACAAGGCGTCGTCGAAGTCCTTGGCGTCGCGCGGGTCGATGGTGAAGGTGGTCACGCCGCGGAAGTCCTCACGTCTGGCAATCTCTTCGGCGGTGATGTCGTCGCTAATCTTCTCGGCGGCTTTTTCCACGGCCTCCGGGTATTTGTAAGGGAGACCGAACTCTGCCAGGATAGCGTGCATCTCGGTGGTATTGTCGCCTTTGGCTCCGAGGATGTCGATAATCTCTCCGCGCGGGTTCATCTCGTCGTCGCGCCATTGCGTGATACGCGCCACGGCCTTGTCGCCATTCTTGCCCCCTTTGAGACCTTTCCGCGACAATACGATGTCGGCGGCAAGGAATTTGGAGTCGGTGACAAGCGCGGCATAATTGCCGTCGATGCGGAGTGTGCCCACAAACTGCTGGTCCTTGGCCTCTATAATTTCCAGCACGATGGCCTCGGCATCCTGTCCGCGGCGTGCCGCCGACACCATGACGCGCACCTTGTCGCCATTCAACGCGTGCATGGAGTTGCGCTCCGCCACGAAAATCTGCTCGTCGTCGACAACCACCGCATTCTTGCCGTTGCTGCGTCGCACAAAATAACCTATGACTTCCGACTTGCGGTCGACAGGATACTTGTACTTGCCCAGGTCTACTTCGAGAAGGTCCTCGGCCGCCACGAGTGTATCGAGGGTGTTTATCAGCTCCATGCGGCGCGACGGGTCGGTGATGCCTATGCCATAGGCTATCTGCTTATAGTTGAAACTCTGTTTGTTCTGCTGGCGAAGGAAGTCCATTATGAGTGTCGGCAGGTCTTGCTTGCCGGCTCCCCCACGTCCTCGGGACGTTTCCGATACCTTCGTATTCTTTTTCTTCATATTTTCTCTTTTTCTCTCTTAGTGGAATTCTTCCTGCAGCCTGCCTGCATATGGTATGCCCGGAGGCGTTGCCGATGACATTGACTTTGATTCCTGTCATATACTTATTTAACACTCGAAGCGAACTATCGTTTTCGATACACTACGCGCCCGACCCTACAAATTTAACACCGAATCGCGACATTTCCAAATCGCCTCCGAAAAGAATCATTCGATTCATCAAGCAATACTTAACGCGAATTCAAAGACGAAGTGCGAAGGCTGTGAGCTGAAATGCCCATCCTCTCT
>CAJUAT010000008.1:30318-63434 GCA_910584525.1 uncultured Muribaculaceae bacterium | reverse complement strand
TGCCCATGCACCATTCGAAAACGGCGCGTACCGTCGCACGGTTCTGTTCCGACACGTCCCAGCCGGGACATATATCGCGCGCCACGGTCACGAAGAACCGCTTGGACTGTCGCAGCTGGTCAGAGGATAAGTCCGCAGCCGGGCTCTTCCGGCATTCGGGACGCAAGGCTGCCTCTGCCATAGCTGCTGTAACTGTCGGTATCATCGCTCCTGTCTTTTAAAAATGATTCGGCACGCCATACGAACTACTTCTTGAAGTCGGTCAGCGAACGTATCTTCTCCGCCAGCGATATCGATATCACATATTTCCGGAATTTGGCTATAGCCTTGTGCATGTCGTCAATATGGTATGTGTTACTTACCGAGTCGAGCCACATAGCCGACTCGGTGTCAAAGACCTGCTCGGAGAGTTTGTCGAACCGTTGCATGCACTCCGCTTCGGAGAGGGGCATAAACTTTTCCGTCCTGTGGGCAGCCTCTGGCTGTGCAGATACTGCATGGAAATCAGGGATGCGTCAGCTTATTCAAAATTCAACATTATCTTGTACCTGCCGCTTCTGTGGATGTCTGAAAATTAGTGGCTAAAAAATGTTCTGTGAACTCTCGGTGCTGTTCCGGCTCATTTCTGTGATTCCCCAAAAAATGCGGTTCAGGTCTGTGATTCCAAAAACAGGAGCAATTTAAATTATTTTTGCTACCTTTGCGAAAAGAATAAAAATGTAATACGATGAAAAAATTAGTCTTGCTGCTGAGTGCAGTGATGTCGGCGGTTACGGCCGATGCTACCGTCCTCTTCCCGTTTTACGGCGATGTGGCTCCTGACAACAATATAATTGTCAGGATGGTGAAGGAAGATGGCGATGACAAGTTCGAGCAGATAGTGCGAAAAGGGAAGTCGGGCATGGGCAGCCTTGACGACTGTGTGAGCTTCCTCAACGATGTCGTTCCCGACGACGTGACAAAGGGCGTATATGGCAGGCACATGTCTGTTTTTACATCCCCGTTCCATAAGAGAAACATCGACACGGTGGATGCCAAGGGGAATAAGGTAAGTGCCATTTATGTTGTGAATACAGCTGAAGGCGTCATGGTCTATTACACCGAGAGCGACGAGCTGCAACAGAGGGAATGGCAGTCAGCCATAGAGAAGGGAGAAATGTAATTATCAGACCGGATATTATAAAAAAGTTTGAACAGATTCTTATGAAAAAAACTACGCTTATACTGATAGGCCTTGGCGCAAGTGTCGGCATGGCCATGAATGCGGCTCCGTTGACGCCGGCAGAGGCTTTGCAGCGTAGCCGACTCTCTTCCCCGGCCAAGGTGCAAGGAATGGCCGACAGCTCTCCTGTGCTGGCCGCCACCGTGCGACATGAGGGAACCCCGGCTATCTACATCTTCAACAAAGCCGACAACAAAGGCTTCATGGTACTGTCGGCCGACGATACATCGGTGCCAGTACTGGGATACTGCGACCAGGGACAGATACCCTCTGACGCCTCGCAGATGCCCGACGGCCTCAGCTACTGGCTGCAATGCCTTGCCGAGGATGTGAGCCTCAACGCCTCCGTCGGCGGGAAGGTTTTCGTGAAACCGACAGCTCAGACCGCAAAAGCTTCCATTGCGCCCCTCATCCACACCCAAATGGAACCAGGATGCGCCATACAATAACAAATGCCCGAAGGTCGGCTCCAAAGCCACATATACCGGCTGCGTGGCCACCGCCTTCGCACAGGTGCTCAATTACTACAACAAGCAGGTAAAGGGCACCGGAACCTACAGCTATACATGGCAGAATCAGACATTGAGCTTCGATTACGGCGCCACAACCTTCGACTGGGACAACATGCTCGACAGCTACAGCGGCAGTTACTCACAGGCACAGGCCGACGCCGTGGCCACGCTCATGTATGCCTGCGGAGTATCGGTAGACATGAGTTACGGCACGAACGCATCGGGCGCCGTGACCGCAAAGGCCGCCGAAGCATTGTCGCGCAATTTCGGATTTGCCGAAGGAGCGAGGGCTTTCTCACGCGTCAACTATCATCTCGAAGACTGGAACAACCTTGTATATGACCAGATGAAAGAGTTCGGTCCCTTGCTCTATGCCGGACACAACACCCTGAGCGGTCATGCCTTCGTATGCGACGGGTATGAGAATGGCTACTACCATTTCAACTGGGGATGGGGAGGCTCGAGCGACGGCTATTTCCTGCTCACGGCGCTGAACCCGGGCTCTCAGGGTATCGGTGGCTCAATCAGCGGTTATTCACAGACACAGCAGTTTATCGGCAATGTCACCGTGACCCCAAAGCCCCTGCAGCCCTCGTTCGGAATGAACGAACCCTTCGAACTTTCTCCATTGTCGGGCACTGCCGGGATTACCGACATCACCGTTTCCGGTTTCCCCTCCAATCAGTCGGGCTACACACTGAAGAGCAGTTCCTGTCAGTTGGGTCTGCAGCTTAAACCCGCTTCTGGCAACGGCGAAACAAAATATTCCACCGGCTATTCTATCGGCGAGCTGAAGCCCCGGTATGGCTACAAGCAGTATACGGTAAAGATACCGATCACTGTCCCCGACGGCACTTATATCGTGACGCCGGCCTTCAAGACAGTTTCCGACGGGAAATGGCACGACATACAGATGGTGATCGGCATCAAGTATCCTTATTACACGCTGGTGAAATCCGGCTTGAAATATACATTGACTGCCGGTGCCAGTGCCGAACTCACCGTGAAGAGCTTCACGCTCGACAGCCCTGTCTATGCCGACACCAAATTCGCCACCACTGCCCAGGTGAGCAACAATACCAAGGATGAATATCTCAACAACCTGTACGCGATATTCGTTGACGGCAACGACAACATCGTGGCGCAGAGCATGGGTTATCCTCTCGACCTGCTTGCCGGCGATAACGCCACGATACGGATAGAGTCGGCTCTCTATACCGACGACGGAAGCGTCCCCACGGGTAATTACCAGCTATATCTCTGCGAAGAGAATGGCGACGGTTACAATGCCATAGCCGGCCCGATAGCGGTAACCATACAGAGCGCCGCCCCCACGCCGACCCTCAAACTCAACTCCCTCTCGATAGCTGCCCGACAGCCAGCCGACAATGTAGTGATCAACTGCGAGGTGGAATGCACCGCCGGGTATTACTTCAACAGCATCGTGATGGCCGTGTTCCACAACAGTCAGAATATCTATCAGGTAGATTCCGAACCGATTATGATAGGTAATCTCAGCGGATCTCAGTCAGTGAACGGTCTCACCACAAAGGCACAGTTAAGCTATACAGCCGACCTGTCGATGCTCGACGAAGGCACCTCGGCCCAGGCATATATTTTTATGCGTACGAGCAGCGGTTACAAACAGTTGGGCTATGGCAAGTCATTTACGGTAGGGCGTCCCACAGCTGTTGACACAGTTGTCGACGACGTGGTGGTCAGCAGAGAATACGTGTCGTTGCAGGGTGTGAGGTTCAGCGAAAAGCCCTCGGTTCCCGGCATGTATATCCTGCGCGAGACGCTTTCGTCAGGACGCACGGCGACGCGCCGGGTAATGATACGCTGACATCGCGCAGCGCAGATAATACGGGCCCCGGTGCGAAAGTGCCGGGGCTTCTTTTCAGCCGGAGTCGCCGGCATGTTCAGAAGGGATACCCGATGCTGAAGTGGAAGGCATGGTCGCGGCTCCATTTAGGATGTATCAGTGGCCATGGCTCCTGATTGATGGCCGGATTGTAGGCTTTCATGCCTAAGTCAAAACGGATGAGGAAGTAATTGAAGTCGAGACGTATCCCCACGCCGTAGGCCGCGGCTATCTCCTTATAGAAAGAGCGGAAACGGAAGAGACCGTCGGGCTGTGTGGGGTAGTTGCGTATCGTCCATATGTTGCCGGCATCTATGAAGGCTCCGGCCTCGACCACCCAGAAAAGTTTGGCGCGATATTCCACGCTGAGGTTCAGCCGGATGTCGCCGCATTGGTTTATGAAGTCCGACTGGGAGTTGGTGGCGGGATATCTGCCGGGGCCGAGAGTACGCACTGCCCATCCGCGCACGCCGTTGGCGCCACCGCCGTAGAATCGCTTCTCAAACGGCAATATCGACGAATTGCCGTAGGGAACGCCCACACCCACGCCGGCATGGCATGCCAACGCATTGCGCCTGTCGAAACTGTGAAGCCATGTGAAGTCGCCGTCTACACGGAAATACTGCGAATAGCGTATCCCGAAGCATTTGTAGGGCTCTTCGTGAAAATTATGGCGCTTGCTGAAAATGTTGCTGAGGGCAAAAAGGAAATTGCCGGCAATCTCCGTGTTCACGCGGAAAGTGGTCACGTTTTTCTGCAGCGGCGCACGCGCGTTCATGGCCCGACGTTTGTTCGACTGATAGAACTGGAATCCCATGCGCATTATGAAGTGGTCTTCATAGCTGTACCGCAGCAGGGGATTGTCGGGGGCTATCTGGTCGATGAAATCGTTGGTGCTCGCCGGCAGATATACATAGCTTATGTCGATGGGCGTGAACACGTAGCGAATCCTGTTGTTGCGCCGCGACCATTTGTAGTTCCAGCCGGCCGCCGATATGATGCGCGTATATTCGGGGCGTTCCTGATAGTTGATGGAGAGGTTCAGCTCAGTGGTAGCCTTGACGCGGCGTTTGAAACTCTCGCGCAGGAAGGGGGCCTTGAATTTCGGGAACGACAGCGAGGCATCCATGCCGTACTCCATGAAACGGTTGTGGATGAATCCCTCGAGATTGCCGCTGAGCGACTGGTAAGAACCGCGGAAGCGGATGTTGAACGTCTCGGAGCCTTTGCCGATGTTGCGGTGGGTATAGCCCAAGGCCAGAGCAACTCCTAAATCGCCCTCCGAGTTGGTCCCCTCCAGCTCCAGCGAGAACGACTGGCTCTTGCCCGGAGTGAGCAGTATATATACGTCCATCAATCCATCGTTGCCGATTACGCCTACCGGTACGGTGCGTATGTTGATGAACTTGAGTATCGACATTCTGCCGAAGGCTGAATACGTGTTGTTGAGGTCGCGCAGCCGGTAGATTTTGCCGGGCGTGAAGAAACAGTTTTCCGCAATTGCCGACGGCCGCAGATAGCGTTTCTTGCCGTAGAGGATGGTGACGCCCTTGTATTCCACGGTGTCGGCCGCCTGATAGTCGCGTATGTCGGGATTTGTGCCCGAATCATAGTCGGGGATACAGTAAATGTTTCTCACCACGTAAGGTCTGTGATGGTCGGCGAGAATGGTCTGTCCGGCCACGGGACGTGGTTCGAGCACGGTCATGGTCAGATCGACGAGCCTTGAGCCCTCGGTGGTGTCGGCGCTGAACGTGATGTATTCTTTGC
Source organism: uncultured Muribaculaceae bacterium (assembly GCA_910584525.1). Classification (GTDB taxonomy): domain Bacteria; phylum Bacteroidota; class Bacteroidia; order Bacteroidales; family Muribaculaceae; genus Lepagella. The sequence continues at coordinate 58,066 of CAJUAT010000008.1, read as the reverse complement.
CGAAGGCCCAGTAGCCGTTGTTCTGCAGCCGTCGGGTCACCATGTCGCGAAGCTCCTCGAGGAGGTTGCGGTCGAGGCGGTCGCCACGCGAGACGGGGAAACGCAACGAGTCGCGCATGATAATCTCGCGCAGCGTGTCGTTGGGAATGCTGTAGGAAATGCTGTCGATCACATGAGGCAGACCCGGCTCCACGGTATACACCAGCTTTGTCCGGCGCTTTTCGTGATTGGGGAAGGAGTCGGTACGCACGGTGGCCTTGAGGTAGCCGGCATTGTTGACGGCACGCAGCAGCTGCCGCGCGTCGTTGTCGGCCGCCCCGGCATCGAACACCACCGGCGGCTCCCCAAGGCGACGTACCCATTTGTTCCACCAGCGAGTGGAGTCGCGTCCCGACATGTTGTATATGCCCAGTCGCATCTTGGCAAGGTTGAGAAACTTGTTGTTGGGGCGCTGGCGCACATAGCCTATCAGCTCCTTACCCGTGAAGGATGCCACAGAATCGTTGACCTTTACCTTGACGTCGTCGAGGAGTAGCCGGCCTTCGGGCACGAATTTTGTCGTGTTGCACGACGTCAGCCAGAGCATCGTCACGACGCCCAGCAGCTTGACCATTGTAGCCGCGAAACTCCCCGGTCTCATCTCACTCTCCCTCCTTTATGTTGTCGTATTTGATGCTCTCCTCTATTATACTGTCGTATTTGATGCTTTCCTCCGGTTCTCTCTCTTTCTTCTTCATTCCGAAATGCGGGTCGATATGTATCATGGCGCATACGGCGAACGTGACGAGACAGCATAGCATCACCCACCAGAAGAAGTTGACGAAACCTTGCGGCCCTGCCATGCCGAAGAGATTATATTCCGACAGAATGTTGTGGATCCAGCCGGCGTACATGCCCGGGACCATCATTCCGAGGGCCATGAAGGCGGTGCAGAAGGCATAATGGGAGGTCTGGCTCGGTCCCTGGCTGAAGTATATGAGGTAAAGCATGAAAGCCGTGAAGCCGAAGCCATAGCCGAACTGTTCGATACCTACGGCGGCGCAGATAAGACCGAAGTTGTCGGGCTGGAACATCGCCAGGAAACAATAGAAGATGCAAGGAAGGGTAAGAGAGAGAGCCATGGGCCATAGCCAGCGTTTGAGACCGTTGCGCGCTATGGCGATACCGCCGAGTATGCCGCCCAACAGCAGGGCCACAACTCCTACGGTACCGTTGACGAAACCTACCTGTGTGGTGGAGAGCCCCAGTCCGCCATCAGCATGAGAAGCCACCATAAAGGGCTGCGTGAGCTTGATGCACATGGCTTCCGGAAGCCGGTAGAAGAGCATGAACAGCAGTGCCGTCACTATATGCCGCTTGCGGAAGAACGTCACGAAAGTCATGGCGAAATCCTTCACTATCGTGCCTGCCGTCACGCCCGGTGTGGGATGGTCCTTGCGGCTTTTCGGCAGGAAGAAATAGTGATAGACGGTTATGGCGAGGAAGAATGCCGACAGCGCGCAGAACACCAGACCCCACGCCATCGGTATGTCGCCGAGACTCTTCTCAAGGAATCCGGCAAGCATCACGAGTCCTCCCTGTCCTATCACCGAGGCTATGCGGTAGAAGGTGGAGCGCACTCCCACATATGCCGCTTGCTGATGGGATGTGAGTGCCAGCATATAGTAGCCGTCGGCCGCTATGTCGTGCGTCGCCGAGAAGAAGGCCATAAGCCAGAATGCTATCAGTGTGGTGCCGAAGAATATCGAGGTCGGCAGCAGAAGGCCTACCGCAGCCATACTTATGCCCAACAGCAGCTGCATTCCCAACACCCATGACCGCTTAGTCTTGAACAAATCCACAAACGGACTCCAGAATGGCTTTATCACCCACGGCAGACAGAGCCAGCCGGTATAGAAGGCCATGCTCTTCAGGTCTACTCCCATGTTGGTGTACATAAGTACGGTCAGCGTATTTACCGCGAAGTAGGGTAGGCCTTCTGCCACATACAGCGTCGGTATCCATGACCAGGGCGATTTATTCATAAATTTTCAGCAATTTGGTGTTTGGGTAATAAAAGTCGAGAATGTCGGTGAAAGATTTGCCGTTCAAGGCCATACGTGCGGCGCCTGTCTGACATAGACCCACACCATGGCCCCAGCCGCGTCCCGCAAAGTGAAAAATGTTTCCCTTCCGGCTGATCTCGAATGCCGAGCTGAAGAGGCATGGCTTGCCGAGGAGACGTCTTACGGCCAGCTCTTTGCCCACGTCGATGCTGCCCCGGTCGCCCGTCACACGCAACAGCGATATGCGGCCCGACGGCCCCCGCCGCAGAGCCCTGAGGCTACTGACATCCCCTATATCCTTATGGTATATCTTTGCCACGCGTTCCCTGATTTCGCCGGCGTCGATAGCAGCTGTCCAGCTGTCGAGCATTGCCGTGGACCGGTCATAATCCTTGAATACCTGCCGCGCGAACTCCTCCTTGTAATCCTCCGGCATGTCGGCGCACGAACACCATGGGTCTCGCTGCGCGGGTAGATATTCATAATCGGTATCTTCCCAGCATGTGGAGAAGAGTTCTGTATGGCCGCCGCATGATTTGGAATAGCGTGTGTCGGCTATTTCTCCATGCGCATCCACAATGACGAGGCCTCGGGTATCGGCCACGGCGCGTGCCGCATTGTTGTCGGCGGTCGCGGGCACTCCCTGATAACGTTGGCAGCAGTCGTCGCTGCATACGTCGCAGTCGTCATGTCGGCGTCCCATGCCGGCGAGTGCCCAGCTACGCGCTATCACTGCATGAGCCTTCAGAAACTCCATGGGCGCCGACGGATTCATCTCGCTCCCGTTGACGCACATCAGATAGCGTTCCAGAGGCAGAAGGTTGTAAAGAGTCTTGTTGTCGCGGTCCACTTCGAAAGAGCCTTCGAGAAGGGTGCCGATCTGCCGCGACCAGTGGAATCCCACCCCTATGGCCTGGTTCTCCAGAGCCATCATGGCTCCCTGCTCCAGTGGCCGGTAGACAACCATACGGCCTCGCGACGTTATCTCGTACATACCCCGGGGACTCAGCAACGGTGCCCCGGCCGTATGTATCCGAACCCTTATCTCCGGTTCCCTGTCGTAATTCGTCATCAGATGTAGAGCGTCAAATACCGAAATAATGCCGTATATCCCCGGGGATTGCGTCGGCGAAAGCCACTTCCGCATATATCTGCCGCACTGTCGGGGCGTCGAGACGGTTGAAATCCTCGGCGCGTGGCGTGATCATAAGCCCCGTCATGTCGATGGCTCCCGGTGCAACCATGATTTTGTCGGACCCTTCGGCAAAATAATGATGCGGGCGGTGGCTACGACGTGGAACTATCACGGCTCTAAGATAACCGTCGGATCCCATCCAGAAGAATACGTTGACAAGTCCCGGGTCATGATTCCCTTGGGCATCAATGCCGAAAGCTCCCGGTATGCGCATCAGTGTATGGGCCCCCTCCATATCGGGAGTGATTACGGCGCTTATGAAATGGAACGGCAGGTCAAGGCCGAAGTCCTCGGAGCTCATGAAGCCATGACGCGAAGAGGGATGATTCTCTTCGGCGAGGGCGAGAAGAGGGAGTTCCGATTTAAGCACGCATTGTAGATGGAGATGGTCGGGCGCGGAAGCGCCGCCTCTGGCGCCGTTGAAGAAAACGGCGAGGTCCGGGGCCGCCTCGGCCATAGCCGCCATCTCGAATGGCGGTGCATCCTGTGGCCGGTGCTCTCGCGATATCACCGTGAAGTGGATAGGAAGTATCGGGAAAGGATTCACGCAAAGGTCCCAGCCGGGCATCCATTCGGCGCACAGCTGCTCGGCGGGGCGGTTGGCGGCGCACAGGAAACAGGGGCGTGCCGCTATGCCCTGTGCCGAAGTGTCGGCAGCTGTGGATACGATACGTGCCGGGTTCAGCTGCAGTGCCATAGGGAGCGCTCCCATGTCGAGAGGCTTGCGCTGCGTCTTCCCCAGGTCGCGGTATCGCCGCGCCGCATCGGGCCACAGTTCCAGCTGGTGCTCCACAAGTGTGTTGACGGTCTCGAGATTCAGGCGCGCGGGGGCCGCGCCTAATGGGGCGTTACTCTTCATTGCTGTCGTTTTCGCGTATGCGGGCCATCAGCTCCACAGAGCGCAGGAAATCCTTATATTCGTTGTTGGCGTTGGTGCGTTCTATGCTCAGAGCGGCATCCGAGTTCCCTTCCCAGCGGCGGCAGAGATACAGGGAATGGAATATGCGACCCACTGCATAGGAGCGGCTCAGTCGCAAGGCCATGGCATAATCCTCGCCGTAGGATACGTTGGGGAAGGGATAACGGCGCACCAGCGGCGTGAAGAATGCCCTCGGTGCTCCGAAACCGTTGATGCGCAGCGCATTGTTGGCGCCGTTGGAATCAGTCCACTCGTCATGGCTTATCAGGCCGGGGGGTATCTGATTCCCTTCGCCGTCTATCATCGTGTAGCTGCCTACTACCATGCCGTAGTTGCCCGAGCGGAACTTGTCGACGATAGTCTGCAGAGTCTCCTCGGTCTCATATATGTCGTCGCTGTCGAGCTGCACGGCAAACCGCCCGCAACGGGGGTCGCCGACGGCACGGTTCCAGCAGCCCCCGATGCCAAGATGCTCGGCTCCCGACACCTTGATGACTACCAGGCTGCTGTGGCGCCCGGATATCTCGTCGAGAATCTCGCGGGTGCCGTCGGTGGAGCCGTTGTCGACCACAATCACATTGTAATGGAAATCGGTGGCTTGGGAGAGGGCCGATTCCACAGCCATACGGATGGTACGCGCGCGGTTGCGTACTGGAATCACTACCGACGCCTCGCAGTCGAAATGCTCCGCGTCATAGTCCACTTTCTCTTTTTTTGCGCTCACCATGCCTCCTATGTCGCGCAGATAGGCGGTGAACACCCGTTCCATCTCGCGCTGGTTCACGCGGTTGCGCGGATTCACGTAATCATGCTGTTTCTGGCCGGAGGCGCGGAAATCCGTTTTGTCTACGGTGTAGAGCGGCTCGGCGATGCGTACCACCATCTTGCCCATCACCACGCGCAGCCGCAGGGCATACCAGCCCCCGTCAAAGCAGAGTGAGTCCTCCTCGGCTATCTCCTCGGTGGCCCCCAACACGTCGGCCGCGTTGAGAAGCACTAATGGCCCGAAGTCGAAATCGTCGCGTACCGACCCCGGCTGATATTCCAGTACCGGATGATACTCCGTGCTCCCGTCGGGACTCAGCTCACGGTAGTCGCTGTAGGTCAGCGTGGAATCAGTGTCCACGGCGATGTCTATCATCCGTTGCACGGCATGCTCGTCGAGTTCTACATGCCGCCCGTCGAGCTGAAGGAGAACGAACTGCTCCAGCGAGGAGCGCAGTATGTGTTCCCTCAGCTCGGTTATGTTGGTGAATCGTATTGGCTTCATGAATGTTTATAGGGAATTCGGGATTATTTGGCGAGGAGGGATTTCATCAGTGAGTCGCGGCTGTCAGGATTGGTGATGGCCTCGAAGGGAATCGACATGACGGTGACCTTGCTTTTGCCCCGTCGCACGTTGATGCCGGCCGCCATGCCGTTGTCGAAGGTCAGGATGGTCTCGGTGTCGGCATCAGGATTGGGAGTAAGCACATCGGGATTCTCCACGATATACGTATCGCTGTTGAGCGTGTTGGAATACTCCAGCTTGTGGCCGGCTCTGTCGCGGATGCGGCCAGAGTTGCTGACGATGGTGTCGGCAGGCTGAAGACCGAGCACCTCGGCGGCGAACTTCCGGTCGGCGGCGTCGGATCGCATGTCCTGAAGGTCGCTGCTGATGTATTGTCCGCTTACGATGAGACGCCCACCCTTGTCGGAGTACTGTCGCAGTCGTTTCTGCATGTCGTCGTCAATCGCCGGATAGCGCACCCCTTTGACCGCACGGCCGGTGACCGACTTCTTCTGTTTGCCAAGAATAAGGTCAACCACGGGGAACTCCGACAGCTTCACATCGCCGTGGGCCACGGCCGATGCCGACGTGGATACGAATCCTTTGCCGGCGTTGGCTATGGAGGCTCCGTGCAGTGCCGGATAATCAAAGGTGTTGCCCGCGATTACCGTAGAGATATAGTTGCCGTTGCTACGGCCGAAGCTTTCGCCGGCATTGCGGCGGAACTCCGTCTGATAACCGGTGAATCCGATGTCCTTGATATAGGGGACACCGAAGTCTTTCTCGCTGTCGAAGCCTGCGCGGCTGTCGGCGGAGAAATGGCCCGGCGCCGACACGCGGTTGAAACCGTTTACAACCAGTACGGGTGCCGAGTTGTCGGGAGCCTCCCGCATGGCCAGCGTCTCGCTGGGGAAGGAGGCCCCACCCGCGTTGGTGGCGATCACCCGGAAGGAGTGTATCTCGTTGTCGGCCACGCGGAAGTCGTAATGGGTGGCTTTGGTGGAGGATATCTTATGGAATCCGAGGTCTTCGCCGGTGCGTTCCATGATGGTATACCCTGTAGGGTCGGCGGTAGGCTCCAGGGGATCCTCCACGGCTTTCCAGCTCAGTCGGTAATGGTTTTTCTTCAGACGTTTTATCTGGAAGTTCTTGACGGGGAGTGGCTGAATCACGAGCTGACGTCCTTTGCGCTCTGCCAGAAAGCGGGCGAGCGCCTTGTAGATGGCGCGGCCCACGGTGAAACGGAACTCCGGGTCAAGGCCATACTGCATGTCGCCGAAGTTCTGGTGGCTCAGCAGCTCTATGAGCGTGGTGGGCACTTCGGGCACGCGGGCCTCTACATACGACTTGTCCCACATGGAGCGGCGGGTCCACTTGGGTTCCCATTGCCGGCGGATGTCGGAGGTGATCTGTCCCATCACCATGTCGGTGAGCATGCGTGAGTTGATGCGTGGGGTGCCGTCGCGGTAGCTGGCGCCGTTCTGGCTGAAGTATATTCCGAGGGTGCCCACCGTGGAGTCGTCGGCGCGTTTGCCGGCGTCGGAATGGAGGGCGAAGGCGAGGTCTACGGGTAGCTTGAGTCCTTCGCTGTTGGGGAGCACGCGTGAGCCGCCGGCAAGATAGTTCACCCAATGGCCTCGGCTGGTATAGTCGTCCTTATAGTCGTCGCGGCCATGGTATGGCGAGTATACATATTCCGGGAACCCGGCCCAGTGAAGCCAGTAGCGTGCCCCTTCGAGGAATCTGGGGAGACCCGACGTGGAGAAATGCGGAGGAGTGCCGCGACGTTCCGGCGCCGGCGCCTGCGTCTTGGCCACGGTGCCTGTGTCGTCGATGTCGCTGCTGTTATCGCCGTTCTCGGTGTCGTCGCCCTCTTCCTCATCCTCTTCTTCGGCTTCCTCATCGTCGGAGGTGCTGTTGTCGGGTGTGGAGGGGTCGTAATAGACGTCGCTGCGTCGCGGCGAGCGTGCTATGTTGCCCATTCCTCCGCCGATCTTCACCGCATCGGCCGTAACCAGCTTGCCGGGTGTGCCCGTAGTGACATTCGAGAGGGTCACCACCGGTTCCGTATCGCTGTAACCGGCCTCTAACGGCACCGTACACAGATATATCCATGTGCCGCCGCCCATTGTCTGGTTGACCGTGAATTCCTTGGAGCCCCCGGAATAGTTCACGGTATAACGGGCATCCGATGTGGAATTGGGAAGAGTCTTGTAGCTTACGTATATGGCGTATTCACCATCTTCGGGGATGTCGGCATACCAGGCGGCCACCGAGGCCTTGTCGTTGCGCGACACTGTCGGCACCTGGCGGTAGGAACCGTTCTCAAAGGGATTCTCGGTATCGCGGAAGTCGGGAAGGTCGTAGATGAATCCTTCCAGTTCGCCTGTGGCCCATTGGTTGCGCCCGTTGTTCTCGCGGTAGGTCGACTGAGAGTATACCTGACCCTCCGGGTTGGTGTCGTTGTCGACGATAACCTCGTTTTTGTTGGTATCGCGTTCGCGGGGCAGGAACACGTAGGCTCCGGCATTCTCCAGCATGGGCACCACGTAGGGAAGTATGTAGCTCATGGTGTAGGTGTCCTCGATGCTCTGGAAGAGCAGAGGACGCTGCCACGACCATGCCCCGTTCTTGAAATAGCGGCCATGACTGTGCCATAAGGCCAGAATATCGTTCTCCATACCCTTGGATACGTCGGCCACCGGATTGACTTCGCTCACGAACGCCGGATTTTTGCGATACTGTTCGGGGAGCTTGTCGATACGGCGTATGTAGTATGCGAGGTCTTTGCCGTTGACCGAAAGGTTCACGCGGTAGTCGGATATTGAATCGGGGAGAGCTTCGCGGACATTTCTGCGCAGCGTGTCGATCAGGCCGCGTGTCACGGGCAGATAGGTGAAGTTCTCGTTGAGAGAGACAGCGGCGGTTTTTGAGGAATGGTTAGGCTTGACGCTGTTCACGCGCAGACCGCCAGGGTTAAGGTGCGTGGGTATGCGCCGGAGCACCAAGGCATTGACGGCAAGAGTCAGCGAATCGTTCTGCGCCGTCTCCTTGGGAGGTGCCACATAACGGGTCTTCACGGCGTTATGGCCGCGACGCTTGGTGCGGCTGCCGCTCTTCTTGCTCCGTGACGATGTATTCTTTCCCTTTTTCCGGCTGGATCCGCTCTGGCTCCCGCTACGGCTTTTCTTGCTCCCCGAATGCCGTGACTTCGACTTGGAGGAGGACTTCTTTTTGGATCGGGAAGAGGATTTTTTCTTGGAGCTTTTCGATTTTGAAACAGATGTGGATGCTGCCATTGCCGGAATGGTCTCCACGCTGCCTGCGCACAACAGACAGCATAATATGAGATATATGATGTGTTTGAATCGCATGCTTTTGGGTATTAACAGCGTGTTCTAAAAATCACGCACTAAGGACGCCACCGCGGGCATCGCCGTATGGATAACAAAATTACAAAAAAATCCGGCGCTCCCCAAATCGGCCGGTTTAACAAATCTTAAAAGCGTCTAATAAAGGTTTTCGTATTGACGGGCAATTGTAGCCCAGGAATAGAATTTTTTGGCCTGGAGTGCGAGGATATGGGCATCGGGGAGTTCCGATTCGAGGAGGTCGCGGAGCTGCAGGTCGTCATCGAAATAGAGGGCGTTTCCGAAAGTGGTCTCGCGGTTGTAGATGACGTTGAAAGCGAGTATCGGACGCCCGAAGAACATTGCTTCCACAAGCGAAGGGTTAGTGCCGCCGGCCGAATGGCCGTGGATGTAGCAGCACGCGTTGTTGCGCAGAGCGTAGAGCACATCCAGGTCGTAGATGGCGTCGAACAGCTTTATGTTGGGTTCGTCGGCATATTCCTGATATAGCCGCTTCGAATAGTCGGAGTATCCCCAGTTGCCTATGAAGGCTATCGTCTGCGAAAAGCCCCGGAAGGCACGCAGTATCATCTCGCAGTTGTTCTCCGGCTCTATGCGGCACATGGCCAGGGGGTAGGCGCCCGGCTTGAGATGATAGTTGTCGAGTATCAGGTGCTGCTTGCGCACCGGGATGGTACGCATCACGTGGTCGCCGCCATATGCTATGATTTCTGCCTCCCGGCCATAGGTGGCCTTCACATAGTCGTAGATACCCTTGTTGTCGGTTATCACCGTGTCGGCATACTTCACGGCGGCGGCCTCCGACATCTTCAGCACCGTGCGGGCTACGGTGCCCCATTTGTGGCGAAGGTATTCATGGCCGTCGATATTGACGATAATCCGAGCCTTCGTGATCTTTTTGATCAGGGGAAGACTCATGCACCCCGACACGCCGAGAATCAGCAGCGTGTCGTAACCGCGGAGACTCTTGAGCATCGACACTATGTCGTAGGGGATGCTGCTGGCGCCATGGGCGTTGATGGGCACATAGCGCAGCTTCGCCCCTTTGTAACGCGGCAACGTCTTGTCCATCAGCGGGCTGGAGCAGAATATAGTGTAGTCAACGTCATCGCTCTGGTATTGACCGATGATGTTTTCGGCGAGCGATTCGAAGCCCCCGTAATGGGCCGGTACGCCCTGCGTACCTATCACCGCCACTTTTTTCTTATTCCTCTCCATATCGCGTTATTGCAGTATTATTAACGTTGGCGGCGGCCATATGTTGCCCCTTCGGCATTCTTGAGGAATAAATCCTGTACTGGGTGGCGAGGAGGAGAATGAGCCACATCATCGGGCAGTTGTAATGTCCGGTCTGAGCCACAGCCATCAGGGCGAAAAGCCATGTGAGCGGTTTGCGAGGTACGAGGCATATGGCCACCACCATGGCCTCAAGGGCAAGCCATACGAAGAATCCGTAATTGTACCATGCACGTATTATCTGCGGGCCCTCCACCACGAAGCAACTTATGTCGGGATATTTGCTTTGTATCAGCCGGGTGTCGGCATCGGTGCCATGTCCGGTCCAGAAAGACCTGTCGGCGGGATTCATGTCTCGGGCCACGGCCAGCGTTGTCGCCACGCGGGCCGACATGCTCGTGTCGGCCTTGATTATCTGCTGTTCGTCGAGCGTAAGCGTGGCCGCACCAACATCCCTCAGCCGGCGGTAATGCTTGTGGCTCTCGAGCCCCGGTGCCGCTAACAGGAATATCCCGGCGCATACCACCACGGCCAGCGATACCCACGGCAGATATCGCTGTTTATACCATGGAAGAAGTGTCACCGGAAATACCACATATGCCGAGGCGTTGTCGGTGGAGAAGAGGCACCAGCAGAAGGATATCCACAGCAACGGATACCTGCGTATGTCGGCGAAAAGGGTAGCTTCCCGGTTGTGCAGGATGGAGATGCCTCCGTAGGCCACCATGATTACGCCGAGAGTCTGCGACATTACAGGCGTGTCGGGGCCCAAGGCGTTAAGCTTCCATCTGTTGTTGCCGTAAGAAGTGATGCTGTTGAATACGGGAATGTCCGCCAATACGCAGAGCTGCTGTATGCACAACGTGGCGGCATATGCGTAGACTATCGCCCTGAGGAGACGCAGGAATTTTTCGGGAGGCGTTTTGTCGGCGGTCTGCAGCCGGACGCACATGGAGTAGTAGAAGGCGAGTGCCCACGAAAGGACAATGGTCTGCCAGCGGAAGGAATCCTTATGCAGCAGTATTGCGGAGATGGAGAGGAGAAGGAGGAAAAGGGCTACTGGTATGTCGGTGCGCGGAATGAATCTGCGGCATTGGGGCAAGGCGAGCAGCAGGGGAGAAAGGACGGCGCATCCCACCAACAGCAGATTGAGGTCGTGGCGACCCGTGGTGCAATCGAGGTACACACACAGCACGACCGTCATGCCGCATATCAGTGGGAAACATAGCCGCCGCGACATTCGCTATGATTGTCAGAAAGTGAATGGCGACTCGAAGTCTTTCAGCAGTGGCTGGAGAGTGTCTTTCTCCGACAGCAGCGCATGTGTCGGGTCGATATGCCAGTCGATACCGAGCGACGGGTCGACTATCGAGATACCGCCGTCGGCTTCGGGTGCATAGAAGTTGTCGCATTTGTACTGGAACACGGCGGTGTCGCTCAGGACGGCGAAGCCATGGGCGAAACCACGGGGAATGAAGAACTGACGTTTGTTTTCCTCGGAGAGTTCCACGGCGACATGCTGCCCGTAAGTGGGCGAGCCTTTGCGTATGTCGACAGCCACATCGAGCACGCGCCCTCTGACGCATCTCACAAGCTTCGACTGTGCATGGGGCGGCCGCTGGTAATGCAGTCCGCGCATTACCCCGTAGCTCGAACAGGATTCATTGTCCTGCACGAATTCTATCGGCGCCACCTCTCGGTCGAATACACTCTTGTTGTAGCTCTCAAAGAAGTAGCCGCGGCTGTCCTTGAACACCCTCGGCTCTATTATCACCACGCCTTCTATGGCGGTCTTTATCACGTTCATCGGTTCTGGTCAAGTTCGTCAATAACCCTCATGAGGTATTGACCATATTGGTTCTTCAACATAGGCCGAGCGATTTCGGTCATTTTCTCGCGGCTTATCCAGCCATGCCGGTATGCGATGCCTTCGAGACAGGCAATCTTCAGTCCCTGGCGTTTTTCGAGCACCTCCACATATATCGAGGCCTCGGCCAGGGAGTCGTGCGTGCCGGTGTCGAGCCATGCGAAGCCCCGCGGGAGTGTCTGCACCTTGAGCTCGCCGGAATTCAGAAACTCCTGGTTCACCGTGGTGATCTCAAGCTCGCCACGCGCCGATGGCTTGATGTTGGCCGCTATGTCCACTACTCTGTTGGGATAGAAGTAAAGCCCCACCACGGCATAGTTCGACTTGGGGTGCTGCGGTTTTTCCTCTATCGACAGGCAGTTGCCCTCCTTGTCGAATGTGGCTACGCCGTAGCGCTCCGGGTCGTCGACCCAATATCCGAACACGGTGGCCTTGTTCTCCTTTTCCACGCAGTCCACAGCCTCGCGGAGGGTTTTGTCGAAACCGGCGCCATGGAAGATGTTGTCGCCGAGCACGAGGCATACGGAGTCGTCGCCGATGAAGTCGCGGCCTATGATGAAGGCCTGGGCAAGCCCGTCGGGGCTCGGCTGCTCGGCATACTCGAAATGTACGCCATAGTCGGAACCGTCGCCCAGAAGCCGCCGGAAGCCGGGCAGATCGTAAGGAGTAGAGATGATCAGTATATCCCTGATACCCGCCTGCATGAGGGTCGAGATGGGATAATATACCATGGGCTTGTCGTAGATGGGCAGAAGCTGTTTGCTCACTCCCTTCGTGATCGGATAAAGACGGGTGCCTGACCCGCCGGCGAGTACTATTCCTTTCATCGCTTATTTCTCGTGTGAGTAGGTGTAGATGGAGCCATAACCGTAACCGTAGCTGTAGGGGTTGCCGTAACGGAGGGCGTAACGGCTTGTGGGGTTGATGGTGCCGTTGAGGATTACCGACATGTTGGGGTAGGAGCCCTTTGAGTAATATTCCTCGATTACGGGGAGCATGTCGAGACGCAGCAGACCGGCGCGGATCACAAACAGAGTGGAATCGGCATATTTGCTGATTATCGTGGAGTCGGCCACAACCTCCACAGGCGGACAGTCTATGAAGATGTAGTCGTAATGGTTTCTGAGGTCCTGGATCAGGGCGTTGAGTCTGTCGGAGAAGAGGAGCTCCGTGGGGTTGGGAGGCAGCGTGCCTACCGGTATTATCGACATGTTGGGGGCGTCGTCCACAGGCACGATGATCGAATCGATGTTGTTGACGCGGTTGGCCAGATAGTCGGATATTCCGTAAGAGCATTCGCTGACGTATTTGCTGAGCGAGGCCTTGCGGAGGTCGAGGTCGATGGCCACCACCTTCTTGTTCTTGATCGAGAAGCTCTTGGCGAGGTTGTAAGTCACGAACGTCTTGCCGGAGCCGGGGTTGGCCGAGGTGAGCATTATCGCCTGTGAGCCTGCCGCGGAGCCGCTGCCGTTCATGAACTCTATGTTTGTACGGATCACGCGGAAGGCCTCGTTGATGGCGTTGCGCGAATTTTCCTTCACGGCCACCTGGGCATATTCCTTGTGGTGTCCCGCCGTCTTGAAGGATTTATCCTTCTTCCCGTTGAACGGGAGCTCCCCGGCGAAGGGTATGTTCAGCTGCTTGATATCCTTGCGGCCTCTGACCACGCTTACCGACAGCTCCTTGAGGTAGAGTATGGCCATGGGGAGGAAGAGACCGATGAGTCCGGCTATGGTCATGATCTGCGTGCCGAGGGGGGCGATTGGCCCGTCGGGTCCGTCTGTCTCCCGTATCAGTCGGGTATTGTAGGATGATATGGCCTGGTTGAGCTGGTTCTCCTCACGCTTCTGCAGAAGGTAGAGGTACAGCGTTTCCTTCACTTTCTGCTGGCGTTCCACACTGAGGAGATATTTGGCCTGCTGCGGGTTGGAGGCTATGCGTGATGTGGCCTGTCCGCTGAGGCCTTCCTGGCTGCGTATCTGCTCGGTGATGGCCACCACCTCATTGTCGATTGATGCTACAAGGGCCTGACGCATGGCGCTGAGCTGAGCATCCATCTCCGTAACCAACGGGTTGCTTGTCGAACTCTGCGACACCAGCGAGTTGCGCTCTAGAATCTTGGTGTTGTATTGCGCTATCATTCCCGAAATTGCCGGATTGGTCAGCCCGGAGTTGGAGGGAAGAAGCTTATGGTTGTTTTCCGACGTATGGAGGTAGTTGCGGATATATTTGGCCATGTATTCCTGGTTTCGGAGGTCGCGGAGCGCGGCCGACGACTGCGTGGCCTGGTTCATATAGATGTTGGCGGCGGCATCCACGTTGGGGAGGAGGTGTGAGCTCTTGAAGGAGGATATGTCGTTGTCGACGTTGCCGAGTTCCTGCTGCAGTAGGGATATGCGCTCGTCGATGAACTTGCTGGAATTGTCGGCGGCCTCGCGTTTCTCTTTCATCCATCGCGCGTCGTAGGCGGCTTTGAGCTCGGTCACGATATCGGCGGCGCGTTCCGGATTGACATCCTTGTACGACATCTCCAGGATGTTGGACGTCTCCAGATTCTCCACCACTTCCAGACTGCCGGCCATTCCCTTGGCAAGCGCCTTGGGCGGTATGCGGCTCACGTTGATCTCAAAGGAGTCCTTGCTGTCGAATTTGCCGGCGGGGTTTACGGTGACATTGCCGAGAGGTGTCTTGACGGGTACCCCGAGGCGGCCGCTGATTTCGCCACGGTTCAGGTCGCGGCCGTTAAGGAATATGTCCGACATGGTGAAGTCGCCGTTGCTTTTGAGGTTGAGCCTGAAGGATGCCGAAGCCTCGTCGGGGAGGTCGGGCATCGTCACCGTGACGGGCAGCGAGCTGCCGTAAAGCACCTCGTCGCGGAAGCGGCCCGGTACGCTGTAATTCATGTCGAGGTTCAGCCGGCGTACCACATCCTGCATCAGGTCGGGACTCTTGAGAACCTGGATCTCGTTGATGATGCTGTTGTAGGAGTTGCTGAGGCCGAGGTCCTGGAACATCGCCGCCTGGCTCGACATGGTGTTGCCGTTGTTGTCGGTCTTGATCATCACCCACGACGTGCGCACGTAGGTTGGCGGCGTCTTCTTGAGATAGAGCCACGCTATGCCCATGCACAGCACTATCGACAGCATGAACCATGGCCAATGGGTGATGCAGATATATATGAATTCCTTGAGTTTGACGCCTCCGCGCCGCTGGTTGTTCTGGATGTTCTTTGTGGTTATCGTGGTTGCCATCAGTATATGATGATTTCGTTCATTGATTACGGGTAAGTGATATTGTGCGCGTCGTTATTTTGTAAGGGTGAGCACGAGGGTTGTGACTCCGATGGCGCTTGAGAGGAGGGACAGCCAGATGCCCGGCGTCGACCATATGTTTCCGTTGGGGGTGGCGTTACGTTTCATGGTATTGTTAGGCTCCACGTATACCACATCTCCCTGACGCAGGAAATAGACGGGGCTCTGCGACACATTCTTGCCCGAGCTGAGGTCTATGTAATAAGCTTTCTGCACGCCGTTCTCCTTGCGGATTACCTTGATATTGTCGCGGCGGCCGTAAATGGTGAGGTCGCCGGCGGCGGATAGGGCATCGATTATGGTGAAATCCTCCCGACTGATGCCGTAGCGCCCCGGTCGGTTGACGGCGCCCATCACCGATACCGCCAGATTCAGATATTCCACCGTAACTATCGGGTTCTTGGCAAGGTCACGGCTGATAAGTTCGCGGCGTATATATTCGGCGAGCTCGTCGCGCGTCATGCCCGCGATGTGGAGCTGCCCCAATACCGGGAAGTTGATGTTGCCAGCCTTGTTGATGGTATAGGGTGCTACTTCGCCATTGGTGGCTGAGGAAGAAGCATCGGCAGAGGTGGTGCTCCCCGACATGCGGGTGGAGGCCACCGGCAGATTGAACAGGGCGTTGAGGCGAGGGTCGCTGGTGCTTACCAATATCTGAACCTTGTCGTTGGGCTCCAGGGTGATAGGCGTCTCCGACATTACGGGTATCTCCTGACCCGGTACTATATCTTGAAAATATGTCACATCTTTTGGCGCACTGCAGGATGTTATCAGCACGGCCATGATGCCGCAGGTCATGAGCGGTCTATTTATCTTCATGTTTCTGTTATAATATACAAGTGATGCAATATTCCATCGGGCGGTTTTCGACCGCCTGTACACAATAAGCGTTGCAAAATTATAAAAATATGGGCACTCATGCAAATTATTGTTCATGTCGCGGAAATTCATTAATTTTGCATCGATGCCGGAAGGGGAGTGAACTTACTCCCTGCGGCCTGAGTATAAAATAATTAAATCAAAATATCATGGCTACAAAACCATTTCATTATCAGGAGATGTTTCCGTTGGGACCCGACACGACGGAATACCGCAAAGTGACAGGAGATTATGTACGGGTGGAGAACTGGAACGGTCACGAGATACTCGTGGTGGATCCGGAAGCGTTGACGGTAGTTGCCAACGAGGCGAGCCGCGACTGCTCTTTCCTCCTGCGCCGCGAACATAACGAGATGGTGGCCAAGATACTCCGTGACCCCGAGGCCTCCGAGAACGACAAATACGTGGCCCTGACCATGCTCCGCAATGCCGAGGTGGCTTCAAAGGGCGTACTCCCGTTCTGCCAGGACACAGGCACATCCATCTGCGCCGGCTACAAGGGTCAGCAGGTATGGACAGGTTGCGACGACGAAGAGAAAATTAGCCTCGGCGTGTACAAGACCTATACCGAGAACAATCTCCGCTATTCACAGAACGCTCCTCTCAATATGTACGACGAGGTGAATACCGGATGCAACCTCCCCGCCCAGATTGAGATTCACGCCACCGAGGGAATGGAATACAACTTCCTCTTCGTGGCCAAGGGTGGCGGCTCCGCCAACAAGACATACCTCTACCAGGAGACCAAGGCCATCCTGAACAAGAAGACCCTCGTGCCCTTCCTCATTGAGAAGATGAAGACTCTGGGCACGGCGGCATGTCCTCCCTATCACATCGCCTTCGTGATCGGCGGCACATCGGCCGAGGCCAATCTCGCTGCCGTCAAGAAAGCCAGCGTGAAGTATTACGACAATCTGCCCACCAAGGGCAACGAGTATGGCCATGCTTTCCGCGACGTGGAGCTGGAGAAGGAACTTCTGGAGGCTGCCCATTGCCTGGGACTCGGCGCCCAGTTCGGCGGCAAGTATTTCGCCCATGACATCAGGGTGATCCGTATGCCGCGCCACGGCGCAAGCTGCCCCGTGGGTATGGGCGTAAGCTGCTCCGCCGACCGTAACGTCAAGGCCAAAATCAACAAGGACGGCATATGGGTGGAGAAACTCGACACCTTCCCCGCCGAGCTCATTCCCGAGGAATACCGCAACGCCGGCGAAGGTGAGGTGGTGAAAGTAGACCTCAACCAGCCGATGGAGAAGATTCTCGAGACGCTCGACAAATATCCCGTATCGACCCGACTGAGTCTCAACGGCACCATTATCGTGGGCCGCGACATAGCGCACGCCAAGATCAAGGAGCGTCTCGATGCCGGCGAGCCGATGCCGCAGTATCTCAAAGACCATCCCATCTACTACGCCGGACCGGCCAAGAAGCCCGAAGGACTTCCCAGCGGCTCTTTCGGCCCTACCACCGCAGGACGTATGGATCCATATGTCGACCAGTTCCAGGCCGCCGGTGGTTCGATGGTGATGATCGCCAAGGGCAACAGAAGCCAGCAGGTCACCGACGCCTGCAAGAAACATGGCGGTTTCTATCTCGGATCTATCGGCGGTCCCGCTGCTATCCTCGCCCAGAACTCCATCAAGAATGTGGAGCTCCTCGAATATCCCG
The DNA here is from genome assembly GCA_910584525.1 of uncultured Muribaculaceae bacterium. Lineage (GTDB taxonomy): Bacteria > Bacteroidota > Bacteroidia > Bacteroidales > Muribaculaceae > Lepagella. The sequence goes on along the minus strand of CAJUAT010000008.1, from coordinate 40,305 downwards.
AGCTCGGCATGGAGGCTATCTGGAAAATCGAGGTGGAGAACTTCCCCGCATTCATACTCGTCGACAACAAGGGCAACGACTTCTTCAAGCAGATCAAGCCCCGCTGCCCGATGGCTTAACTCATCAGAGCCGGAGTGGCTTGCGCCGCTCCGGCTCGCAAATACAATAGCTGACTCCATTTCTTGTTATAAGGAATGGAGTCTTATAAAATTTATAAAGATTGGATAGAATAAGGAATTTCTGCATCATAGCGCATATCGACCATGGCAAGTCGACTCTTGCCGACAGGTTGCTGGAGCGCACATGCACCGTCGATGCCAAGGATATGGAGGCTCAGGTGCTCGACGATATGGATCTGGAGCGCGAGCGTGGCATCACCATCAAGAGCCACGCCATACAGATGGATTACGAGCAGGATGGCGTGAAATATGCCCTCAACCTCATTGACACTCCGGGACACGTGGACTTCTCATACGAAGTGTCGCGCAGCATAGCCGCCTGCGAAGGCGCTCTGCTCATTGTCGACGCATCGCAGGGAATACAGGCCCAGACAATCTCAAACCTTTACATGGCAATCGACAATGACCTGGAGATCATACCGGTAATCAACAAATGTGACCTCGAGAGCGCCAAGCCCGACGAGGTGGAGGACCAGATAGTGGACCTGCTGGGTTGCGACCGTTCGGAGATAATACGCGCCAGCGGCAAGACCGGCATGGGTGTCGACGAGATTCTGCGGGCCATTGTGGAGCGCATCCCCGCCCCGAAAGGTGACCCCGATGCTCCTCTTCAGGCTCTGATTTTCGATTCCGTGTTCAATCCTTTCCGGGGCATCATAGCCTATTTCAAGATCGTGAACGGCACTATCCGCAAGGACGACTTCGTGAAATTCGTGTCTACCGGCAAGGAATACCATGCCGACGAAGTGGGTGTGCTGAAGCTCGACATGTCGCCGCGCGGCGAGATTTCCGCCGGAAATGTGGGATATATCATCTCCGGCATCAAGACGAGCCGCGAGGTGAAGGTGGGCGATACCATCACCCATGTGCAGCGCCCCTGCGACAAGGCAATAGAGGGTTTCCAGGAGGTGAAGCCTATGGTGTTTGCCGGTGTGTACCCCATAGATACGGAGGATTTCGAGAACCTGCGTGCCTCGCTGGAGAAACTGCAGCTCAACGATGCGTCGCTCACATTCCAGCCGGAGTCGTCGGCAGCCCTCGGTTTCGGTTTCCGTTGCGGTTTCCTCGGTCTGCTTCATATGGAGATCGTGCAGGAACGTCTCGGCCGTGAGTTCGACATGGACGTGATCACCACGGTGCCCAACGTTTCCTATCTCGTGCACGACAAGAAGGGGAATGTCACCGAGGTGCACAACCCCTCCGGACTTCCGGAAGCCACGCTTATCGATTATATAGAGGAGCCATACATACGGGCCACCATCATCACGCAGGCCGACTACATAGGCCCCATCATGACGCTCTGCCTCTCAAAGCGCGGAGAGCTCGTAAAGCAGGAATACATCTCCGGCAACCGTATGGAGCTTACCTTCGACATGCCCTTGGGGGAGATAGTGATAGACTTCTACGACAAACTCAAGTCGATCAGCAAAGGGTATGCGAGCTTCGACTATCATCTCAACGGTTTCCGGGAGTCGCGGCTGGTGAAGCTCGACATACTTCTCAACGGCGAGAGCGTGGATGCCTTGTCGACGCTTACCCACGAAGCCAATTCCGTGAAGTTCGGACGGCGCATGTGCGAGAAGCTCAAGGAGCTGATACCGCGTCAGCAGTTCGACATAGCCATACAGGCGGCTATCGGAGCCAAGATCATAGCGCGCGAGACGGTGAAGGCCGTAAGAAAAGATGTCACCGCCAAATGTTATGGCGGCGACATATCTCGTAAACGCAAACTTCTGGAAAAGCAGAAGGCGGGAAAGAAGCGTATGAAACGCATCGGCTCCGTAGAGGTTCCCCAGAAGGCTTTCCTCGCCGTGCTAAAGCTCGATTAGCGGTCTGTCATACGCGAGAGCCTTACCTCGGCTTGCGGGCCGGGTCGCAGGTGAGGCCTACACCCAATTTCTTGAAGATCTTATGGTCCACTTCGCCCAACATCACCGTGGAATGGGCCTGACAACCTTTCAGCTCGGGGAGCTTCTCAAGCGCTCTCCGGGCATTTTCATTGCGGGTGCTCAGCACCGACAGCGCCACCAGCACTTCATCAGTGTGCAGCCGCGGGTTGTTGCCCTGCAGATAGACCGTCTTGGTGTGCTGTATAGGCTCAATGAGCTCCTGGGGGATAAGCTTTACGGCATGGTCTATGCCGGCGAGATGCTTTATGGCATTGAGAATGAGGGCTGCGCTGGGTCCCAGCAGGGTGCTCGACCCGGCGGAGATGATTGTGCCGTCGGCCAGCTCAATGGCCGATGAGGGGAGGCCGGTGCGCTCGGCACGCTCGCGGGCCGCTGCTATCGCCTTGCGGTAACCCGTGTCGATGCCCGCCTGCTTGAACAGCAGCTCTATCTTGTCTACCTCGGAATCGTTGCCGTCGCCTTGCGCAAGTCGGTTGAGCGCCTGGAAATAACGGAGCACTATCTCGTTTTTCGATGCGTCGCGGCATACGTCGTCGTCATCGATGCAGAAGCCTACCATGTTGACGCCCATGTCGGTGGGCGATTTGTAGGGACTCTCGCCGTAGATCCCTTCGAAGAGAGCGTTGAGCACCGGGAATATCTCAATGTCGCGGTTGTAGTTGATGGCCGTCTTGCCGTAAGCCTCCAGATGGAAGGGGTCAATCATGTTGACATCGTTGAGGTCGGCGGTGGCCGCCTCGTAGGCTATGTTCACCGGATGCTTCAGCGGCAGGTTCCACACGGGGAATGTCTCGAACTTGGCGTAACCGGCCTCTATGCCGCGCTTGTGCTCGTTGTAGAGCTGGCTGAGGCATACGGCCATCTTGCCGCTGCCGGGGCCCGGCGCCGTCACTATCACCAGCGGTCGCGTGGTCTCTATATAATCGTTCTTGCCGAAGCCTTCGTCTGAGGCTATGAGGCGCACGTTGGTGGGGTAGCCCTCTATCATGTAATGCAGATAGGTGCGTATGCCCATGCGGTCGAGCTTCTCGCGGAATGCCGCCGCGCTGCTCTGCCCGTTATAGTGGGTGATCACCACAGAGCTGACCATGAAGCCGCGTTTCTGAAACTCCTGCCTCAGGCGCAGCACATCCATGTCGTAGCTGATGCCCAGGTCGCCCCGTACCTTGTTCTTCTCGATGTCCGTGGCGCTGATCACTATCACTATCTCTATGCGGTCGCTCAGCTTGCCAAGCATCTTCAGCTTGCTGTCGGGCTCGAATCCCGGCAGTACGCGCGACGCATGATAGTCGTCAAACAGCTTGCCCCCAAGCTCGAGATACAGCTTGTTGCCGAATGTGCCTACTCTCTCCTGTATATGCTCCGACTGTATGCGGAGATATTTCTCGTTGTCGAATCCTCGTCTCATAACGGGATACAAAATTACTCATTTTTATCCTAACGCACCAAATAATATGAATGGAATTACCTTCCGTTTCCGTGAACGTTTGAGAATTAGTGTAGCTAAAAATGTTCTGTGAACTCTCGGTGCAGTTCCGATCAGTTCTGTGATTCCCAAAAAAACAATGATTTTGCGCACTTACGATAATTCCGGAGAAATTTTGTTATAATAGAGTAAGATAAAAAGAAATGTTATGAATATAGGAGACAAATTTCCCGACTACCTCGGCAAGGATGCCGAGGGGAAGGATGTGAAGCTGTCGGATTATCCCGGCATGAAGTTCATCATCTACTTTTATCCCAAGGACATGACCTCGGGGTGCACGCTGGAGGCCAAGTCGTTTCGCGATAATTACGACACGTTCCGGAAGATGGGCTATCAGATCATAGGCGTGAGCAAGGACTCGGAGAAGAGCCATGCGAAGTTCACGGAGAAGGAGAGTCTGCCCTTCCCGCTGATCGCCGACACGGATTTGCGACTCATAGAGCTCGCCGGCGTATGGGCGCAGAAGAAGATGGCCGGCCGGACATACATGGGCGTGGTGCGCACCACGTTTGTCACGGATGCCGACGGGGGGGTGACAGATGTTATCGACAAGGTAAAGACAGCCACGGCCTCCGAGCAGCTGTTTGCCTTGCTCGAGGGCCGTGGCGCCGTGAATCCGGCCTGACAGCCGGCTTTGATGGAATGCGCTCTTAGAGGCGCGCTCTATGTCTTCGTGTCAGGGAATGCGGACTTTTTTGCCGCGGGTGACGTATATGCCCGGTGTCGTGGGTTTATCCACGGGCATACCCTGCAGATTGTACCATTGCGTCGGGGCGGAGCTATCCGCCTCGACGTCGTTTATGCCGCTCGTGGCAAAGCTGCATATTTCCTTGAGAGCCAGCGTTACCTTGCCGGTAGTGGAGTCGAAGAGGGGAGCGTTGTACCAGCCGCTGAGGGTGGTACCGAAGGCATTGTACTCCATCCACCACCAGAAGAGGCCGTCGACTGCCGGGTATTTTTCGAGTAGAGCAACGAGCTGGCGGGCGAAGGATGCCTGACCGGCGTCGGAGTACGACCATTTGTTGCTGAAGTCGAAATTGGAGCCGGGTACGGCCCATTTGTAGCTGTACCCTGTCTCGACGATCATGATGTTCTTGTCGGAGAAGTTCTGCTGCAGCATGTCGAGCACTTTGGTGAGCACGCTTAGGTCGCCATGGAAGTAGGGATAGTAGCTGAGTCCTATGATGTCGTAGGGCACTCCGCGGTTTTTCATCTGAGTGTAGAAGTTGGAGAGCACCGAGGTGCTGGGAATGCGTTCGGTATGGAGGATGATTTTTGCCTCGGGGCATACCTCGTTGCAGGCTTTGATTGCCTGTTTGAGGAGCGTGGCGAAGCGGTCCCAGTTGGCGCTGCTGTTGGAGAGGGTCTTCTTAGGGTTGGAGGTTCCCACGGGACCCCACAGCATGCCGTAGGTGATCTCGTTGCCCGGCTGTATGAACGCAGGGGTCACTCCGTCGGCTTTAAGAGTCAGAAGCACCTCCTTGGTATAGTCGTAAATCTTCTGATAGAGTTGTTCGTCGGAAAGTCCCTGCCAGTCGATGGGTGTCCATTGTTTGGCGGGGTCGGCCCATGTGTCGGAATAGTGGAAGTCGAGCATCAGGTCGAAACCGTCGTCGACGATACGCTTGCAGAGCGGGCGTATGTACTCGAGGTCCTGGCAGGCGTTGGGATCATACTTTGTGTCGCCTTGGTCGTTCTGGTGCTGGGCCTTGTATTTGTCGGGGTTCACGAAGAGGCGTACGCGCATGGCGTTCATGCCTTGTTCGCGAAGCCATGGAAGCAGCTCGGCGATTGGTTTGCCGGAGCGGTCTTTATATATGGCGCCGGCCTTTTCGTACTCGGGAAGCAGCGATATGTCGCCGCCCACATAATGTTGCGATGCCTGGCAGCCCAGCGACACAGCCGCCGCCACCATCATCGTTATCAGGGTTTTCTTCATGGAATATATTCTTATATCTGTTATCTTTGATATTGCTGAGGTCGTTATCCATGACGACTTCAATTGCAAAATTACAAAAAAATATATAAAGACACAGGCGCTTCCGTGAGAAAGCGCCTGTGTTGTGATGGCTATGCTGATACAGAGCCGCGTGAAGAGACGGGAATCAGTCTTCTTCTTCGGCGATGATCTCGAAGGGCACGATAGCGGTGACTTCCTTGTGGAAGCGGATTTTTGCTTCGTGTTCGCCAATCATCTTGGCGGGTTCGAGGTCGATGATCTTGCGGTCTATTTCGTGGCCGAGTTTGAGGAGTGCCTCGGCGATCTGAGCTGCGCCTACGGAGCCATAGATATTGCCGTTGGCGGCAGCCTTGGCTGTAATCACGGGGCGAACGCCTTCGAGAGCGGCGGCGGCAGCCTGGGCTTTCTCCAGGATGGCGGCACGCTTGTGGGCCTGCTGACGCTGGTTCTCCGCCAGCACTTTAAGGGCTGCGTCCGATGCGATGATGCCCAGTCCCTGCGGTATCAGGTAGTTGCGGCCATAGCCGTCCTTTACCTCTACGATGTCATCCTTATAACCCAAGCTCGGGATGTTCTGCTTAAGAATTATTTTCATCTTTACGGTGCTTTAAAGGTTATACATTATTTCATGAGGTCTGTCACGTAGGGGAGCAGGGCGAGGTGGCGTGCACGTTTCACGGCCTGGGCCACACGGCGCTGGAACTTGAGGGAAGTACCGGTGATACGGCGGGGGAGGAGTTTGCCCTGCTCGTTGAGGAACTTCTTGAGGAACTCGGGATCCTTGTAGTCGATGTATTTGATACCGCTGCGTTTGAAGCGGCAGTATTTCTTTTTCTTGACGTCAACCGTGAGGGGAGTAAGATAGCGTATTTCGTTGTTAGCTGCCATGGTTTAAGCCTCCTTCTGTTCTGTGGCCTCGGCGGGAGCTTCGGCGGGTTTTTCTGCTGCGGATGCTGCTCTCTTGTTGCGACGCTTCTCGGCGTATTCTACGGCGTACTTGTCGAGACGGAATGTCAGGAAGCGTATCACGCGCTCGTCGCGGCGATATGCCGTCTCAAGACGCTTCACGATCGTCGGCTCGCCCTCGAACTCGAACAGTACATAGAAGCCTGTCGATTTCTTCTGGATCGGGTAGGCAAGCTTGCGCAGCCCCCACAGCTCTTCATTGACCAGCTTCGCGTCGTTCTCTTTAAGAACGTCCTTGAATTTCTCTACCGCTTCCTTCATCTGTTCGTCAGACAAAACGGGAGTTAAAATGAAAACGGTCTCGTAATGATTCATTTCGTTGGTTTGTTTGTTTTTGTTCATAGCTACGGACGGCCACTGTGTAGTCGTCCGCACTTTCCAACCGCAAAATTACAAAAAAAATTCCATTCTGCAAAATCGCGGGATATAATGTGATTAAGGAACACACTCCCTACACACTCTAAGCTGTGTTCCTTAATCAGTCTATTATATTTTTCCGGCGTGGCCGGCCTCTATTTCGTTGTTGCGGTCCACTTTCTTGCCATAGGGGAAGGTATAGGTGAGGTCGAGCATCACAGCCCGGGCCATATTGCTGTCCCATATCCAACCCGAATAATCGTAATGGGCCGAACTGTATTCTCTGAGTGACTTGCCATGCGAGAACCAGTTGTTGAACTTCACCGAAGCCTTGAACTCACCCACAGAGTAGGCGACACTTACTCCGTATCTGCAAGGGATGTGTTTTATGAACCCCTGGGTGTCGTTGATGCTTCTTTCTCCTGATGTGAAGAAACCGCGGACAGTGAAATTACGGAACGAGTATCTGGCATTGATAAAACCGGCTACATTGGTGTCGGAAAGAGGGTGTATTCCTCTGTTGACTTGATAGTGGCACTCTATGCCTCCGCCGAAAACGAGCTTCCTGTTAAGGAGGAAAAGATTGAATGAAGCGGCGGCTGTCAGGTCTTGCTCGCGGTTGTCATCGCTGAGAGTCCTTACTATGCCGTCATATCTGGGTAGCGTCTCGAATATGGACACCGGAACCTTATTGTAGTTTTTGTATATGCCGGTGACATTGAGCGAGAATATTTTTGCCGGCATATAATTGTATCCGATGCTGACCGAATTGAAGATGCCGCCATGGAGCAGAGGGTTGCCCATGGTCCATAACAGTTCGTTTTCACGCTGTACAACATCCTTTACATCGTCGGTGCCGGGGATGCCGGAAGTCAGATTCCAGGTGGCGTACAATGAGCTTTTGGGGTTGAAAGTATATCCTACCCTGACATATCCTCTGGGTGTCCATCGGGAGCTGTTGTTGATGTCATTTTGCCTGTTGAGAGTATATATGACTCCTGCGCGCGCCATTACGCTGAGGCCGAAGTTCCACCGTTGGTTGTAGGTGGCTTCCGCTCTTGTGAATGAATTGGTTACCTTGGTATTTCCGGTATAGGAACCGGTGTAATCGGTATCGAAGAAGTTATTGTTGGTATATATGTTCAGACCTATTGAATTTCTGTTATTCAGCTGTTTTGAATAGGTGGCTACTATCCAGAAGAAATTAAATGAAGTCTTGCTTCTGTTTTCAATAGGAGCCTCGCCGTTGAGGTCATAAACACGGTTGAGATGATTCCCTGAATGGCCGGCCGACCAGTCGATGGAAAGAGAATAAATCTTTGTTCTATGATACTGAGACCAAAAGGGTATTGAACGAGGTAATTCCCTTTCAGGGCCATAACCCCAATGGTATTCAAATTACCTCCGCCCCGTCTCTTTTCGGCATCTTTTCCGAGGTCTCGTCGGTCACGATGCCCGCATCGCTCCCTCCTCGACTCGAAAACCTTTAGCTCATCGACCAAAGGGAGATAAATCTGCTCGAAAAGAGCCGCCCCTACGGCCCCGAAATTTTAAGGAACGCGCTCTAAGGCGGATATCTTTTGTGCCGGCGAAATCGGAGGCCTTCGCGGTGCCGGTTTCCTCGTTTTTGCCGTTATGGACTTCATTTATCCTCTCAAGAGATATTTTCATATCCTGAAGAGAATAGATGAACTGCATGAATTGCTCCACCGGAGAGTTGAGCTGTCCGACAATGTACTGTATCGCCAGCATTGCGCCAAGGGTTATCTGGCCGTTGATGACCGAGGTGGCGGCAAAGACGGTGATAAGGATGTTCTTGACTTCATTAATCAGAACCGAACCGGCTTCCTGAGTCTGCTGCATGCGCAGGGATTTCATCTGTACCGTGAAGAGGTCGGCCTGGGTATCCTCCCATTCCCAGCGTCGTCGCCGCTCGCAGTCCTGAAGCTTTATTTCCTGCATGGACGTGATGAACTGGTAAGTCTTGTTCTGGTTTATGGCCTGTTGTTCAAAAAGTTCGTAATCGATGATTCTGCGTCGCTGTAAAAATTGAGCTATCCAGAGGCCATAGACGAGACTGCCGCATAAGAATATCAGAAAGATAAGGCGGCTGTATATCAGCAGCACCACGCCGAAAATCAGGAAGCTCAGGAAGGAGAACAGCGTGCCGAGAAGCTGGGAGGTAAGAAAATTCTGCACTCTGGAATGGTCGCTTATGCGTTGCAGCAGGTCGCCCATAAGTCTTGTTTCGAAGAACGACATGGGCAGTTTGAGGAGCTTTATGAAAAACTCGCTGACCAACGATATGTTGACCCTCATGGAGACGTGCAGCAACAACCATCGACGAATGAAATCCGTGGCGGTGCTTCCCAGGACAATCAACAGCTCGCCTAACAGAATAAGCCATATAAGGCTGATATCGTTGTGGCGAATGCCGAGGTCTACTATAGCCTGTGTAAGAAAAGGAAATATCAGCTGGAGAAGGCATCCCGTGAGCAAGCCGAAGAAAACGCCGGTGACAGGTCGTCGGTATTTCCGGAGCACTCCGAATATGAATCCGAGGGAAATGGCAGAGCCGTCATCTGTAGCTTCCTCGGTCGTATCAGCGGAGCCGGGAGTCAGCAGCAACGCTATCCCTTTTTTGTCACCGTCGCGAGCATCGTATGTCCAATGGCTTATGAACTCGGCTTCCGACAGCCGGTATTTCCCTTTTGCCGGATCGGCTATATAGTATCTGCCGTTCCTGACTTTATACAGAACCACAAAATGGTTCTGGTTCCAATGCAGGATTGCCGGCAAGGGGTAGCGTGGCAGGTCATCGAGAGGAATGCGGGCGGCTGTGGATTCGAATCCCAGTTTTGTTGCGGCATCCTGAATGCCTTTCAGCGACACACCTTCCGGTCCGGGATGACAATACTTCTCGATTTCAGTCACTGTGGTGTGTTTTCTATAATGTGCGCATACCATAGCCAATGCAGCCACTCCGCATTGCATGGAATCTTTTTGAAAAATCTGCCTGAAACCGAGAATCATGGTTTTATGTGATGGATGTGGCTTATGTGATTAATGTAACGTATGTGATGGATGTGGCTTATGTGATTAATGTAACGTATGTGATGGATGTGGCTT